>JBEVJD010000355.1:0-13108 GCA_040510435.1 Pyrinomonadaceae bacterium | reverse complement strand
CGCCGCGCGGCAGAAGCCCCCGCACGTCGGACGCCTTCAGCTCGCGCACGTGCGTCTCGCCGAGCAGCCCCTCGAAGCTGTCCTCGATGCCGATGACGCGCAGGCCGTACTCGCCGACGGCCGTCTTCACCGCTGCGCGGATGACGGCGTTCAGCCCCGGCGCGTCGCCGCCCCCGGTCGCGATTCCGATAGTTTTCATAGGTGAACAGTAAACCGTGAACCGTGAACCGTGACAAGCAAGAACGGCTTTCCACTTGTCACAGTTTACGGTTCACGGTTTACGCCTTTCCGGCTTTCACTCTCGTCGGCTCGTACTGCTCGCCGTACTCGGGGTATTCGCGCGTGACGAAGGCGCCGGGGCGCGTGTCCTCTGTGAACAGCCGCAGGGCGTCACGCAGCACCGCGCGTTGCAGGTCGCGCAGGCCGGGGCGGCCGAGGCTATTGCCGATCTTGAAGCCCTTCGGGTAGAGCGCGCGCGGCGGGCGCATCTGCGCCGAGACCTCGGGGCTGACGGTGATGAGCACCGTCGGGATGCCGCGCATCTCGATCTCGCGCTGCACGGCGACGATGGTGCGGTGGCACACGTTCGGGCAGCCGCCGGTCAGCACCACCACGTCGGCGCGCGACCCGCGGTCGATCTCGTTGGCGATCTCGGGCGCCGTGCCCTCGTACATCGCCTTGAGCTGCATCGTGTAGCCCATGTAGCCGACGTGCTTCTTCGCGACCTCTTTGACGAAGCCCTCTTCCTTCAAATCGCGCAGCACGTCGAGCGGGAAGACGACGTTGATGTCCTGGTCGGCGTCCGCGTGGTCGTAGTGGTGATGGCTGACCATGAGCTGCGACGTGTCGGCGTCGTCGGGGATGAGGCGGAACGTGAGGTCGCCCAGCTCGTCCGCGGTGTTGAAGGGCTCGTGGTCTTTGAGATGAACGCCGCCCGCGCTGACGATGGCGACGGTCGCCTTCGACAGGTCGCCGTCGAACGGCGTGAATGGCACGCACTTGCGCGATAACGTTGTCATAAAATCTTTCCCCTGCCTTGCTCGAACTAACCGTCGGCCCTCAGCCGGGCGACGAGCAACGCGGCGAGCAGCCCCAGCACGCCGAGCGCCGCAATCAGGTAGTGAACCGCCGCCGTCAACTCCGCCTCAGACTTGAACCACGATCTTTTTGTCATACCGCAAGTATGTTGCCAAAGCTTCACGGGCCGCAAGCCTCGGAAGGCTTGCGGCCCGCTGGTCTGTGGTTGAAAGCACACGCTCCCGGCCGCCTAGAGCTTGCGGAGCACTTCGAAGAGGTCTTCGTTGTCGGGCTGGTCGCCGATGTCGTGGATGTCCTTGTAGGCGAGGTTGCCTTCCTTGTCCACGATGAAGAGCGCGCGCTCGGAGATGCCGTCCCCCGTGCGGTACGCGCCGTAGAGGCGGGCGACTTCGCCCTTCGGCTCGAAGTCACTCAGCAGGTCGTAGGTGAGTCCGCCGAGGGACTTGGCCCAGGCGGTGTTGCACGGGACGCTGTCGACGCTTATGCCCAGCACGTGGGCATCGTACTGCCCGAAGCGTTCAAGGTCGGCTTCGTAGGCAGGCATCTGCGCCGTTCAGACCGGCGTCCACGCCAGCGGGTAGAATGCGATGACGACGTTCTTCTCGCCGCGGAAGTCCGAGAGCTTCACCATCTTACCCTGCGTAAGATGGCTCGGCAGCTCGAAGTCCGGGGCCACGTCTCCGACTTCTGGCATCAGAGTGTTCCTCCATGTCTAAGGTTTAGTTTTCGGGGGCGATGCCTTAAGGCTACATCTCGGCCGCGACTATTTCAAGGCCGGCGGCGCCGCCCCCGTTGAACCCGCGTGCGCTCCCGTGCTTCAATGAATCCGCAAAGGGGACATTAATGAGTCAGGCTCAGGTCACCATCACGCGGCGGGGCGCGGAGCGCGCGCGGGGCGGGCACCTCTGGATTTACCGCAGCGACGTGCGCGACGCCGAAGGGACGGAGGGCGGCACGGTCGTCCGCGTGCGCGATGAGCGCGGGCGCGCGGTCGGGCAGGCATTCTATTCTTCGCGCTCGGAGATAGCCCTCCGCCTGCTGACGACGCGGGACGAGGCGGTTGACCGCGAGTGGTGGCGCGCGCGTCTGCGCGCGGCCGCGGCGCGGCGCGCGAGACTTGAGCAGGAGGCCGGCGCCTACCGCCTCGTCTACTCCGAAGGCGACCTTGTGCCCTCGCTCATCGTTGACAGGTACGGGGACGTGCTCGTCGTGCAGACGCTCTCGCAGGGGTCGGACGCGCTGAAAGCGTTGTTCACGGAACTGCTGGTCGAGGAGTTCGCGCCGCGCTCAATCGTCGAGCGCAACGACGTGCGCGTGCGCTCGCTGGAGGGTCTGCCGCTTCAGGCGGGCGTGCTCTACGGCGAGGAGCCGGGCGAGCTTGAGGTCGCGCAGCACGGCGTTCGCTTCCGCGTCGCGCCGCTCGGCGGGCAGAAGACCGGCGCCTTTCTCGACCAGCGCGAGAACCATCTCGCCGCCCGCGCCCACGCGCGCGGACGCGCGCTCGACTGCTTCACCTTCAACGGCGGCTTCGCCCTGAGCATCGCGGGGGTGTGCGAGAGCGTGACGGGGCTCGACATCTCGGCGGAGGCGGTCGCGGCCTCGCGCCGCAACGCCGAGCTGAACGGCGCCGCGAACGTCGAGTTTCGCGAGGCCAACGTCTTCGACGCGCTGCACGAGATGGAGTCGGCGGGCGAGCGCTTCGACACCATCGTCCTCGACCCGCCGGCCTTTGCCAAGAACCGCGCCAGCGTCGCGGCCGCCGCGCGCGGCTACAAGGAGATCAACCTCCGCGCGCTCAAGATGCTCGCAACGGGCGGCCATCTCATCACCTGCACCTGCTCCTACCACATGACCGAGCCGCTCTTCCTCGAAGTCCTCGCCGAGGCCGCGCGCGACGCGCGCCGCCGCGTGCAGTTGGTCGAGCGCCGGACGCAGGCGCAAGACCACCCAGTCCTGCTCGGCGTCCCCGAGACGCTCTACCTCAAGTGCGTCGTCGCGCGCGTCCTCGACTGAGGCGGCCGAAGATTCTTATTGTAATCAGCGCGCCGCGGGCAGATAATGGCGCGCCCTTGGAAAGACTGCTTCAGAGGACGCGCCGCGCGTCTTCCTCATTGAATCGAGAAAACAGAAACTCATTCACACGAGCGGGGGTGCGCTTATGAGGCTGGGTCACAAACAGCTCGAAGAGGTCATCTTCGGGCAGACCGGGTTCCGCCGCTTCACGCAGGACTCGCCCATCCTGCCGGACGTGTGGATGGCCTACGGCCTCGACCCCGCGGAGCCGGCCGACCTGCTGCTGACGCCGACGTGGGGCGCGGCCCCGGGCAAGCTCTCCAACGTGCTGGCCGACCGGCTCGAAGCCGAGCGCGCCGCCGCGCGCTGGGCGACCATCGAGCGCTCCCGCGGCGCGCTCGACCCCGAGATCGCCTACAACGTCTCGGCCGTCGCCCTCCGCCTCTACTTCGACGAGATGATCCGCGTCGTGCTGCCGTTGACGAAGTGGTGGGACAAGTACGTCCTCGCCGACGGCGGGAAGGCTTTCGCGCAGACCGTCGGGAGCAAGGCGTACCGGCAGAAGCTCGGGACGGCGCTGGCCGACTCCGTCAGGGAGGCCGACGACGCGGGGCTCAGGCACCGCGCTTGGGACTTGAACCGCGCCGCCCGGCACGCCGTCTGGGGGCGCTCCAAGCCGAAGCTCCCCGAGCACCTGCTCTGGCTCATCCGCGTGGCCGGCGCCATCTCGCTGGCGGGCGAGGGGCAGGGCGGCGACCGCGCGCTCGAAGACGTGCCCGCGCTCGTCGAAGCCTTCGCGAGGCTGTTGGAGGGCGCGGCGCCGGTCAGGGCGGACGAGGACGGGGTGGTCTGGGCGATTAATCTCAATCGCAAGGCGTCGGCCATGATCTGGAAATCGACGACGGCCATCAAAGCCGACGCCGCGCGCCGCCTCTTCGAGGTCAACTGCGAGGGCATCAACTGGGCCATCGTCGACAGCGGCATCGACGCCACGCACCCGGCCTTCCGCCTCAGGCCGCCCGGCGGCGAGCCCGCCCCCAGCCCCTTCGTGAAGAAGGACGGCGCGTGGCAGAACATGACGCGCGTCGTCAAGACCTACGACTTCACCCTCATCCGCAAGATTCTGAGCCGCGACCCGAAGACCTTCGAGAAGCTGCCCGCGCGGCTCCGGCAGCGCTTCAGGGACAGGCCGGAGGATAAGAAGTCGCTCATGGAGCGGCTGCAACAGGGGCGCTCCGTGGACTGGGACATGCTCGCGCCCTTCCTCGAAATCCCGCACGCGGCCAAAGACTACTGGCCGCCGACCTTCGAGCACGGGACGCACGTCGCCGGCATCCTCGCCGCCGACTGGCGGGCCGCCGACAAGTCGAACCACAAGCAGATAAACGTGCAGGGCGTCTGCCCCGACCTGCGCCTCTACGACATGCGCGTGCTCGACGAGAACGGCGAGAGCGACGAGTTCTCCATCCTCGCCGCCCTCCAATTCATCCAGTACCTCAACGCGAACAGCGACCAGCCGCTGCTGCACGGCGTCAACCTCAGTCTCTCGATTCGGCACAAGGTCAAGAACTTCGCCTGCGGCTGCACGCCCGTCTGCGAGGAGACCGAGCGGCTGGTGAAGGCCGGCGTCGTCGTCGTCGCCGCCGCGGGCAACGACGGCTACCTCGACGCCGAGATGGCGGGCGGCGTCTTCTCCGAAGGCTACCGCAGCATCAGCATCACCGACCCGGGCAACGCGCAGGGCGTCATCACGGTCGGCGCCACTCACCGCGACAGCCCGCACACCTACGGCGTCAGCTACTTCTCCAGCCGCGGCCCCACCGGCGACGGGCGCATCAAGCCCGACCTCGTCGCGCCCGGCGAGAAGATCACGAGCACCGTGCCCGACGCGGGACTCAAGGCGATGGACGGGACGAGCATGGCGGCCCCGCACGTCTCGGGCGCCGCCGCGCTGTTGATCGCGCGCCACCGCGAGCTGGTCGGCAAGCCCGGCCGCGTCAAACAAATTCTGTGCGAGACCGCGACCGACCTCGGCCGCGAGCGCTACTTCCAGGGGAGCGGCATGGTGGACATCCTGCGCGCCATGCAGTCGGTCTGAGCTTACTTCAACAGGGAGGGCGACTACGATGATCTTCACGCTCGAAGTGCTTGAGGCGAAGCACGGCGACTCGCTGCTGCTCCACTACGGGACGCAGAAATCGCCGAAGCTGGTCGTCATCGACGGCGGGCCGGCGGGCGTCTTCGACAAGAGCCTCCGCCCGCGCCTCGAACAGCTCCGCGACCGGCGCACCCCCGGCAAGCCGCTCCCCGTGCGGATGCTGATGGTGAGCCACATCGACGACGACCACATCCGCGGCGTCCTCGACTTGACCGACCTGCTGCTCGAACAGCGCGGGCGCGAGCCGTTGCTCTGCGACATCACCACGCTCTGGCACAACAGCTTCGACGAGATACTCGGGAACAAAGAGACGGACGCCATCCCGGCCTCGCTCGGCCCTTCCGTCCGGCTCTCTTCGGCCGGCGAGCTGAAGTTCCCGGCGAAGCTCTTCCGCGACGAGGGCGCGGCCGCCATCGCGGCCAACGTCCCGCAGGGGCGGCGTCTGCGCGGCAACGCTGACGCGCTCGCGCTCCTCCCGAACGACCCGTTCCCGAAGCTCGTTAGCGTGCGGCCGAAGCAGAAGCCGCTCTCGCTCGGCGGCCGGCTCAAGTTCAGGGTGCTCGGGCCGAGCCAGATGCGTTTGGAGAAGTTGGAGAAGGACTGGGACTCCAAGCTCAAGGCTTTGCAGAAGAAGGAGGCCGCGGAGGCCAAAGCGCTCGCCGCCTCCTTCATGGACGACTCGGTCTACAACCTGTCGAGCATCGTCGTCATGGCCGAGGCCGGCGGCAAGCGGATGCTTCTGACGGGCGACGCGCTCGCCGACGACGTGCTCGAAGGCTTGCGTGAGGCGGGGCAGTTGAAGATGGGTAAGACCCTGCACGTGGACGTGCTCAAGATGCCGCACCATGGGAGCGTGCGCAACGTGACCGAGGAGTTGCTGAGCACCGTCACGGCCGACCACTACGTCATGTCGGCCAGCGGCAAGTACGACAACCCCGACCTCGACACGCTCAAGATGTTCTCGAAGGTGCGCGGCGACTCCGGCAGCACCGTCCACCTCACCAACGCCGTGCCGCACGCCGTCAAGTTCTTCAACGCCGACCTCAAAAAGGCCGGCAGGAACTACAAGGTCAACATCCGGCAAGACCCGGCCCGCTCCATCCGCATCGACCTCGGCGAGCCGTTCGGGGACTGAAGTGCCGCTGCCCGCGGCGCCCTGACTTCATCCGGAGACTAAAACATGCCAGAGAAAAAGAGCTGCTTCGTCGTGATGGGCTTCGGCGAGAAGGTTGACTTCGAGTCCGGGCGCAAGCTCAACCTCGACGCGACCTACAAGTACCTGATTAAGCCGGCCGTCGTGGAGGCCGGGCTGGAGTGCGTGCGCGCCGACGAGATCGCCCACTCGGGCGTCATCGACGTGCCCATGTACAAGCAGTTGCTGCTCGCCGACGTGGTCGTCGCCGACGTGTCCACGGCCAACAACAACGCCTTCTACGAACTCGGCGTCCGCCACGCCCTGCGCCCCTACGCCACCGTCATCATCTGCGAGGACAAGTTCACCTTCCCGTTCGACATCAAACGGAACAACATCCTCACGTACAAGCATCTCGGCGCGGACATCGGCGCCTCCGAGGTGGAGCGGTTCAAGGCCCTGCTCAAGCAGCGCATCGCCGACATCCTGGCGAAGGACGAGCCCGAAGACGACAGCCCCCTCTACACCTACCTGCAAACGCTGCGGCGTTTCAAACTGCCGGAGGACTTGGACGCCCACAGGGCCGGCCCCTTGATGAGGGGCGCCGAACTTGCGGTCGAGGACGCGCCGCCCCCCGACCAGACGCACAGCGCGCTCATGGAGGAGATCGCGGGGGCGAAGGGGCGGGGCGACTTCGGGACGGCCAGGACGCTCCTCGCCACCGTCCGGAGGCGGATGCAGGGGCGGAGGCCGGACAAGCCGGAAGACCCCTACATCCTCCAGCAGCTCGCGTTCGCCACCTACAAGAGCGAACAGCCCACGCCGCAGGCGGCGCTCGAAGAGGCGCGCAACATCCTGCTCCCGCTCGACCCGGCGACCTCGAACGACACCGAAACGCTCGGCCTCTGGGGCGCGGTGCACAAGCGGCTATGGGACATCTCCGGAGACCGCGCCCACCTCGACGAGGCCGTGCTCGGCTACGAGCGCGGCTTCCGCCTGCGCAACGACTACTACAACGGCATCAACCTCGCGTTCCTGCACAACATCTCCGCCGCCGCCTGCTACCGGCGCGCCCGCGCCGCCGCCACCCCCGAAGAGGCCGTAGCCGAGCTGGCCGAGTCCATCTCGTGCTTCGTGCTGGCGATGCGTGTCCGCCGCGAGGTGCTGAAGATTTGCGAGACGCTGCTCGGCGACGAGAGGCTGTCCGGCGACCACAAGTACTGGGTGCGGGCGACGATGGCCGAAGCCTACCTCGGCGTCCACGACGAGGCGCGCGCGGAGCAGAAACTTCAGGAAGCCCTCGCCGCCGCGCCCGCACAGTGGATGAAGGATAGTACGCGGAAGCAGATCGACGCGCTGCGCCCGCTCCTCGCCGACTCGCCGCTCAAACACATCAGGCCCGACGGCTTGTAGTCAGTCAACGGCCCCGACAGACGAAGAGTCCCGGCGCGCGCTCGCCGGGACTCGTCGGGTTTCGGACATGTGACGCCGCGCTACTCGACCGTGACGGACTTGGCGAGGTTGCGCGGCTGGTCCACGTCGCAGCCGCGGCGCACCGCGATATGGTAGGCGAGCAGTTGGAGCGGGATGATGGCGAGGATGGGCGAGAGCAGGTCGGAGGACTCCGGGATTTCGATGACGTGGTCGGAGACCTTCGAGGACATCTCGTCGCCCTCGGTCAGGACGGAGATGACGACGCCCTCGCGCGCCTTGACCTCGACGATGTTGGAGTGCGTCTTCTCGTAGCGCAGCTCCGAAGCCTTGTCGCCCTCCTCGCGCGGGTTGATGACGACGACGGGCAGGCGCTCGTCGATGAGCGCGTTCGGCCCGTGCTTCATCTCGCCCGCCGGGTAGCCCTCGGCGTGGATGTAGGAAATCTCCTTCAGCTTGAGCGCGCCTTCGAGCGCGACCGTGAAGTTGATGCCGCGGCCGAGGTAGAGGAAGTCGGTCGCGCGGTGGAACTCGCGCGCCAGCTCCTCCAGCTCGTCCGACTCCGAGAGCAGGTGCTCGATCTTGACGGGCAACTCGGCCAACTGCTGCGCGTGGCGCTTCGAGTCGTCCTCCGAGAGCGTGCCGCGCAACTGACCCAAATACATCGCGAAGAGGTAGAGCGCGATCATTTGCGACGTGAACGCCTTGGTCGAGGCGACGCCGATCTCCGGCCCGGCGTGCGTCAAAATCGTGCCGTCCGACTCGCGCGTAATCATCGAGCCCTGCACGTTGCAGATGGCCATGACCTTCGAGCCGAGTTCCTTCGCCTCGCGGAGTGCGGCGATGGTGTCGGCCGTCTCGCCCGACTGCGAGATGACGACGAGCAGCGTCTTCTCCGTCATCACGGGGTCGCGGTAGCGGAACTCGGAGGCGTAATCCACCTCGACGGGCACGCGCGCCAACTGCTCGATCATGTACTTGCCCGCGAGCCCCGCGTGCCACGAGGTGCCGCAGGCGGCGATGAGCACGCGGTCGAACGACTTGAACTCGTCGGGCGTGATGTTCATCTCGTCCATATAAATGCGCCCCGTGTCCAGGGAGATGCGCCCCTGCACGGTGTCGCGCACCGCGCGGGGCTGCTCGTAAATCTCCTTGAGCATGAAGTGCTTGAACCCGCCCTTCTCGGCCATGATCGGGTCCCACGTGATGCGCTGGATGTGCGGCTCGACGGCGTTGCCCTCGAAGTCGGTGACGCGCACCGAGTCCTTGGTGAGCACGGCCAGCTCGCCGTCGCCTAAGAAGAACACGTCGCGCGTGTGCTGGAGGATTGGGGGCACGTCGGAGGCGACGAAGTATTCGCCGTCGCCGAGGCCGATGACGACGGGCGGCCCTTGCCGGACGGCGATGATGGTGTCGGGCTCTTCGGTCGAGATGATGGAGAGCGCGAAGATGCCGCGCAGGTCGCGCACCGCGCGCCCGACGGCCTTCTCGAACGAGTCGTCTTCCTTCAAATACTCCTCGACGAGGTGCGCGACGACCTCGGTGTCGGTCTCGGTGACGAAGACGTGGTCGGTCTTGCGGAGCCGGTCTTTCAGTTGAATGTAGTTCTCGATGATGCCGTTGTGGACGACGACGACGCGCCCCGTGCAGTCGCGGTGCGGGTGCGCGTTCTCCTCGGTGGGGCGGCCGTGCGTGGCCCAGCGCGTGTGGCCGATGCCGTAGGTGCCGTCGAGCGGCTTGAGCCGGATGGCCTCTTCGAGGTTGCGCAGTTTCCCCTCGGCGCGGCGGATGTCGAGCTGATGGTCTTCGTCCACGACCGCGATGCCCGCCGAATCGTACCCGCGGTATTCGAGCTTCCTCAGCCCGTCGAGGATGACGGGGACGACCTGCTTGTTTCCGACGTATCCGACAATGCCGCACATAAGTTTATGACCTTCCCTGGTGTCGTTGATTGATTACAGGTGGGACTGCGGGGCGACGCCGTCAGCGCTCTTCGCCCGTGGCGGCCGCCGTGACCGGCTCGCCCGCGTCGTCGCCCTTGCCCTCCGCAGGGGGCGCTTCCGCCGCCGCCTCTTCGCGGGGCAACTTCTTCTTGACCTTCGCCGGGACGCCCGCGACGAGCGTGTCGGGCGGCACGTCTTCGGTGACGACCGAGCCCGCGCCCGTCACCGAGCGCGCGCCGACGCGGACGGGCGCGACGAGCATCGTGTCCGAGCCGATTTTCACGTCGTGCTCGATGACGGTCGGGTGCTTGTTCTTCCCGTCGTAGTTGCAGGTGATGGTGCCGGCGCCGATGTTGGTGCGCTCGCCGATGTCCGCGTCGCCGAGGTAGGTGAGGTGGTTCGCCTTCGACTTCGCGCCGAGCCGGGACTTCTTCATCTCGACGAAGTTGCCGACGTGTGCGCCCTCCTCGGCGCGCGCCTTCATGCGCAGGTGCGCGAAGGGCCCGACGACGCAGTGGTCTGCGATCTCGGAATCCACGATGACGCAGTGGTCTTTGACCGTCACGCCGTTGCCGACGCGCGAGTCCGCGATGCGCGAGCCCTGACCTATCTCGCAGCCCTCGCCGATACTGGTGCGCCCTTCGACGTGGACGTTCGGGTGGAGCGTGGTGTCGCGGCCGATTTGCGCGTCGGGGCTGACGTAAGTGTGCTGCGGGTCGATGACCGTGACGCCTGAGTTGAGCATCAGGCTGCGGAGCGTCCGCAGGCGCAGGATGCGCTCGAACTCCGAAAGCTCGACGCGCGTGTTTATCCCCGAGACTTCGCGCGCGTCGGTGTGCGTGTAGACGGAAACGTCCTCGCCGTCGGCGCGCAGGATGGCCGGCACGTCCGTCAGGTAGAACTCGCCCTGCGCGTTCTCGGGCTTCACGCGTTCGAGGGCGGGGAAGAGCAGCCGCGTCTCGAAGCAGTAGATGCCGGCGTTAATCTCGTTAATCTGGCGCTCCTCGGGCGCGGCGTCCTTCTGCTCGACTATCTTCTGGAAGCGCCCCTCTTCGTCGCGTATGACGCGCCCGTAGCCCGTCGGGTCTTCGAGCCGGACGGCCATCAGCGTGCAGGCCGCGCCGCGCCCGCGGTGCGTGCGGTGCTGGTGGACGAGCGAGCCCAGCGTCTCTGCCCTGACTAAAGGCACGTCGCCCGAGAGGACGAGCAGCGTCGAATTCGCATTCCCCAGGACTTCGCGCGCGGCGAAGACCGCGTCGCCCGTGCCGCGCTGCTCGGTCTGCGTGACGAAGACCGCTCCGCCCTCGCCCAGCTCCGCCCGCACGGCCTCTTTAACCTCTTCCGCCTGGTGCCCGACGACGACGTAGACCGGCCGCTCGCCCTTCACCAGAGCCGAGGCCGTGCGGCAGACGTGCGCGATGAGGGGGCGCCCCCCGAGCTTGTGCAGGACTTTCGCCGTCGAAGAGCGCATGCGTGTGCCGAGACCCGCCGCGAGGATGAGTATGTCGAGCGGCGCGGACGGGGCTTGCGAGGGTTGCTGCTGTGGTCTCTCCATAGGTTCGCTTCAGCGCGCGGCCGTGACGGCGGAGCGCGCGCACGCCTTCTCGTAGCAGGCGAGGATGACGCGCGCGAGCTTCTGCGGACTGTGCCGCACCTTCTCGCCCTCGTCGAGCAGGTCGGCGCGGACGATCTCGGCCTCGCGGCCGAACTCCTCTTCGAGCCGATGGTCGGTCAGGCCGATCTGGCGCGCGCCCTCGGCCGCGTAGCGCTCGGCCTGACCCGCGCTGATGTGCCGGTCGTTGACGACCACGAAGTCGAACTCGATCTCGGGCGCGTACGCCTTGACGACTTCGAGGTGGCGGCGCGCCGTGTAGCCATCGGTCTCGCCCGGCTGCGTCATCAGGTTGCAGATGAAAATCTTGACGGCCTTCGAGGCGCCGATTGAATCCGCCACGCGCGCCACGAGCAGGTTCGGGAGGATGGAGGTGTAGAGCGAGCCGGGGCCCACCGTGATGATGTCGGCCGCGCGGACGGCGGCCAGCGCCTCCGGGAGCGGAAGACATTGTTCGGGTTCGAGCGACAGGCGGCGGATGGGCGAGCGTGCGGCCGTGATGTTCGTCTCGCCGCGCACCTGCCGGCCGTCTTCGAGCTGCGCGACGAGTCGCACGTCGTTCAGAGTCGCCGGGTAGATGCGCCCCTTGCTCGCCAGCACCTCGGAGGAGAGTCGCACGGCCTCGACGAAGTCGCCCGTCACCTCGGTCAGCGCCGCGAGGAAGAGGTTGCCGAAGCTGTGGCCGCCCAGTCCGCCCTCGCCGCGGAAGCGATACTGGAAGAGGCGCGAGAGCAGCGTCGAGTCCTCGGAGAGCGCGACCATGCAGTTACGTATGTCGCCCGGCGGGAGCATCTGCAACTCGTCGCGCAGCCGTCCCGAACTGCCGCCGTCGTCCGAGACGGTGACGATGGCCGAGAGCGATTCGAGCAACAGGTCGCCGCGCGCGTGGTCGCCCACCAGCTCCTTCAGCCCCGAAAGTACCGTAGACAGACCCGTACCGCCGCCGATGGCGACGAGCTTCAGGCCACTCTCCAAACTCGACTGCAAATCCCTCGGGGCTCCTGGGTGAAACGGGGCCGGCCCGCGCCGGTGTGGGAAATCATACTTGAAAGACGTAGGCTTTCAAAGGAGTTAGAGGTGGGGGATGGTGCGGAGCCGAGGCGCTGCCGTCTCTTACGGGCGCGTGTTGGGGAAGACGATCCGCTCGAATTCGGGGTCGTTGCGCAGCATCGCGAGGTCTGCGTCGGCCTGCGCGCGCACGCGCAGCACGGGTTTCAGCTCGACGGCGCGTTCGAGGGACTGGAGCGCCGACTCGACCGAGCCGAGGCGCGCGCGCGCGGCGGCCAGAGCGTAGTGCGTGTCGGCGGCGTCGGGGTCGCGCTTGAGCGCGCGCTCGAACAACTCCTGCGCCGCGACGAAGTCGCCGCGGTTCAGCTCGATGACGCCGCGGTCGTAGAGCGAGTCCGGGTCGCGCGGCAGCGCCGCCTCCGTCCGCAGACGCGTCTCGGCGATGTTGAGGTAGATGCGCGCGCGTGCGGCCACCTCGGAGACGCCCGAATGCTGCTCGATGAGGCTGCGGAAGTGCTCGCGCGCAGCCGTGAAGTTCCCCCGCGTGAAATCTTTGTGGGCGCGCTCAAAGGCTTGGAGCGCCGCGGCCTCGTCGCGCGAGGGCTGACGCGGCGGGGCAGGCGCGGGTCTCGGCGCGGTCTTCGTCGCCGGGGCAGACTTGTGTGCCGACGGAGCGGTCTTCGTCGCGGCGGCTTTGGACGTTTTGGCCGGAGATTCTTTGACGGGGTGCGATTTGGCCGCGACGGGCTGCGATTTGGCTGTCGGCGCGCCTT
>JBEVJD010000354.1:0-12178 GCA_040510435.1 Pyrinomonadaceae bacterium | reverse complement strand
CGGCTCAGCCGGGGTGTGCTCATCTTGGACGGACGCGCCCGCGGCGAATAGCGAGCCGGGTCCGCCCGCGCCGTCGGCAGGTTCTTTCTGGGTGTGCATTTGCGACCTCTGTTACCGCGCCCACGCGCGGGTTGATCGAATTTCAGAGGTTGCGATCCGCTCAGTTGTTCGGTGTTACTTTCGTGAGGGCAGGGAAGGGGAAAGGGCTTTAATCGTCCCGCCGCGGACGGCCATCTGTGCCCGCGTGAGTGCATCGCGCATGGCGGCCTCCTCCCACGGCTTGGAGATGAATTGCTGGGCGATGCCGCTCGATAGTTCGGAGAGCGTGCCCGCGATGGTGGCGTGCCCGGTGACGAGTATCCTGAAGTTCTGGGGGTAGAGCTCGGAGACGCGGCGGAGGAACTGCATCCCCTCAATCTTGGGCATCCGCTTGTCGCTGACACGGATGTCGGCGGGGCGCTCCTCAAGCAGCCGGAAGGCATACTCTGCCCGGCTCGGCCGTCCGCCGAGTCGTACCCCGGGTCGTACCCCCGGCCGAACATCCGCCCGAAGAGGCGGAACATCTGTTCGTCGTCGTCCGAGGTCGAGGATTCAGTATTTCATGCGCCCGCCACACGTGCCTCACCGCCCGCCGCCGCGCACGGCATCGAGCACCTCACGCACCTTGCGTCCGAGCGTGTCGGCGTCGTAAGGCTTCTGAAGGAGGCCCGCGCCCGCGCCCGCGCCCAACTCCGCCTCCAGCCGCCCGCGAACCAGTTCCGGGCTGTAACCCGTCATGAAAATGACCGGTGCCGCGCCGGCCGTGAGGGCGCGCATCTCGCGATACGCGTCGGGGCCGTCCATGCGCGGCATAATCACGTCGAGGAGGACGAGGTCTATTCGGTCGCGGTGCGCCTCATAGACCTTCACCGCCTCGCGGCCGTCGCAGGCGGTGACGACGCGGTAGCCGAGGCCTTCGAGGACCTGGCGCGCGAGCCTGTTGAGGGAGGGCTCGTCCTCGGCGACGAGCACGGTCTCCGCCCCGCCCTCGAGTGGCGCCGCCGCGGCCTCGGCCGCCTCCCCGGCCGTCCCGGCTTCCAGCGGCAGGTAAATCTCGAAGGTCGTGCCGCGCCCCGGCTCGCTGTAGACCTCGATTGTGCCCCCGTGCTGCTTGACGATGCCGTAGACGGTCGAGAGCCCGAGCCCCGTCCCCTCGTCCACGTCCTTCGTGGTGAAGAACGGCTCGAAGACGCGCCGGCGCACCTCCTCGGGCATCCCCGTCCCGGTGTCGCTCACCGAGAGCAGCACGTACCTGCCAGCGCGCGCGTAAGGGTGGCGCCCGACGTAAGCGTCGTCGAGCGTGACGTTCGCCGTCTCGATGACGAGCCGGCCGCCCTTCGGCATGGCGTCGCGCGCGTTCGCCGCCAGGTTGACGAGGATCTGCTCGATCTGCCCGGCGTCGGCGAAGACGGTGCTCCTTTCGGCGACCGGGTGGAAGTGAATGTTGACGTTCTCCTCAATGACGCGCCGCAGCATCCCGAGGAGGCCCTTGACGGTGTGGTGTACGTCGACGGGCCTTCGCTCGAGCTGTTGCTGGCGGCTGAAGGCGAGCAACTGCCGGGTCAGGTCCGCGCCGCGCCGCCCCGACAACTTGACCTCCCCGAGCTCTTCGCGCAGCCTCCCCGTCAGCCCCGACTCGCCGCCCCTCTCCAACGCCTCGACGTGGCGTAGCGCCAAGTCGGTGAAGCCGAAGACGCCGGTGATGATGTTGTTGAAGTCGTGCGCGACGCCCCCCGCCAGCTGCCCGACGGCCTCCATGCGCTGCGCCTTGAAGAGGTGCTGCTCGCCGCGCCGCAGCATCTCCTCCGCCCGCCTGCGCTCGGTCACGTCGCGGTTGATGCAGAGAACGGCGCGCCTTCCGCGGTAGTCGATGAACGAGGCGTTGACGAGCAGGTGGACGGGGCGGCCGCCGCCCGCCCGGTGCTCGGCCTCGTACTCCAGGTCCTCGCCCGAAGCGGCGCGGCCGGAGAAGAGTTCTAACTCGCGGGCGGGGTTCGCGGAGATGGACGGCAGCCGGCAGCCGACCAAATCCTCCCGCCTTAGGCCGTAGGTCTCGCTGGCCTTCTCGTTCGCGTCGAGGATCTCGCCGCCCTCGGGGTCGATGACGAGGACGGCGTCGTTGGCGTAGCGGAAGAGGTTGGCGTACTCCGCGGCGCGGCGCGCCTCCTCCTCGACAATCTTGCGCGCTGTGATGCAGAGGGCCACGCCGACGTAGCCGGCGCCCGCGCCCGCCTCGTCGGTGAGCTTCTTCCCCCTGCCGTGCAGCCACCTGACGGCCCCGCCGGGCAGCACCACGCGGTACTCCACCTCCAGGTCGTCGTAGGAACGCAGCGCGGCCCCGACGATCTCTTTAGCGCACTCGCGGTCTTCGGGGTGGACGCACCCGAGCCAGTTCTCCACGGTCGGCTCGCAGCCGCCGGGCTCGAGCCCCAGGAGCCCGTAGAGGTCGTCCGACCAGGTGAAGGTTTCGGTCCGGAGGTCGTAATCCCAGACGCCCCCCCCGGCCGCCTGCAGCGCCTGCCGCAGCCTCTCCTCGCTCCGCCTGAGGGCGTCCTGGGCGCGCCTCCTCCTCGCGATGTCCCTGGCGACCGCGTGAAATCCGGTGACGCGCCCGCCGTCCGTCAGGAGGCGGACGTTCTGCCCGAGCCACACCTCCGACCCGTCTCTGGCGAGGGCGGGGAACTCGAAGTACGTCGTCCTCTCCCCGAGTCGGCGCTGCCTCGTGTAGGTCTCTTCGACGGCGGCGCGGAAGTCCGGGCGGATCAGTTCGAGGTAGTGGCGGCCCAGGAGTTCGCCCGCGTCATAGCCGAGGATGCGCCGGGCGACCGGGTTGACGAAGGTGAAGAGGCCGCGCTCGTCCGTCATGTAAATGATGTCGGAGGCGTGCTCCAGCGCCCGCCTGTGCAGCGTCTCGGTGAGGCGCGCCTCCAGCAGCGCGACGAGCTGACGCGCGAGCGCCCGCAGCGCGTCGGCCTGCGCCGGTTCGAGGTCGCGGGGCTCGCGGCCGGCGACCGCGAGAAGGCCGAGCGCGTGGCCTTCGGGGCTGACGAGCGGGCACGCGGCGTAGAAGCGCACGCCGGGGGGGCCGCCCGTGACGAGCGGGCTCCGCGCGTAGCGCCCGTCGGCCAGCGTGTCGCGGACGACGAGCAGGCCCGCCCGCCCCAGCGCGTCGTCACACAGCGCGAAGTCGCGCGGGATCTCGTCGAGTCGGAAGCCGACCGTCGATTTAACCCGGAGGCGGTCGTCGGCGGCGAAGCCGACCCAGGCGAGCGGCGTCCCGCACGCCGTCGCCGCCAACCTCGCCGCGTCGTCGAAAGCGAGCTCCGGCTCCGTGTCGAGGACTGCATACCTGTGAAGGGTGGTCAGCCTCAGTTTCTCGATTCCTGACGTCATGGCGCGCCTCATTACTCCCCGTGACCCTTCCGATTGATGACCGCCCGCGTTGCCGGCACACACTGCGGGCGACCCCGCTACGGAGTCACCTCGGTCGCGGGTGATGAGTTTGGCGGCTTGGGGCGGACGGGTGCTTGTTCGATCGAACAGGCGGGCCGGGGGAGACGGGCCGATCGTGGGATTATTGCGGTCGTATATGCTTTGCGATTCCGCCCCTTCTTCGAAGTCGATCTCACGCTCGCGCGTAACAAGTATGGCCCCTCGTTTCGACAGATCTTTTTTTCACCCGGCCTCAATCGATAGTCTCCACACGATTTTAGCAACTGATTTCCCACCATTGACGTTTTCTAAGCTTTATATCGCATACGACACTATTGAAAAATAAGGGGTTAGAGTATGCTGCAAGAAATGAGGCAAGTCTGACCGCTCCGGGCGACTACCGGCCGGCGTGCGGGAGCGTTTACCGTTAAGTCAGTCTCCCGCCTACGGCTCCTCCCGCGCACCGTTCGGCGTAAGGCGTGGAGCCGCCTTCGGGGCGAGTGGTCCTAAGTCCAACGCCTGTAACTCGGGGGCGGGGAAGTTCGCCGTCGAAGGGTGAAAGCGGGCGTGATATAAGCCTCCCACACCGGGGCGGGTGTTGGACGCGTCCGCCTCAGCGCCGCCGGTGCGAGGGCGGCGAGCGCACCGCGCAGACGCCGCCGAGTTTTGTGAGGTAGGGGGGAACGGGCCGACACCCGCCCTCCTTTTTTTGTTGCCTCCTTCAGCTTGCGGCGCGCCCGGATTCGATTTCGAAATACTCGTTGACGGATCGCACGCCTGTTCGGCTCGTTCGTAGACGTGGTCGGCCCGGGTTGATTAAGCGGTAGGCATGCGTCGGGCGATACTTCGGAAACGTTTCCACCGCCCCCGTCATTACAAGACGGGCGGCCCCGCGGCCGCAGTATTTTCGTCGACGCCGGCGGCCGCCGGGCATATTGTGCGTCCCTTCCAGCAGGGCGCATCTCCGCGCCGGCGCGCGAGCCCCACGCCGGCACCGCTTCACCCGCCGGCACGCCGGCCATGCCTCGCGAAGGAGTCACGCCGTGAAAGCCACATTCGTCGCCCTCGTCGCCCTCGCCCTGACCTTACTCTCCGGCGCCGCCGCCACCACGCCGCCGCCGACGCCCGCCCCGTTCCAGCAGGAGCGGGTCTTCTTCGGCAACCTCCACAGCCACACCTCCTTCAGCGACGGCTCCGGCACCCCCGAGGAGGCTTTCCGCTTCGCCCGCGACGACTCCAACGCCGAGCTGGATTTCCTCGCGCTGACCGAGCACAACCACGCCGAGGCGCTCGGGCCGGACAACCTCGGCATCGGCGCCGACGCCGCCCTCTACAAGGGGCCGCGCCCGGACGCGCTCATCCCCGCCGCGCGGCGGATGACCGAGGACGGCCGCTTCGTCGCCCTCTACGGCCAGGAGTTCTCCACCATCAGCTCCGGCAACCACGTCAACGTCTTCGACGTCGGCGAGGTCATCACCGTCCAGAAGGGGCGCTTCGACCTGCTCCTGACCTTCCTCGCATCCAACAGGGACAGCTTCGGGCAGGCGCCCGTCATCATGCTGAATCACCCGAACAACACGCTGACCGTCGACGCCAGGGAGTACGGCCGCGACGACTTCCCGACGCAGGACGAGTGGGTGCGGAGGATGGGCTCTCAGGCGCGCCTCATCCAGATCATCAACGGGCCGGGGCAGGCGGCGGGCGAGAACATGAACCCGGCGCGCCCGGACGAGGACGCCTACTTCAAGTACCTCAACCTCGGCTTCAAGGTGGCGCCGACGGCCGACCAGGACAACCACCAGAGGAATTGGGGGGCGGCCACCCCCGCCCGGACGGCCGTCGTCGCGACGAGCCTGACGAAGGCGAGCGTCATCGACGCCCTGCGCCGACGCCGCGTCTACGCGACGGAGGACAGGAACCTCTCCGTCATCATCAGGGTCAACGGGCGGCTGTGCGGGGACGTGATCGCGCCCGTCCCCGTCGGTCCGCTCTCCATCGAGTACGACATCCGGGACGCGGACGAGCCGAACGCGCAGTACGAGATACAGGTCTTCAGGGATTCGGTGGGCGGGCCGACGGCGCGGATGGTGACCTCGGTCGAGACGGAGACGGGGGGCGGCAGGGGCACCGTCGAGGACATAGCCATAAGCGACCAGGCGCAGTACATCTTCTTCAAGGTGGTGCAGACCGACGAAAGCGGCCGGCAGAACCTGGCGTGGACGGCGCCGGTCTGGTTCCAGAGTCAGCCGGAGGCGGTCGTCACGCCGGGAGGTGGTGGTGGTGGTGGCGGCACCGGGGGCGGCGGGGGCAACGCGAACACGACGGACGCGGCCGTCGCGTCGCGGAGGTCGAACACGTTCCACGTCTCGACGCGCTGCTTCGACGCGCAGCGCATCAGCCCGCAGAATCTGATCCGGGGCGCGGAGGCGCGGCGCGGGCGCAATCAGCATCAGGGCTGCCCACGGACTACCGGCCCCCGCTGAGAATATAAGTCGGGCGAACGTCGGAGTGTGAGATACGTGGGGCGGCCGAGCGCCGAACTCGGCCGCCCCATTTTCATTGACACGGGTCGCCGCCGCCCGGCATATCTTACCTGACCTCTAAGAGTGCTTTTCCCGCCGGCGGGCGTCCTCGCCGGCCTCACGTCCGGCTTTAACCGGAGTCCGCCCTCGGGTACGTCTGTGCGGCCTGCGCGCGCCGTTCTCGCGGCGGCGGCGCTCGGGCAAGTGCGTCCAGCACCCGCCCCGTGTTGATGCCGCTTATATCATGGGCGCCCACGCCCTTCAACGGTGAACTTCCTTCACCCGAGACGTCA
The DNA here is from genome assembly GCA_040510435.1 of Pyrinomonadaceae bacterium. Lineage (GTDB taxonomy): Bacteria > Acidobacteriota > Blastocatellia > Pyrinomonadales > Pyrinomonadaceae > QHXN01. The sequence goes on along the minus strand of JBEVJD010000354.1, from coordinate 5,892 downwards.
CCGTTGGTTTTACGCCCTCCTGCCTTAAGTGCGACGCGGAAAGATTCAAAGGCGGTGATAAAATCCTCGCGATGAACGCGCGCCAGCAGTCTCACATCGACTTCTACCTCCAGCGTCTCGAACACTGGAAGGGCCGCAAGCTTGCCTCCTCTACAGCCCGCCTGCTGGCAGCCAAGGACGCCGACGAGGCGCACCCGTTGAGGACGGAAGAGGAGGCTAAGCAGGTCGTTGAGCATCTCTGGCGGCTGGAGCGGGAGCAGACCGCCGGCGTCTGACGAAAGAAGCCGCCGCGGCGTCCTCACCCCTGAGTGGCCGCGGCGGCTCCCGGCCCGTCCAGGTGGCGGCCCAGATCGCGCCGAACTTGAAGCGGTTTATATCAGTTTGGTCGCATGAGATAAGCAGGTCGATCCGGGCGAGCGAGATTGTCTTCGTCTTCTGGTGTGTTCACTCCTCGGATTCCCGGGAGGTGGAGGCGGAGTACAAGTACGCGATTGAGCAGGGCAGGCCGGTCGTCCCGGTTATTCTGGACGAGACCCCGCTACCCGACGTTCTCAGTCAATACCAGGGAATAGATTTCCGCGTTCTCGGCACGCACCCCACGACCGCCGAGCTTAAGAGTACCGGGCAAATCGGGCCCGTGAAGCCAACGATTGCGGCGAGCCTTGGGTATTCATCCAGCCAATTCTACGCAGATCTTTATCGAAAGTCCTTCGCGGGCGTCGATGACATCGCCGCCGGCACGGCCGGCGTTCTCCTAATCATTGCGGCTCTCATACGCCCGTTCCCCGCGCTAATTGAATCTGAGCTGATCGGGGCCATTAACGCCGGTGTTCTCTCGGGGGGCCTATGGTTATTACTCTCCCTAGTATTACGGCTGTTCCGCATGGCACGACTTCGCCCGCTCGTCAGCATGAGCGCCGAAGTAGAACTGGCGACTCACATTGATAACCGGTTGCTAAACTTCACCCAGGGGACTGCCTCTGCCAGAGAGTTAACTAAGGAGCGGGACGTCTGACAGTCTCGTCGTGTACCGCGGAGACCGTTTCGCCGCCTTCGTCCTCCACCTGCCCTTCGCCTCTGACCACCTCTCCCCACCTTTGGTGGTCAGACCCCCTGACCGGCCCCGTCATACGTGTGACACCTGTCGGCGTCCGTACATGGACGTTCCCTTTAGGCCGGAAACGACACCGGGCATTATGCGGCTTCTCAACAACCTCGGAAGGTGAACTCGAAATAGCACGAGAGGCTTAATTAACATCATGTGTCCCGCGCTTTCTAAGGCCGCCGGCGCCGGAGTTGCCGCCGCCCCGTTGCCGTGCCAGCCTGTACCCCCAAAGCGGAGCGCAGCGTCGCCCTCACCTGCCGGCGTATCTCGTCGGCCTCGGGTGAAGAGAGGAGCGCCGCTTTCGCTGCGTCCGCCTCTTTCCAGCGGATGCAGGCGGCGCGCGTCTCCTCTAGGTCGGCTCGCCAGACATACTCTTTTCGCTGACGCCCTTCTTCAGTCCAGAAGCGGTGGTAAGCCGGGTGCAGCTCGCCGCGCGCGCATCTACAATTCGACTTGCCGCACCTTCGCGGCTGCGCGTGGACTTCGCCGGGCAGCATCTTGGGTTAAAGGTTTCGGCATCGTTTATCCTTCCGGCTCTCCCTGCGACCTGCGCCAGCGCGCGCCGCGCTGGCGCAGGCTGCACGATTCGATGGGGGCGCGGACGCTGATACGTCCAAAACGATTCTAGGGCGATTCTGTGCGAAGTTTTGGTAGACTCCCGCCTCCCATGTGCGGAAGGTTCACATATTCTCGAAATCGAGAGGAGACGCTCGAACTCTTCGGCGTCGAAGTAGACGCGCCGCTCCTGCACCTGCTCGGCCGCTACAACATCGCCCCGACTCGGAACGTGCTGGCCGTCGGGCAATCGAAGGCGGGAGCACGTAAAGCGGCCGGGCTGCTCTACGTCTCGAAGGGCGCCCGCGTGCTCGCGCACGGGCTGGACGGGCAGAAGAGGTATTAGGCACCGGCGGACTACGCCACGGCGCGCGGCGGCGCGCTAAAACGGGTCGGCGACCCACACCATCGCGGGGTCGTCCCAGCACGCCGCCCAGCCCCTGACCGGGGTCGGCGGGCGAAGCCCAAACTTGCCCGGCTTGAACTGCGTGAAAAGACATTGACCCGTCGCCACGTGGCGCAGACGGAATCTGTTGGATCCGGGGAGCTGCTCTTTGACAAAGCGCATGTTCGGGTCGTCCCAACAGACCCAGTTCTTGGCGATGCCGCCGTTGACGGTGTCCGCGTAGACGCAATTGCCGGTGAGTTTGTGGCGGAGGCGGAACTCGTTACCGCCCGCCGGGTCGAGCACGTAGCTCAGGAACGGGTCCTGCCAGCACTTCAACGCCTGCACGATCCCGCCGCCGCTCGGGTCGCCGAACATGCACGTCCCGGTCTGCTCGTGTCGCAGGCGCACTTCCCCGGCTTCGGGCACGTACGGTGGCGGCGGGGGAGGGCAATAATTGTTGGCGATCCCTTGGACCTCGCCCACCAGGCGCTCCATCGTGACGCCGACGGCGCCCGTCTGCCGACTCCTCGCCTCCACGATGAATTTGAAACCCTCACCTACGGGCCATGCGATATCAATCACGGGGTCGTTGGAGGCTGAGACCACGCTCAACTCATTGCCGGCATATTTGGATACCTGGTAGGTGCCCTTCCCGTTGAACCCCGGCATGGGCTTCCAGTCATCGTTAAATGTGACGGTTATCGTGAGTACTCCGCACTGGTTCTTTGTGACGGTGGCCGAGCCGATGATTGGCGCCGCCACCTTGCTCCGCGCGCTGCGGGGAGCCTCCGCCATCTTCGACGTCAGCGGCGCCGTCTGGGACTCCTCGTCCCCGGGCTGCTGTGTGTTGGCCGAGCGGGGTTGCGCTCCGGCGGACGCGCACGCGAGCGTCAGCGCGAACGCGGCGGAGGTAAGTTTGGACGTTCTGTACATGTTCGTCTCCTTAAGGTAGGTCGTGAGAAACAAGGAGTGGATAACCTGCGGTCGGTTAGCCGGGGAGACGCCTAAGGTCTCGGGCGCCGTTGTGGCCACCTGCCGTTGCGTCGAACGTGGAGTCGGCGACAGAATCGGCGGCGGTTGGTGAAAGGCCGCTGACGTGAGAGTCGGGTCAGGCGGTGTAAGGCTCTCGGGAGCGGACGCTGCGAGGCGGCTTCGATAGCCGGGGCACAATACCCCCGCGGTCGGCCGCTGTCAACAACAAAAATCCTTGATGCTACTGACGATGAAAGACCAGCAACGCATCGAGGCGGTGCAAGCACTGATGGACGCGCGGCCGACGGTCGCGCAGGCCGCTCACGTCCTCGGACTCAGTGAGCGTCAGGTCTGGCGGCTGCTCGCCCGCGCCAGAGAGGACGGCCTCGCCGGACTCCTCCACGCCGGCCGCGGGCGGGAGCCAGCCAACAAGTCTGACGAGCGGCTCTGGCGGAGGGTTATCGAATTAAGGCCCACTACGACCGCTGGCTCGTTCGCAAGCAGTCGGACGTAAGGGAGCTGCGCCACCTGCTCCGGCCATATCCCGCCGCGCTACCCGCACCCGCTGAAAGAACTTTTTCAGAAGTACCGGAAGGGCTACGTGCTGGCCGGGGAGCATCCGCCTAGCCCGCTGACGCCGGTCAAGCCGATGAAGAAAGGGGGCGGACAGTGAACCGCGAACAGAGAAGGGAGGGGCGCCCCGTGTGAGGAGCCCCTATTTCACTAAGGGGTACACGAATGGTAGGCGTCATCACATTGCTGCCGGCATAGCCTGCTCTGCTGCCAATCTTTAATCGTATCGCAGTCTGCCGTACAGGCGTTCCACTCCATCGCGCATCTATTGAGAGGTGCGCACCGCGCCACGCGCGAGTTGCCCTGGGACATTCCGAGGACGGTGAGAAGGACGGCGAGGACGGCGATTCTTCTGACGAGTTTCATGGCGTTCTCCCTTGTTGTTAGTAGCTTTAGCCTTTGAGGTTGAGGGGCCGCGGGCGCGACGGTGAACAGGGGAACAATACGCCCGGCGCCGTAGGGCGTTAAGGGCGGGTCGTCGGCAGTCAGTAAGGGTTTAAGGGATCGGTGGAAGCGGATACTCATCCCCGGCCCTCAGGCTTGTCTTGACTTTCATGAGGCTCCTCCTTTCGCTTGAGATCGGCGAATCCGTTCGGAGTGGCGCGGGGAGTATATTGTTCAGTAGCGACTACGTCAATAAATTGATAAAGCCCCTGACCCACTTCCTCCGCCTCTGGCCCCGGCTCAACTACCGCGCGCGCCGAAACCGAAAGCGAGACTGACCGGGCAGACAGTATGACAGGGGGCGAGTCTCTTCGGGGGCTCGCCCCGGTCTCTTTTTTAGTGTGGAAAATAAGAGAAAGTTTGGAATCGCCGCCGGGCTCTTTTTTCTGCGTCAACTCGCGTCAACTCGCGCGTCGGCTCTCCTGCGTTATTCTTGACAGAGCACCGCCGCGCGCATACCATTCCCGCGACCTCACAGTTACTCAACCTGTTACGAGAAAGGAGCCTCCGATGCACCCTCTCAATAAGCTCAATCGCGTCTTGTCCGTCAAAGCTTTGCTGACAGCCGGTAGCCGTCTGGCCGTCGTCGCCGTCATCACCCTCGCGGGTCTGACCGCGACGGCCCGCGCCACCCCTTTGACCTTGTTCGTGTTCCCATCGGACTACGATTGTTCGGGGAGTCAACTGACCATAGCGGAGGCGAGCGGCGGCCAGCCGCCTTACATCATCACCTGGACGAACGTCGCCCAAGCGTGGGGGTCGCCCGGCGACTCGCCCAACCTTGCGGATCTGTACATGGACTTCGAAGCCACCGTGACCGTCATGGATGCCAACGGGCAAACGAAAGCGAAGGCTATCTACATTTACCCCACCTGTCACTGGCGCATCAGGAACCTCTAGCGCAGGGCGTGTACTTGAAAGGCGGGCGGGCGCGAGGTTTTGGAAACCTCGCGCCCGTCCCATAGGTGGTCAGTGTCATCGGAGCCGCCGGGCGAGGGCCACGCGAGCAGCACCATTAATCAATCAAACAATCAAAGCCCGGCATTGGTTTATAAACCCAAAAACCGAAGCCCCGAAGACCTGCCCGGCGCGTCTGTTCGGGGCTCTTTTTTAGGTGTGGAAAAGTGTGGAATTTAGCGGCTCCGGTTGTTGCATTTTGTTGCATCGGCGGGCGCGTTGTTATTGATTTCTTCAGGGACATTTGGGGACATTTGAGGTGCGGATTTATTGACTTCGACGGTGCCGTTTAGTGCCGTTTCTTCGTAACATTTTGTAACATCCGAGCGCCCCGCGAAACTGATTTATTTTTCAGTTATTCAGTTTTCACGAGCCCGGCCCCTTTGTCTAAAAACTGTGAATAATTAGCCGCGAGGCCCTGCCCCTCCGACCCGTCCAGCGTTCGCCCGGCTGGCAAACGCTGGACGATTCGAGCCCGAGACGGCGTCAGCGCGGCCGGATTCAACCTGGGGCATTCTCGCGCGAAATCATTGACAGCGACCCCTGACAGGCATATCGTTCCCGCGCATCGACCTCGCATTCTCGCTGACGGGCGTTCTCGCCGGCCTCACGTCATGAACTAAACCAAGTGCGGGACTTTTCAACCCCTGCCGCGAAGGTGCGCGGGGCGACTGGCACGACGGTAGCTAATCCCTGCGTTCAATGCCCCGATAAAGGAGAGACTCATGTTCAAAAACAGAACCTATGTAGTAATCGGCTTAGCTATTTTAGCCCTTATTGTGGGGATAACCGTTAAGCTTTATAACGACCGTGTGGCTGTCTTTGCTATTGCGTGCAAGTACGATCCCGAACACCCAGAACACCTGACCCCAGAGCAAGACACTTGTGACATGCAATG
>JBEVJD010000353.1:0-6919 GCA_040510435.1 Pyrinomonadaceae bacterium | reverse complement strand
GACGCCGACGTTGGGCTCGATGGTGGCGAAGGGGTAGTTGGCGGCGAGCGCCGACGCCTGCGCGGTGAGCGCGTTGAAGAGTGTGGACTTGCCGACGTTCGGCAGCCCGACGATGCCTGCACGGAGCATAATTGGGATTCCTGTGTTGTTATTTAAGTCCCTCATCTAAACATCCGCGCGTCCGTGTTGTCCAGCAGCGCCGCAGGCCAAGTCTCCTCAACCCTCAAGCTCGAATACACCCCGCCCGTCTTTGCGCGCGCCGGACGGTGTTCGCGTATAATCACGGCGTCTTTCCAGCTTTGGTTAAGTCCCGCGCACCATATGCCTTTCGCACTCCTGCTGGCGCTCGCGGCAATCGCGGGCGCGACCGTGCTGACCTACTCTTACGACCGCGAGGCGTACATCTGGTCGCGCCTCTGCGCGGGCGTGTGCCTCGGCTTCGCGGCGCTCGGGCTGGTGGGCTTCGTCCTGGCGTCGCTGCTCGGGATGGGGCCGGCGGCGCTCGGGCTCGCGGGTCTGGTGTGCGCGTCGCCGCTGCTGCTGTTGCTGCGCGGCGACTGGCGCGCGCGCGCGGCCGCCGACCTTAAAGAAGGTTTGAGCGTGGTGAGTCGCGCACTGTCGGGGAAGGGCGGGGCGGGGGTGCTCGTCTTTTACACGTCGGCGGCGCTGCTGTTCTGGCTCGTGTACGCGCGCGCGATGTACGAGACGCCGCAAGGCATCTTCACGGGCGTGGACACGAACATCGGCGACCTGCCCTTTCACCTCGCCGTCGTGACGGGGTTCGCCTACGGCGAGAACTTCCCGCCGCAGCACCCGGAGTTCGCGGGCGTGCGTCTGACCTACCCGTTTGTCGTGGACTTCGTGGCGGCGATGTTCGTGCGCGCGGGCGCCACGCTCGAAGGGTCGCTCTTCTGGCAGAGCTTCGCCATGATCATGTCGCTCGTGGGGCTGCTGCACCGCTGGGCGCTGAAGCAGACGCGCGAGCGTTTGGCGGCGCTGATGGTGCCGGCGCTGGTGCTTTTAAGTGGCGGCCTGGGCTGGGTCGTATTTTTGCGTGAGGCGGCGTCGGGCGGGCCGGGCGTCTTCTCGATGCTCGGCAGCCTGGAGCACGACTACACGAGGGCGTACCCCGGCTTCGAGTGGGGCAACGCCGTCACCGCGCTCTTCGTCACGCAGCGCAGCATCCTGCTCGGCGTCGCCGTCGCGCTCATCGTGTGGACGTTGTGGTGGGACGCTTCCGAGAAGTCAGGAGTCGGGAGTCAGAAATCAGAAGAGGGAGGAGACACGGCGGAGGTCGAGAGTCGTGGTGTCGGGAAGAAGAAGTTGAAGGGGAAGGCCGGGAAGGGTAAGGCCGCGCGCGGGGCGTCGGCGAAGGGCGCGTTTGAGGATGAAGAGGTCGTTGGCGATAACAGTCTCGCCTTTCTCCTTTCTCCTTTCGCATTGCGGCAGATGGTTGCGGCGGGGTTGGTGGCGGGGCTGATGCCGCTGGTGCACGCGCACAGCTTCGTCGTGATGATGTTGATGGGCGCGTGCATGGCGCTCGCGCAGGGCTTGGTGGTGCTCTTCTCAAAGGCCGAAACGGTCGGCGTCGATGTTCAGGCTGAAGCTCCGGCGTGGGCGAGGGTGTGGGCGGTGTGGCGGCCGTGGGTTCTGTTCGCGGCCGCGGCGTCGGCGCTGGCGGTGCCGCAGATGTTGTGGGCCACGCGCGAGTCGGCGGTCAACGCCGCGCAGTTCTTCGGGTGGGAGTTCGGCTGGGCGCACGGGCAGACGAACGTCGCGTGGTTCTGGATCAAGAACACGGCGGTCTTCATCCCACTGCTCGTCGTGGCGCTCGCGTGGCGCGGGGCGGGCGTGAGCCGCAGGCTCCTCTTCTTCTACCTGCCGTTCCTGCTCTGCTTCGTGGTGCCGAACGTCTACAGGCTCTCGCCGTGGGTGTGGGACAACATCAAGGTGCTGCTCTACTGGTGGGTCGCGTCGGCGCCGCTCGTCGCGCTCGTGCTCGCGCGCCTGTGGCGGCGGGGCGGGGCGTGGCGGATGGCGGCTCTGGTCTTGCTGTTGATGCAGACGGCCGCGGGCGGGCTCGACGTGTGGCGCGCGGCCTCGGGCGCGGTCGAGCGGCGCTCGTTCGACCCGGCGGGCGTGGCCTTCGCCGAAATCGTCAAGCGCGAGACGAGCCCGCGCTCTTTGATTCTCCACGCGCCGACTTATAATGACCCGGTCTACCTGACGGGCCGCCGAACCTTCCTCGGCTACCCCGGCCACGTCTGGTCGCACGGCATCGACTACACGCCGCGCGAGGCCGAGCTGAAGCGCATCTACACGGGCACGGGCGAAGCGCCTGCGCTCATAGAGCGCGCGGGCATCGAGTACGTCGTCGTCGGGCCGCTTGAGCGCGAGGAGCTGCGCAAGTACGGCCTCACCGTCAACGAGTCTTTTTTCGCGAGATACAGGAAGGTTGGGGAAGCAGGTGGCTACCGCCTCTACAAAACGAAACCGTAAGCGCGCGCGCGACGACTGGGGCGCCGCGTCGATGAAGAAGCGCCAGGAGGCCGAAGAGGGCGGGCGGCGCGGGCCGGGGACGCCCGCGCCCGAGGCCGTCCCCGACATCCCGGAGCGCGCGTGGATGTACGCGAGCGCCGCGATACTGCTCCTGGCGTTCGCGCTGAGGGTCTACGCGCTCGAAATGAAGCCGCTGCACCACGACGAGGGCGTCAACGGCTTCTTCCTGACGAACCTCCTGAAGCAGGGTCGTTACGTCTACGACCCCGAGAACTACCACGGGCCGACGCTCTACTATCTGACGCTGCCCTTCGTCAAATTCGCGGGGCTGCACACCTTCGTCGTCAGGCTCGTCACCGCGCTCTTCGGCGTCGGCGTCGTGTGGCTCGTGCTCTGTCTGCGCAGGCGCGTCGGCACGGTCGCGGCGCTCGCCGCCGCGCTGCTCGTCGCCGTCTCGCCCGCGTGCGTCTTCTACTCGCGCTACTTCATCCACGAGATGCCCTTCGTCTTCTTCACGCTGGGGCTCGTCGTGGCCGCGCTCCGCTTCGGGGAGACGGGCGCCGTGTCCGACCTGCTGTTGGCGTCGGCCGCGGCCGCGTTGATGTTTGCGACGAAGGAGACGGCCTTCATCTCGGTGGGCACGCTCGCTTTGGCGTGGCTGACGGCCGACCTGTGGGAGCGCGTGCGCGGCGGCGGCCGCCGCAGCAAGTACGTGTGGGCGCCGCCCGCGCCGGAGGGCGGCTTCGCGAAACTGAATCGGGAGGGGACGGCCGTCGCGGCAATCGTCGGCGCGGCCGCGCTCTTCGCGTTCATCTGGGTGGCCTTCTACTCGTCGTTCTTCACGCACTGGAAAGGCGCCTTCTGGGACTCGTTCGAAGCCTTCGTGCGCTGGAAGAAGACGGGCATGAGCGCGTTCCACGGCAAGCCCTGGTACACGTACATCGGTTGGCTTATGCAGGAGGACGTGGCCGTCCTCGTCCTCGGCACGGCGGGCGCCGCGGTGGCGCTCTTCGAGCGGAGGCGGAACCGCTTCGTCGTCTTCGCCGCGGCGTGGGGCTTCGGGCTGCTCGCGGCCTACTCGATCATCAGCTACAAGACGCCGTGGCTCGTGCTGAACTTCCTCGTGCCGCTGGCGCTCGCCGCGGGCTACTTCGTGCAGACGTTCGGCGCGTGGGCGACGCGCGCGCCGGGCAAAAGTTGGCAGGCGGCGTCGGCGCTGGCGGCGCTCGCGTGCGTGTTCAGCCTCCAACACGCGTACGTCATCAACTTCCGCGACTACGACGACGACAAGTATCCTTACGTCTACTCGCAGACGCGGCGCGAGTTCCACGACCTCGTCCGCGAGATTGAGCGCGTCGGCGAGCGCGCGGGCACGAAGGAGCCGGGCTTCGCCACGGCCTCGCCCGAGTACTGGCCGATGCCCTGGTACACGCGCAACAACCCGAACGCGGGCTACTCGGGGGTGCTCGACAGTTACTACGACCCGCTCCGGACGCTGGCCGTCGTCGGCCGCGAAGACCAACTGCCGCAACTCCAACGCGTGCTCGGCGCCACCTACACGCGCGTCGGCACCATCTACCCGCTGCGCCCCGGCGTCAACCTCGTCCTCTTCGCGCGCAGCGACCTCGCGCCCCGTTGATTGAGGGACGGGGAGGGAGGGGGACGGGGCGACGGGAAGACAACGGGCTGGGGGAGCTTTGATGCTGACTCTTCCTTCACCCCGTCCCCTCGTCACCCCATCCCCCCGTCTGTTTTTCAGATGCGCCGCGCCCGCCGCTGTGATATAAGACTTCCCGCAATCCCCTAAACAACCCGACAGTTCTTAAACGAACAAACCCCTGTCGCGTATTCGCCCGGGGCGCAGCCCATCTTGCCCGGCTGCCCTCGGGCCCGCGCCCGGCCAAACTTGCCCACGGCCGCGGTGTGCTCCCGTCCACATAAAACTAAGGAGTGTCACCGTCATGAGATTAAGAGGCGAAGAGTCTCCAAAGACTCTGGAAGGCAGGCCCCACCGCTTGCTCGGCGGCGGAAAGAAGTTGAGCTTCAGACTCAGGAACGGCGCCTTCGTGCGCCCGTTTGCGTTCAAGGCGTCGGCGCGTCTCGTGCTACTAGCGGCGCTCGTAGCCGCGGCCGCCGCGGCGCTGCTCTTCATGTCGCCCTCCCGGCGCGGCGCGCCGTTGGTGGCGGTCACGGCGGCCACGCCCTCTTCGGGCATCATCGCCTCGACGGGGCCCGTCCTGCCCTTCACGGGCACCTGGACGGGCACGGCCTCGGGCACGGGCGCCAACGCGAACGAATCGAACTGTGTGGAGGGCGTCAACTGCGACACCTTCCGCCTGACCGTCGCCCCGGGCAGCTACACGGACAAGCTCGTCAAACTGAGGATCGAGTGGTCGGTGGTCGCCAACGACTACGACCTCTTCGTCCACAAGTGCCCGACCGAAGTCTCGACCAACGACCAGTGCAACGCGACGCCGCCGACGGGGCAGGCCACCTCGCCGTCGCCCGACTCCGGCGGGCAGGAGAACACCGCCATCGACCCGTCCAACACGGGCGTGGGCGCCTACACCGTCCGCGTCGTCTACGCGACCGTCACCCCGCAGGTTGACCAGTATCGCGGCGCGGCGAGCATCGCGGCCAAGGCCGAGGCGCGCGCGGCCACCTACGTCACGGGCGGCATCGCCTTCAGCCCGAGCGTGACGGTCAAGGCGCCCGTCTCCTCGCGCAACGGCGAGCCCTCGACCCGCACCGACAAGTTCGGCAACCACTACGTCGGCGGCATCCGCGGCGTCCCCGCGGGCAACGACCTCTGGTACGTTGACCTGCGGCCGACCGTGGGCGGCAACCCCAACCCGAGCTACGACCCGTTCATGCGCAACTGGGTCTACCGCGGCCAGCCCGACTCGACGACGGGGTCGCAGGAGGTGGCGGCCGGCGCGCAGGGCGGCGGCGACATAGACCTCGCCGTGGGCCTGCCTGACCCGACGACCGGCAACCTGACGGAGCCGGCGACGCTCGCCATGTCGAGCCTGCTCCTCGCAGACATCTCCGCGCAGCGCTCCACCGACCGCGGCGCGACCATCCAGCGCAACCCCGTCGGCAACCTCGGCGGCGTGCCGCTCGATGACCGCCAGTGGAACGAGTTCCTCGGGCCGAACACGGTCTTCCTGCTCTATCGCACGGTCGCGCCGACCGTCACGCAGATTCAGCGCTCGACCGACGGCGGACTGACCTACGGGGTGGCGCAGACCGCGGGGCTCATCGGCCAGGTCGGCTACATCGACGTGCATCAGAAGACGGGCACCGTCTACGTCAGCGGCGGGACGGGGCAGGTCTGCCACAACACGACGACGCTGCCGGACGGCACGCCCTTCATGTACACCTGCACGCAGGCGGCCGACGACCCGAACGGCGTTGACCACCTCTTCTTCCCCGTCAAGGTCGCCGACGACGGCACGCCGAACGGGACGGTCTACGTGCCCTACTCGAACGGCAAGGACATCTTCCTCGTCCACTCGACCGACCGCGGCATGACATGGAGCCAGCCCGTGCGCGTCTCGAACGGCGCGGCGACGAATATCAGTCTCTTCCCGTGGCTGGAGACCGGCCCGACGCCCGGCTCGGTCGGCATCGTCTGGTACGGCACCGCCAGCGCGGCCAACGACGACAACGCGAACTGGAAGGTCTTCTTCGCGCAGTCGTTCAACGCCTCCTCGAACACGCCGACCTTCCGGCAGGTCGAGGTCAGCGACCACTTCATCCACGGCAGCAACATCTCCGAGGGCGGCCTGTGCGTCGCGCCGGCGATGGTCTGCCGCAACCGCAACCTGATCGACTACTTCCAAATCTCCTTCGACCCGACGGGCGCGGCCGTCGTCGCCTACACCGACGACCACAACGACTTCGACGGCCACACATACATCACGCGGCAGATTTCGGGGCTCTCCATCTCGGGCGAGGGCAAGACGACCGTCGTGCCCAACCCCGGTGCGCCGCCCGCGGCGCAGACCGGCCCCGTCCCTTCGGCCGCGAGCGTCGGCGGCCTCGCCGGCTCGCAGGTGACCGACTACGCGCAGGACGCAGTTTCGGCACGCGGCCTCGTGCGCGTCACGGTCAACGACCCGTTCGACCTCGTCTCCGTCCGCTACTCCTGCGAGACGGGCCCGGGCGGCGTGCCCGTCATCGTCGGCACGATGAAGGTCTCCGACCTCGCGGTCGTGCCGGCGGCCGCCAACTGGCGGATGAACTTTACGGCCAACGCGCCGTTTACGGAGTTGAGCCCGACCGGCGACTACAGCTTCGCGCTCTCCGACCGCGGCGACCAGTTCTACCTGCGTGCGAGCACGGAGACCAACCCCGCGGGGACGTTCACCTTCGGCACGGCCGCGCGCAACACCGACGGCTCCATCACCTACGTCGA
>JBEVJD010000352.1:0-2574 GCA_040510435.1 Pyrinomonadaceae bacterium | reverse complement strand
GCAGGAGGTGATAGCCCTTGAGCGCGGGCTCCTCCGCCAAACTCTCGATGAGTTCGAGGCCGGCCGCGGGGCCGAACGCCATCGCGATTGCGACCGCGCGGTTCAACTCAACGACGGGCGACGGCGCCACCTCAGCGAGCGCGTCGTAGAGCGCCGCGATGCGCGGCCAGTCGGTCTCTTCGGCGGCACGGGCGCGCGCGTGGCAGGCGGCGATGGCGGCCTGGAGCGCGTAAGGACCGAGGGGGCTGCCCAGACTTTCGGCCCGCGCGAGCGCCGTGAGCCCGCGGCGGACGAGGAGCCAGTCCCAGCGCGCGCGGTTCTGGTCGAGCAGCAGCACGGGCTCGCCCGACGGGCCGACGCGCGCGCGCAGGCGCGACGCCTGTATCTCCAACAGCGCCACGAGGCCGTGGACTTCCGGCTCGCGCGGCGCGAGTTCCGCGAGGATGCGGCCGAGCCGGAGCGCCTCCTCGCAGAGCGCGGGGCGCACCCACTCGGAGCCGGCCGTCGCCGTGTAGCCCTCGTTGAAGATGAGGTAGACGACTTCCAGCACCGACGAGAGCCGCGCGGCCAGCTCCGCGCCGCGCGGTACCTCGAAGGGGACGCGCGCCTCCGCGAGCGTGCGCTTGGCGCGGACGATGCGCTGGGCGACGGTCGGCTCGGGGACGAGGAAGGCGCGCGCGATCTCTTCGGTCGTCAGGCCCCCGAGCAGGCGCAGCGTGAGCGCGACGCGCGCCTCCGTCGAGAGAACGGGGTGGCAGGCCGTGAAGACGAGCCGGAGGAGGTCGTCGCCGACCTCGTCGTCGAGCGCCGCGTCGAAGTCGGGCACGGTTCTCTCCAACTCCTCCAGCTCGCGGCCGAGCTGTTCGTGCTTGCGCTCGCGCAGCGCGCGGCCGCGCAGCAGGTCGATGGCGCGGTGCTTCGCGGTGGTCATGAGCCACGCACCCGGGTTGTCGGGCACGCCCGACTCGGGCCAGCGTTCGAGCGCGACGACGAGCGCGTCCTGCGCCAGCTCCTCGGCGAGTCCCACGTCACGCACCACGCGGGCGAGGCCGGCGATGAGTTTTGCAGACTCGATGCGCCAGACCGCCTCGACCGCGCGGTGTGTGTCGTTGGTCGTCAAGACAAACGTCTCGGGCTCGCGCCGCCGCTACTTCTTCGCCTCCAACTGCGCGCGCAGCCGCTCCTCCTGCTCCCTCAGCTCGGGCGTGAGGTTGGCGCCGAAGTCCTCTGCCTCGAAGACCGGGCGAAGCTCTATCTCCGACACCTCGTCGTAGCCGGGGTCGCCCTCGTTGGGGGCCGGGATGCGCTTGACCCACTCGACGGCCTCCTCCATCGAGCGTACCTGCCAGAGCCAGAAGCCTGCGATCAGCTCCTTCGTCTCGGTGAAGGGGCCGTCGGTCACGGTCTTCTGCGTGCCCGAGAACCTGACCCGCTTGCCCCTGGAACTCGGGTGCAGCCCCTCGCCGGCGAGCATCACGCCCGCCTTCACCAGCTCCTCGTTAAACTTCCCCATCTCGGTCAGCATCTTCTCGCCCGGCAGGACGCCCGCCTCCGAAACCGCGTTCGCCTTGATAATCACCATGACTCTCATCTCGATTTCTCTCCTTAAATGTGATCCGTCTTCCGCTTCGAGCCGGCCTTAAACCCGCCCTCTACATACACGACGAACGACGGGCGGCGGAATCGACACGTTCAGTATTTTTTTTCGAAATATTTTTTACCCCGCCGCGCGGCGGTGCGTCCAGACCCAGAGGGGCGGCGGGGACGTTCGAGTCCGTCCCCGCCGCCCCTCTGGTATTCAAGTCGCTCAAGCCGTCGCCTGAACCGTCTGCCCGAGCGCCGGGTAGTCCGTGTAGCCGCGCTCGCCCGGCGTGTAGAAGGTCGTCTGGTCGGGCTCGTTGAGCGGGGCGCCGAGCCTGAACCTCCTTGGCAGGTCGGGGTTGGAGATGAACTTGGTTCCGTAGACGACGGCGTCCGCGAGGTCGCGCGCCAGCAGCCCCTCGCCCGCCTCCTTCGTCAGGCCGGCGCCCGCGAAGTAGACGCCCTCGTAGACCGGGCGCAGCCGCGCGTGCCACCCCTCGCCGGTGAAGTCGCCGACGTGGACGTAGGCCAGCCCCCTGCCGTTCAACTTTCCGAGGACGTAAGAGTAGAGTTCATCAGCGTCCGTCTCCTCGATGTCGTTGAAGGGCATGCGCGGCGAGAACTTCACGCCGACGCGCTCGGGCCCGACGGCCTCCGTCAACGCGTCCAGCACCTCGAAGAGGAACCGCGCGCGGTTCTCGATTGAGCCGCCGTACTCGTCCACGCGCAGGTTCACGTTGGTGGAGAGGAACTGCTGCACGAGGTAGCCGCTCGCCGCGTGCAACTCCACGCCGTCGAAGCCCGCGGCGACCGCGTTCGCGGCGGCCGCGGCGAAGTCCCCGACCGTCTGCGCTATCTCATCGCGCGTTAACTCGCGCGGAGTCACGAACTCTTTCATCCCCTCGTCGGTGTAGTTCTGCCCCTTCGCGCGCACGGCGCTCGGCGCGACGGGTTGCGTACCGCCGGGCAGAAAGTCCGGGAGCGCGATGCGCC
>JBEVJD010000351.1:0-8033 GCA_040510435.1 Pyrinomonadaceae bacterium | reverse complement strand
CGAACCGCTGGTGGCGGCAGATGTGGCTGAAGTAGATTCCATTCGGCGTCAGTTAAGTCGGTGCCGTACGTGTCTCTTGGCATACGCCAAGATTACAAATAGCCCCCGTCTATCGCATTTTCAGACGGTTTCTCAGTAGCGATACGCTCGTCGAGAGATTTAATGATGCGCGCCAGCTTCGCCGGGTTGAAGTGCCGCTTGCGGCTGTTGACCGCGCGGAACTTACTGCCGTCGATGGCGACGAGTTCGCCGGCGAACAGGTCCAACTTCTTGCACAGGAGCGTGAACTCACGACAGACCGCCTTGATGGCCGCGAGATTATCTTTGCGGAAGTCAGCGATGGTCTTGAAGTCGGGCGTGAGTTTTGAGAGCAGCCACATCACCTCAACATTACGCCCCGCCTCACGCTCCATCATCTGTGACGAGCGGACACGGTTGAGGTAGCCATAGAGGAAGAGCTTTAGTAGGTCGGCAGGATCGTAGGCGGGCCTGCCGGTTGCAGCCGGCGTGGCATGAGCGAAGCCAAGTTGCGCCAGGTCGAGGCCGTAGACGAAGGCGTCAATGAATCGGACAGGGTTGTCTTCGGTGATGTAGTCTCGAGGGCTTCTGGGAAAAGCATGACCGCAGAGCGGTCAGCGCCACGGATATGACCCATCAGCAGATCACCTCAGGCTAGTAGTTTAAGAGATGATACGTTTAAGAGAGGATCGGAGTTTTCACACAGTCTGATCACTTCATGGGCGCATCTGCAAACAGGCATCACTTCCATCACAAGATTGTTAGGACGCTTGCGATGCGTTCTTCCTACATCTGTTCAAACCCGGGCTGCCGCTACCTCACCCTCGCCCCTTCCACGAGCGATCCGGAAAACATTATCTTCCTCGGCGTCGGCGCTCACATCACCGCGGCATCGCCCGGCGGCCCGCGCTACGACCCGACTCTAACGGCCGCTCAAAGAAGTTCGATCGAGAACGGGATTTTCCTCTGCCAAGCGTGTGCCGCCATGATCGACAAGAACGGCGGACGGGACTTCCCGGTAGAGATCCTATGGAAGTGGAAGAGCAAGCACGAGAACTGGGTACGGGGCAATTTGAATAAATCGGTTCATTCCCTCGTCAAGTCACGGTTGCCGGTTCTGGAGATATGCTTCGACGACGGCTCGACTCGGCTTGAAGTTCTGAAGGTGAAGTCCACCAGGAAGAAGGGTGACAAAAAAGCGGGATTGGGCGACCGTATCGTTAGGCTCGACCTTCAGGTTGCTAACCGAGGTGATGGGCTGGCCAGCGATGTCCACATCTTTATGGAGTTAGCGGGGCCTTACCGTGTCTACACCCCTGCGGAACTGCGCCGTTACTGGGAGATTTATCCGCATAACTTCTTTGACAACCCGGGCACTTTCATAGAACGGATAACGAGGATGCAGACGATGACGGCGTTGCAGCGTCTCGCGGGCGCAGTAGCGGACGGCTTTGGGTTCGCGGGTTTTGAACTCAGTATAGCGCCCTCTAGGAAGAAGCCGATGAACGTCACCTTTTTCTAGCCTACCTCATTGTATTCGACAGGTTCTAAGCCCTTGAACACTTGCTGGCGCGGGTTGAAGGGCGCTGAGTTTGTTAAAGAGGCGTTCCCCAAAAATTCTCTTGACAGAGATTTTGTACAGGATATAGTACGCCCCTCAGACCAACGGTTTGGAACTTCGTCCTCAGCAATTCCGAGCGTGGTCAGTGTGGAATAATCGCCGCAGGCTATGCATTACCCCAAGGAGGACTGCGCTCATCGCTCCGCCTCCTTCTAACTCACAGGGTTACACCTTTGCTCACAGAGGAGATTCCTTTCATGAAAAAACTCTCGTCAATTTCCCTCTACGCGTTCGGGCTGGCCTTGGTCTTCACTAGCGCACTGCTGCTGACGCAACCGCCGACCACGGCCCTCGCCGCCGGCTGTTACGCCCTCTGCCGATATGGGGATGCCGTCCACGTGGAGGGCGACACATGCTCGTGTACGGACAACGTCGGATGTACCTTCACCAAGGACGGCAAGAAGTATTCTGCCCCTTGCGCCAAACGCGTCGGCTATGAGGAGACCCCCGGATTAGAAGAGGGTGGCAGTTAGAAGAGTAGGCCGACAACCCAAACCTTCGCGGCCGCCGCGGCCCGCGAAAATCTCAACACACCGACGGATTCATGGCACTGCAAAGGGCTGGGCGGTTGACGTTCTTCCGCAGTAGTGAAGGACATGGGGCCGCGCGACGGGTCGCGCACACTTTCGGAAGCGACTGACTCGTTCGACCCGCCCTGACCGTGTCCTGAATCCGGCGCACGAACGCGACGCAGGCGTGCGCAAGGCAATGAAGAGTATGACTCGACGTATGTGCGGCATGTGTCTGCTGCTGCTGGCCGTCGCCACAGTCGTGGGGCAGGACGGCAAGACCGTCGGCACGGCGCCCGAAGCTAAGAACGAAGGGAAGCCGCCCTCCGCTCCGCAGACGCCAGAGGGCACCCCGGACCTGCGACGGGTTCAGCTACGCATGCTGCGTGAGGGCGCATTGTCACGCGTGGTCGCGGGCATCAAGGACATTAACGAGGCCGCGCTGCGCATCTCGGCGCGCAACGAAATCCTGATGCACCTCGGCGACGACCGGAAGGCCGACGAAGAGAACGGCGCGCTCACGGCCCAGATAGCTTCTGACGCGCTTGCGGACTTCGGCGAGCACGCCGAAGAGATTCCGCCGTTCATGGCCGACTACCTGTTCAACGATCTGGGGGCGTGGATTCAGAAGCACCAGCCGAAGCTGGCCGAGCGGTTAGAAGCGGTCGAAAAGAGTCGGAAGAGGGGGAACGAATCCGACCGCATCCGCGCCCTGTTGCAGATGAAAGGCGGCGACGCGCTCGCCGCGCAACGCCTCCGCCGGCTGCTGGCCGAAGGTCAGGAGGTTGACGGATTAGTCTTCCATCTCGACGCGCTGCGGCAGGCCGGCTCGAAGGAGTTCGAGCCTCTGCTGACGCAACTGGTCGAGGCCGCCGAGCGCGGGCCGCAGGTCTCCCTTGAGACTCTATTCTGGGTGAGCGACGTTTACCTGCGCCCAGATGTCCCCACGCCCCTGAGGCGTCGCTTTCTGGCGACGGTCGTCTCGCGCACGCAGCCAGCCAACTTCGCCGTCGAGTCAGTCCCGCAGACCGCCTACGAACTCTTGAGCAAGGTCTTGCCCTTCCTCCGGGAACTGGCCCCGGGGTCGTATGACCAGGCCGTGGCCCAGAGTTACAGCCTGCGCGCATCGCTCAACGACAGGCAGTTGGCGACCGAGGCGCGCAACAAGCGCATCAGCGAGAGTCCCGACCCCTTCGCCGACCTGCTGGACGAGGTTGAGGCTGCACCCTCGAAAGGCGAGCGTAACGAGCTGCTGGCCGGCGCGGCGCGGCTGGCGTTGGAGCGGAAGAGGTTCGATCTGTGTCTGGAGATCGTGGCGAAACTCGACCGCGATGCTAAAGGCACCCCTCCCGACTTCTGGCGGAACTGGGCAGACCAGTTCTTAAAAGAGCTCGTGAAGGCCGCCCTCGCCGCAAAGGATGCGGAGCAGGCCGAGAAGGGCGCGGGGCGCATCGCTTCGCCGCTCGCCCGCGTCGAGGGCCTGGCGCTGCTGCTGCGCTTCCGCGCGAAGGCTAACGACCGGATCGCGGCGCAGCGCACGTTGGCCGAAGCCGCCAAGGTCGCCGACAACGCCTCCGACAACCTTGAGAGGGCCAAAGCCTTTCTCCTGCTCAGCCTCGTCAGCGACGCGGCCGACGAGTCGGCGAAGGCGGGGCTGCTTGAGGCGGCCATCAAAGCCCTCAACGGCGTTACGCGGCCAGACCGGAACGCCGGCGACAAGAAGCTCTACCAACAGTACCTGCGCGGCCTCGATAACACGGGGTATCAGTTGATCAGAGGTTTTAGGGAGCTGGCTAAGAAGGATGAGATCGGTGCCCTCTCCCTCAGTGAAAACCTGCGCCAGCCCGATTTGCGGGCCTTCGCCTTAATTGGAGTCCTGCAAGGCTTGGACGCGTCCCTAGTCGCCGCCAAGTGATGAGAAGGACTCTGGCGGCGTAGAACATAGGAGTCCCGTCCCGGCGTCTTAACGTCACCCCATCGCCCACGACCGGTCGAGACTAAAACTCATGGAAAAGAAGGCTACGTCACGGGTGTCGCTGGCAGCGGTCGGGCTAATTCTGACCCTCATGGCTGTGAACCTGCTGCTCATCAGACAGAACTTCGCGCTGCGCCATCAGTTGTCTGAGGTCGGGAGGAGGAACGAACCGCCTGATGCTCTAAAAGTCGGTGAGACGGTCGGCCCGCTCGTCGGCAAGGATTTGAACGGCCAGCCCTTCGAGGTGAAGTATCAGAAGGAGGGACGCCGCCACCTCCTCTTCTACTTCTCGCCGGGCTGCCCCTACTGCGTGCAGCAGGCCGCGCAATGGCGGGCGGCGCTGGACAAAGTTGACGGCGGAAGCGTCAGCGTGGTCGGCGTGGTGCGGGAGGGTGAAGACCGGCAGGCTGTCCTCGCGCACGCAGAGGGGGCGGGCTATTTCAAGACCAAGACCCCTCTACCCATCGTCTTCTTCGACGACGACGCGCTCGCCCGCTACAAGCTCACGGCGACGCCAACGACCCTTTTGATAGACGACGCAGGCAAGGTCGAACAATCGTGGGTTGGTAAGTGGGACGCAGAAAAAGCTGGTGAGGTGGCCGCCGCCCTGAAATGAACGCCCCACGATAAGAAATTTGGGGACTTCGCTTCATAATTTCCGGAATGTTGGCTTAATCTCACGCGCGTTTCGGATCACACCAGATTCCTCCACAGGCTCTATTCCTTTATGACACATAAAGGAATGGGATGAAGCGGCTGGCCGCCGCGCTGCGGCATAATGCCCTGCTCTTTGAACATGCGGATGATACCCACTTTAGAGGAGGCCAGCCATGGACTTCATCGGCATCGACCTGCACAAGACGTCCAGCCAGATCTGCGCTCTCAGCGAAGGCGGCGAGTTGACCGAGCGCCGCATCAAGTCAACCAAGGAGGCTTTCAACGAGGTGTTCGCCGGCAGGCCGCCGGCCCGCATCCTGGTCGAAGCCTCGACCGAGAGCGAGTGGGTCGCGCAGCACCTCGAGAGCCTCGGCCACGAAGTGATCGTGGCGGACCCGAACTTCGCCCCGATGTACGCCACTCGTGATAAGAAGATCAAGACCGACAAGCGAGATGCGCGGGCGTTGTGCGAAGCCTGCCGCCTCGGGGCCTACCGCCGCGCGCATCGCACGTCTGAGCGCCAGCGGAAGATAAGGGCGCAGCTCCTCGTCAGGTCAACGCTCGTCCGCACCCGCTCGAAGTACATCTCGCTCATCGGCTCCTTGGCGCGACGGGAGGGCTGCCGTATCGCCACCGGCGGGTCGAACAACTTCGCCGCCCGGGTGGAGGCGGCCAACTTACCCGCACATGTGATGGAGGCTATCGCCCCGCTCTTCGAGAGCCTACGGATGCTCAACCGGCAGATCGCCGAGGCCGACGCCGAGTTGGAGAAGATCGTCAAAGAGGACGAGGTTGTCCGGCGGCTCTGCACTGCGCCGGGAGTCGGCCCGGTAACTGCCACCACCTTCGCCGCGACCATTGACGATGCCACGAGGTTCGGGGCGGCCAAGCAGGTCAGGTCATACCTCGGTCTCGTCCCGCGAGAGTACAGCTCGGGCGAGCGCCAGCACCGTGGGCGCATCAGCAAGGCGGGAGGCAGCCGGGCGAGGACGCTACTGGTGGAGGCAGCGTGGGCGCTACTCAGGTGGCGGAACGCGAAGAATCAGGCACTCTACGACTGGGCAATGAGGATCGCCGCCAGGCGCGGCAGGGCGAGGGCGTGCATCGCCCTCGCCAGGAAGATGGCCGGGATACTCTACGCGATGTGGAGAGACGGGACGGAGTTCGATCCGGAGGCCATCAGCCATGGTGTCGCGGAGACGGCGGCCGCGGCGTAGTAGCCATTAACACATAGCAGTCTTCACTCGGCAGGCTGAACAGACGGGGCGGCGAGCACGTGATTTCGGCTGGCCTCTGTACGAGAGCCGTTAATTGAATGGTGCCGCCGGCCTACCGAACCCCATCATGCGCCGCGGCTGAACTGCCGCCATAGCAGAGCGCGACAGAGTGGTGAGACAAGCCTCGTCGAGTCGGAGGGCACGTGTGTCGAGTACGGCCAAGAAAGAAAATACTTGACGCAGGGACGCCGTTTCACAGAGCCGTTAGAAGACTCGTGGATGGGTTCAAGTCCGGCTCCTTCGTGAACCCTATTTCGTTAGTTAGTGATGTGATGAAGCAGGCACCTCCAACTGGAATATACTAGTTGGAGGTGCCTGCTTCATCACATCACTACCGCCCTTCACGTCTTACCACGCGATGAGCGCTGGCACCATTCCGGCATGCGGCTTCAGAACGCGTAGGTGCGCCGCACGAGCGTCGTGCCCGCGACCCACGAGCGGGCGTACATCGCGTCCGGCCCGAGCCGCGCCGCGGCCGGGTTCTCAATCCCGGAAGACTGGTCGACGACCGTGATCCGTACCGGGCCGGCCGCCGGGTCGACGACGAGCTTCAACTCGAAGCCCTCATCGCCGGCGCCGATGTGTCGGAACCCCCAGACGGCGCCTCCGGCCGCGTCAGCGCCGCCCGCCCTTTCATCGAACGCAGTGCCGTCCACCGCCGCGCCGATGACTTTGCCCGTTTCGACGAACAGATGGAGCCACGGCGCCCCCCGGCGCGACCTCACACGGACGGTCAGCTCGCGACGCCCGTCCCCGGCCGCCTCTCCGACGAGCGCCACCTCCGGCCCTGATACCGCGAGCGTATCCGCCGCCGCGGCCCGCGCGAGCACGCCGTCCTCGCCGAAGAATCGCGGGAGCGCTTCGAGCGACAGCTCCTCCTGGTACATCGTATCCTCCGGCCCGCCCGCGCTCGCGCGGTCCGAGACCCGGAAGGCGCGGCCGGCGTCCGCGTCGAGCGCATAGGCGACTGAGACGGGGCGCGGCGTCTCGGGCGAGGCGCCGGCGCGCGAGACTCCGACACCCGCCGCGACGGCCGCCAGCGCGATCAGCGCCGCCGCGACGCGGCCGTCGACCGCGAAGCGCGCCCGCTCGAACACCGATGCGCAGAGGAGCACGGCGAACGCCACGACCGCGCCGGCCGCCCACGCCGCCGAGAGCCGGAGCCCTGCGAGCAGGCCGTATGGAACAGGGGCCCAGACGAGTACGACCGGGAGCGACGCGGCTGCGACGCCGAAGGCCCGCGCTACGGCTCGGCCGCGGCCGCCGCCCGACGCGACCGCATGCAGCGCGACGAACGGCAGCGGGACGGCGAGGAGATATGCCGCCCCGGGGAGCCCGAGTGCGAGCCCCCAGAGCACGGCGACGGAGATGACTAGAAGGCCGCCGGTTGGACCCGTCACGCCTATCTGCCGCGCGACGCGGGCGACGCCGAGCGCCGTCCCCGCCGCGAGCAGGACGGCGGCTAACCGATACGGGAGCGGGTCGTACGGCTCCGCCAGCCCGTACGCCGGCCCCGCCCCGAGCGCGCGCACGAGCCACCACCCGGCATAGCACGCGACCGCCGCCAGAGTCACGGCCGCGATCGCGGCGAGCCCGGACGCCCCGAGCCCGGCCCACGACGAGTGCCCGCGCCTGACCGATGTCACGGCCCAGAACGCGACGAGCACCGTTGCCAGCGTCGCAGCGAGGAGGTCAAGGAACCGCGGGTAGACGACGAGGCCGGCCCACGGCGCCGTGAAGTAGGACACGGCGCCGGAGCCTTCGTCGGCGCCACGCCCGAGCGCGCGCACGAGACGGACGGCCGCTTCGCCCTGTCGCCGTACGCTCTCCCGGTCGAGCGCCGGCGGCGCATCGGCCGGCGTGTGGTAGCGCGCGACGCCGTCGATGATAGCGAAATTCAACCCGCTCGCGCCCGCCTCGCGGAACGGGCGGAAGTCTGTCCCGACCCCGTGGAGCCGCGCGAGCGTCGGCGCGAG
>JBEVJD010000350.1:0-66197 GCA_040510435.1 Pyrinomonadaceae bacterium | reverse complement strand
TGAGCCCGCCGGCTCTGCTTGGGCCGGCGGGCTCAGCCCGCCTCTACACGGTTTGACCAATAGTCCCAGTCAAATCCAAGTCGCTATAAACCCGACTCGGGCTCATTGCTTCGGCGGCGACGCCTCGGCCGTCTTCTTCTTCAGAGTCTCGATGCGCGCGCGCGCCCACTCGGGGGCTTCGCCCGCGCGCGCCATCAAGCGGACGTAAGCCTCAGCCGCCGACAGCGCGTCGGCGCCGCGCCCCTCGCGCTCGCGGACGCGGCTCAGGTCAACGTAGAACTGCGGGTTCTCCTCGCCGGCCAGTTCGGTGGCGCGCGCGAACGCCTCGCCCGCCTCGGCGAGCCGCCCCATGTGCTCGTAGATGCGCCCGAGGTGGTAGAAGACGAGCGGGTAGCGCCCGCCCTCCCTGCGCACGACGGCCAGCAGCGAGGTGGCCGCCTCCTCGTTGCGCCGCAGGCTGACGAGCGTCAGCCCCAGTTCCATGTTCGCGGGGGCGAGGTAGCCGCCGCCCTCGCGGATCGCGCGCCGGTACAGCTCGACGGCATCCCCCAGCCGTTCGCCCGCGCGCGCCGCACGCGCGCCGCGCAGGAAGTTGTAAGCCTCCCTCTCGACGACGAACTTCGCGGGCGTGGCCTTCGCGGCGCGCGCCGCGCGCAGGAGCGGCGTCGAGTCGGGAAGCTGTTCCGCCGTCTTCGAGACTTCTTCGCCCGTGCGCCGCGCGCCCTCGACGCGCGCGGCCGCCGCGACGTTCGCAGCGGCGACGATCTCGCCGCGCGCCAACGTGACCTCGCGCGGCATGACCGCGCCGGCCCGGCGGGCGCGCGTCTCGTACGCGTCGAGCACGGAGAGTGCCTGCTCCGAATCGCCGCCCTCGGCGAGCGTGCGCGCGAGCGCGGCCGCCGCCTCCCCGTGGTTTGGCTTGAGCTTAAGCGTGCGCGTCCACTCGGCCGCCGCGAGCCCCGACTCGCCGCGCAGGGCGTGCAGGCGGCCCAGGCTGTAGCTCGCCTCCGCGTAAGTCTCGTTCTCCAGGCGCAGCGCCGCGCGCAGAGCCTCTTCGGCCTCCTCCCAGCGACCCAGGCGCGTGAGCACGACGCCGAGGTTGTGCTGCGCGCGCGCGTAGTTGCCGCGCTTCTGCGTGACGGCCTTGCGGTAGGCTTCCGCGGCCGCTTCGGACTCGCCCATGCGCGCCAGCGCGTTCCCCGCGTTGTAGAAGAACTGCGGGTCGAACCGCTCCTCCGCGACCGACACGCGCACCAAGTCCAAAGCCTCCGCGCGCCGCCCGTCTTCGGCCAGCGCCTCCGCCAGCGACAGGCGCAGGCGCGCGCGCTCCGTGGGGCTCGTCGCCGCCTCGGCCTTCGCGCGCAGCGCCTCGACCTCTTCGCCCAACTCGCCCGACTCGGCGGCCGCCGCGACGCGCTCCGGCTCCTCCCGCGGCGCCTCGGCCGCGACCCGGCGCTCGCGCACGGCCTCGCCGCTCTTCGGCGCCGCGGGCTCCTGCGCCCACGCGCACGGCGCGCACGCGAGGACGAGCAGAGTCGTCCCGGTCTTCAAAAACTTATTCATCCCGCGACCCTCCGCCCTCGACCTTGAGGGCGACGATTGTCCCGCCGAAGCCGGCCGCCCACGCGCGCCGGCCGACCGTGAAGAGGCGTTCGAGCGCGTGCGTGGTTGCGCGCTTCGCGTCCGCCCAGGTGCGCCCGCCGTCCCTTGTGTGCAGCGTCGCGCCGCCGCGGCCCACCGCCCAGCCCTCGGCTTCGTCGAAGAACCTCACGTCGTGGAGGTCGTCGCCGACGCCCGACCTCTGCGGACGCCACGTCCGGCCGCCGTCGTCCGTCGCGATGATGACGCCCTCGCCGCCGACCGCCCAGCCGCGCTCGGGCGACGCGAACCAGACGGCGTTGAGCCGCCGCCCGCCGACCACACGCGACTCGTTCCAGCCCGGCTCGCCCGGGCCGGGCCGCGTCTCCCTCGGCTCCTGCTCGCCCTCGACGCCCGCGGGGAGGAAGACCGTGCCCGCGCGCCACGACGCGCCGCCGTCCGTCGTCTTGAGGACGGTCAGCCCGCCGCCCGAGAGCCAGCCCGTCTGCGCGTCGAGGAACGTTGCGCCGAGCAGCAGGTGTCTCGTCGGCACGCGCTGCCGCGTCCAACTGCCGCCGCCGTCGCTCGTAAAGAAGAGCGAGCCCAGCTCGCCGAAGACCCAGCCGTGTTCGCGGTCGGCGAAGCGGAGCCCCGCGAGCTTCAGGTCAACGTCGGCGCCGCGCGTCACCTCGACGCGCGACCAGCTCGCGCCCCCGTCGGTCGTCTTCAGGAGGTACGAGACCGACTCGTCCTTCGCCATCGGCTTGAACATGCTGCGCTCGCAGAGGAGCCAGCCCGTCTCCGCGTCGTGGAAGAAGATGTCGCGCACCGCGTCCTCGGTCGGGGGCTTGCGCCGCTCCCACGTCGCGCCGCCGTCCGCGGTCGAGAGCAAAGCGCCCTTGCCCCCCGCCGCCCAGCCCCTCCGCTCGTCCACGAAGAAGACCGCGTGCAGCCACGCGAACGTCCCCGTCCGCTGCTTCTCCCACGTGGCGGCGTCGGCCGCCGAAGGCGAAAGGCAAAAGGCAAAAGGCAAAAGGGTAAGACAGACAAAAGCGCTGCGCGCGTAAGCGCGTCTAGACTTCTGACTTCCGACTTCTGACTTCTGACTTCTAATGTCAGAACCCTCCGGTGAAGATGCGCGCGAAGCTGAGGATGGGGGCGAGCTTGAGAACCTGCTCGACGCGCTTCCACTTGTTGCCGGGGACGAAGATTTGGTCGCCGGGGCTGAGGAAGTAGTTGTCGGCGGACTTGCCCTTCTCGATGGCGGCCACGTCGATGGGAATCTTCCTGACCATGCGGTCGGCGTCCCAGTGGAGCACGACGACCCCCTTCTTGTTGCCGGTGCCCAGCACGCCGCCCGCCTCGGTCAGCGCTTCGAGCACGCTCAGGCGCCGCGACATCACGCGCACGCCGGGCTGCGCCACGTCGCCGATGACGCCGTAGCGCATCGACATCGCCTTCTCCAGAGAGACCGTCACCTTCGGGTCGATGATGTACTCGTCGAGGTGGAGCGCGATCTCGTCGGCGACCTGCTGCGTCGTCTTGCCCGCGACGTGGATGCCGCCGCGCGCGAGGTAGTAGTCGATGCGCCCGTCGGGCGGGACGATGATGCCGGCCTTGGAGTACTTCGGCAGGTCGAAGACCGAGACCGAGATCACGTCCTCGGGGCCGAGGCGGTAGGACGTGAGGAAGTTGTTGTAGGAGGGTATCTCGGCCGCCTCCTCCTCGCCCAAGCGCTCGCGGCGGTTGGCGAGCGCCTGCTCGGGCACGTCCGTGCGCACCTCGCGTTTGTCGTCGGGCTCCAGGCGCTCGCCGGCCCGCGGCTTCTGCGTGGCGTCCTGCTGCTGCTGCTGCGCGAGGCCCGCGGTCGGCGCGAGCGCGGCGAGCGCGAGGAATAATGCGGCGGCGACTCTCGATTTCGACTTCATAACTTCAAACCTCCGATGACAACCAACGTGCGTAGGATTAACCACCGCAGACACAGAGACATGGCTAAGACACAGCCAAAACATTAAAGCTGTGTCTCTGTGTCTGCGGTGGTTAATTCAGCTCCCATAACTTTCAATCTACGCAGCGACACTCAAGTCCCCCGCCCGAACAGAATTGTCTTGACGGTCTCGAACAGGATGACGGCGTCGAGCAGGAGACTCTGGTTCTTGATGTAGTAGAGGTCGTACTGCAACTTCTGGCGCGCGTCCTCGACCGACGCGCCGTACGGGTACTTGATCTGCGCCCAGCCCGTCAGCCCCGGTGCGATGAGGTGACGTTGCTCGTAGAACGGAATCTCCTCGGCCAACTGCTTGACGAAGTGCGGGCGCTCGGGGCGCGGGCCGACGAAGTTCATCTCGCCGCGCAGGATGTTCCAGAACTGCGGAATCTCGTCCACGCGGATTTTGCGTATGACGCGCCCAACCCGCGTCGTGCGCGTGTCGCCCTGCTTGCTCGCCCACACGGGGCCGTCGCGCTCGGCGTCGGTGCGCATCGAGCGGAACTTGTAGACGCTGAACGGGCGCCCGTTCTTCCCCACGCGCTCCTGCGAGTAGAGCACGGGGCCGGGCGAGTCGAGCTTAATCAGCGCCGCCGTCACGAGCGCGACGGGCAGCGAGACCACCGCGCCGACGAGCGCCACGCCGCGGTGGAAGAGCGTCCGCAGCACCGCGGAGAGCCGCGCCTGCCGCGCGCGCGAAGAGAAGATGAGCCACGACGGCCGCATCATGTCGAGCGAGACACGACCCGTCAGCCGCTCGTAGAAACTGGCGCACTCCTCGATGTGCACGTCGCCCGACAGGCTCAGGTCGAGGAGCTGTCTGGTCGGGAAATGGCCGCGGCGCTCGCCCTGCGCGACGACGATGCGGTTGACGCCCTCGCGCCGCGCGATGGCGGCGAGGTCGTCGGTCAGCCCGAGGACGCGCGGGTTGAGTAGGCTCTGGCCGACGAGTTCGGGACGGCTGCTCACGAAGCCGACGACGCGGAAGCCCGCGTCGCGCCGCTCGAGGACTTCGCGCGCGACCTCGACGGCCGACTCGCCCGAGCCGACGATGAGAATCTTCTCGCCCACGTCCGGGTGGCCAAGCAGCCAGTGCGCGCACACGCGCCACCCGACCATCAGCAGCAGCGCGAGCGGCAGCGCGATCAGGCTGACGCCGCGCCCGATCATCAGCCCCGGCGCCAGGTACATCGTAATCGCCAGCGCGACCCACGCGAGCCCGAGCGCCTGCACGAGGCGCAGGACGAGTTCGCGCCGGTCGTGCATGACGACGAAGTCGTAGAGGTCGTAGAGGTAAAACGACGCGAGGCAGAAGGCGGTGACGACCGCGGCCTTGAGGAAGCCGCCCTTCTCGTTCAGCTCGAAGTAGGCGTCCGACCAGCCGAGGCGCAGGTAGGCCGCCGTCACCGTTGCGAGGAAGATCAGCAGGGCCTCCGCGACGATGAGCAGCAGCGTCCGAACGTTCAGGCGCGTCGAAGCCAAACCTTCCTTGCCCCCCTTACTTCTCCGCCTCGGCCTCCGTGCGGCGCGAGGAGTAGCGGCGGTAGTAATAGTTCTGCTCGTTCAACTGCTCTTCCGAGCCGTTGAGGATGACGCCGAGCAGCCGCTCGCGCGGCAGCGGCTCAAGCAAACGTTCGAGCGCCGCGTAGCGCGTCTTGCCCGCGCGCGCGACGATGAGCGCGGCGTCGGCGCGGTTGATGAGCACGGCGGCGTCGGTGAAGATGCCGAGCGGCGGCGCGTCGATGATGATGTAGTCGAACATGCGCCGCGCCTCCTGCAAGACCGCGAGGAAGCGCGGCCCCGAGAGCAGCTCGGCCACGTCGTCGCGCGCCGACCCGCCGGGCAGAACGTGCAGACCCGCCGGCTCAAGTTTGATGATCGCCTCGGACAGACTCAGCTCGCCGCCGAGCACTTCCGACAACCCCGTCGGCGCGTCCAGTCCGAAGTAGTTGGCGGCGCAGGGGTTGCGCAGGTCGCCGTCAATGAGGAGCGCCTTGACGCCGTCGGTCTGCGCGAGCAGCCAGGAGAGGTTGACCGCGGTCAGCGTCTTCCCCTCCATGATGCCGGCGGAGGTGATGACGAACGCCTGCATCTTGCGGCGCTCGCCGGCGTGGAGCACGCGCGTGCGCAAGCTACGGAAGCGCTCGGCGTGCGACGAGCGCGGCTGCGTGATGGCGACAAGATGTGGTTCGACGCGCTCGGCGGAAACGTCAAGGGTGACGAACTCCGTCGCGCGCGCCGAACCGGCAGCGCCCAAAGTTGCCCCAGCAGCACGCGAAGCCTGCCCGGCGGGGAGTGCCGACCCGCCCGGCGCCAACGTCTGCTCATTGGGCGCTGGTGTGTGCGCCGTCTCCGGCGACTGAAAGTGTCTGGACGTGTCGAAGAGGTATTCGGGGGCCTTCGGCGCGCCCTCCGGCGCGGCGGGGGCGTGCGCGCGGCCGTTGCCGTTCGACTCGGGCTGCGGCGGCGCGGCGCCCTGCTCCCCGGCGGCCTCGGCCTTCGGGCCGTTCTGCTCGGCCGCGCGCTTCAGTGCTTCGTAGACTCTGCCCATCACGAATCTCCCTTGCTGTCCCAATTGCGGAAGGCACGGCCGAGGTCTTCGGCGTCGGGCGCCTTCGCGCCGCCGCCCTCCATCTCGCGCTCGACCTCCTGCTCGTGGCTGACCTGCGCGGCGCGCCCCACGGCCGACTGCTGCTGCGGCGGCGCCTCGGGCGCGCCCGCACTGCTCGCCTCGGCCGCCCACAGCTCCGAGCGCCCGGCGGCCGTGAAGATGCGCGCCGACGCCGCGCGCTCCTCACCCGACTGCCGCCCGCGTTGCGCGTTCGGCAGGAGGTCGAAGGTCTCGGCGACCTCCTCGACGATGTCGCGCCCGACCTGGCGCGCGCCCGCGGCGAAACCCGCGAGCAGAGAGTTGTCGCAGATGTTGTTGATCTGGCGCGGGATGCCTTCGGAGCAGCGGAAGATTAAATCGACCGCGGCGGGCGTGAACACGTCCGTGCGCTCGGCCCCGGCGGCGAGCAGGCGCGAGGCGATGTAGCGCGCCGTCTCCTCGATGTCGGGCAGAGGCTTGATCTCGCAGCGCAGCGCCACGCGCTGCTTGAGCTGGCGCAGCTCGGGCTGGTTCAAAACGTCGCGCAGTTCGGGCTGCCCCGTCAGGACGATCTGCAACTGCTTGGCCGAGTCGGACTCGAAGTTCGACATGAGCCGTATCTCTTCGAGCACGGAGGGCGAGAGGCCGTGCGCCTCGTCGATGACGAGCACGGTGCGCAGGCCGCGCGAGTGGCGCGAATCCAGGACTTCGCCGAGGCGCAGCAGCAGTTCCGACTTGCTCTCCCAGCGCGGCACGTCGAGGAGCTTCGGCGAGGAGATGTACTGGTAGAACTCCGAGACGGTCATCCGCGGGTTGAAGAGGTAGGCGACGAGCACCGTGCGGTCAAGCCGGTTCATCATCCAGCGCAGGATGGTGGTCTTGCCCGTCCCGACCTCGCCCGTGACGACGATGAGCCCCTTGCCGCTCTCGATGCCGTAGTGCAGGTTCGCCATCGCCTCCGTGTGCGAAGGCGTGAAGTAGATGAACCGCGGGTCGGGCGTCAGCGCAAACGGGAGTTCCTTCAGTCCGTAGAAGTCCAGGTACATCCGTCAACCTCCGTGATAAGTGATAAGTGATAAGAGAAGAACAGCGGGTCTTGTATCTTCTTATCACTTATCACTCATCACTTATCACTCCCTAATCACCCTCTCGTCGCCAGCATCTCGATGAGGTGCAGGCGGCTGAGGATGAAGGCGAGCGCGGGGGCGCTCACGACCGTGGCGACGACCGCGGCGAGGGCCAGCGCGGCGCGGCGCACCTTCAGGCTGCGCTGCTCGCGCGCCGTCAAAAGCACCGGCAGCGTGACGAGGACGGGTAGCCCCGTGTAGTGCTGGGCGTCCTCGCTGGTCTGGACGGTGAGCAGGCGCGGCACCTCGAAGGCGGCCGCGAGCGCGATGCCGCAGGCGAGACCCGCGACGAGCCCGAGCAGCATCAGGACGGGGCGCTTCGGCGCGACCGGCTGCTGCGGCATGCTCGCCGGGTCGATGACCGCGATTGATTCGCCCTGCGCGCGCTCGGCCACCTGCGCCATCGTGTCGGCGTTCTCCTGCTGCGACATCATCTTGTCGAGCAGGTCTTTCTCGGTCTGGTACTCGCGCTGGATGCTTTCGAGCTCGATCTGCGTGCCCGGCACCTCGTTGATGCGCGCGCCGACCGAGGCGATCTCGGACTCGGCGCGGTCGAGCAGCGCCTGCTGCCGCTTGGCCTCGCTCTGGAGGCGCGCCACCTCGCCCTTGTAGGAGTTGACGCGCGGGTCGAGGCGCCCTTCGAGGCGCGTGCGCGTCTCCTCGACCTTGCGCTTGTGCTCGGCCACCATCTCGTCCATCTGCTTCTGTATCTCTTCGAGCTGCTTCTGGACGGACTTCATCTCGGGCGCGGCGGGCTTGAAGGTGAGGGAGAGATCGTCCCACTGCGCCTTCAGCTCCGACTTGCGCTTGACCAGCTCGGCGTAGGCCTGTGTGCCCTTCGGGTCTTGCATCTGCGCGATGACGGCCTCGATGTCCTGCTGGTTGATCTTGACGAGGTCGGAGGTCATGCGGTTGAGGTTGGCGATCTGGTCGTTGATGCGGCCGATCTCGGTGATGCGCGCCTTCTGCTCCTCGCGCAGCCCCGCCGACTGGCTGACGAGCGCCTGCGACTGCGTCGGCAGGCTCGACAGGTTCGACTGCATGGAACGGAGCCGACGGTCGTCGATCTCCTTGAGCTTGGCCTTCTGCGCCTCGACGCGCTCGGAGAAGAACTTTTGGGTGAGCTGCGTCTCGTCGCGCGAGGCGTTGCGCTGGCTCTCGACGTACTTGCCGGCCAGCGCCTCGGTGACGCGCCGCGTGTCGGCCGGGTTCTCGCCGCGGAAGGAGAGGAAGAAGCCGTTGGTGACCTCGCGGCTGGTGTTGAGCCGGATGGAGAGGTCGCGCGTGCGCATCCGCTCGACCAGCTCCTCCATCGAGGCGCCGCGGGCGCGCTCGCGCTGGTAGAGTTCGTAACGCTGGATGAGCGGTTCGAGCGAGCTGCGGCTCGTCACGTCCTGCGTGATGTTGTTGATGCGTAGCGTCAAGTCGCTGTCCGAGAGCTGCGTGACGAGGCCGGTCGAGATGCTCGCCGGCCGCACCGTCAGGAGCGTCGTGGACTCGTAGACGTTCGGCAGCCGCCAGACCACGTAGGCCACCGCCACGGCGACCGCCACGGTCGGCAACACGATCAGCCACTTCCTCCGCCAAACCATCTGCGCCAGCTCGCCTGGCGACCGCTGCCTGAAATCAACACTCATGGCTCACTCCGTTCGCCGTGATGAGTGATGAATGATGAGTGATAAGAAAAAGCAAGATGCTTCTTTCTCCCATCACTTCTTATCACTCATCACTCATCACTCATCACTTCCTCAAAGGCTTTCCAGCGTGCGGCGCACCTCTTCGACGGGCGTCTGGGTGGGGGGCTTGACGGGGCGCTGCTGCTCCTGCGCGGCCAGCTCCAGCGACTTCTGTAGCTCGCGGCGGGCGGCCGCCTTGTCGCCGTTCTTGGCGAGCGCGGCGCCGAGGTGCCAGCGGTAGAGCGAGTTGTCGCCGCCGCGCTTGGCCGCGCCCTCCACCGCGCGCTTGAGCTGATCGACCGCGTCGCGGTAAAGCTCGCGCCGGTAGTAGACCCAGCCGAGCGTGTCGGAGAAGCCGGGCTCGTTCGGGTAGCGGCGCGCCACGTCCTGCGCGAGGCGGATGGCCTCCTCGGCGTTGCCCTTGCCGTGGTCGCCGTAGAGCGCGGCGAGGTTGTTGGCCGCGACGGGCTCGTCCGGGCGGATGGAGAGGACGCGGCGGTAGTACTCGGCCGCCGCGTCGAGGTTGTTGCGGCCGGCCTCGATGAGGCCGATGTTGCGGTAGGCGACGAAGTCGTCGGGGCGCTTCTCGGTGATCTTCTTGTACTGGTCGATGGCGCGGTCGGGCTGCTGCGTGCCGAAGTAGATTTCGGCGAGCGCCGTGTAGGCCGGGACGAAGTCGGCGTCGAGCTCGACGCCGCGCCTGAACGCCGCCTCCGCCCGTTGCGCGTCGGGCCGATCCTGCTGGCTCCCGTTGCGATAAGCCTGGCCGAGGAGGTACTGGAGCGGCGCGCTGTTCGGCTGCTCGTTCGCCAACTGCTCGACGCGCGCGCGCACCTCCCCGAGCCGATTCGTGGCCGCGCCGAGGTTGATGAGCGCGGTCAGCGCCTGGAAGTTCGTCTTGTCGAGCGCGAGCGCGCGGTCGAGGTGCTGCCACGCCTCGTCCCACTTCTGCTCGGCGGCGGCGGCGTCGGCAAGGTTGACGTGGGGCACGGGCGAGTTGGGCGACGACTGGCGCGCCGCCTCGAAGTCGGCGCGCGCCGCCGGCAACTGCGCGG
Organism: Pyrinomonadaceae bacterium; assembly: GCA_040510435.1. GTDB lineage: Bacteria > Acidobacteriota > Blastocatellia > Pyrinomonadales > Pyrinomonadaceae > QHXN01. The sequence goes on along the minus strand of JBEVJD010000350.1, from coordinate 56,184 downwards.
GCGCCTGCCCGGCGAGCCTGAGCGCGGCCTTACCCCTGAGCAGGTGCGCGTTCGTCTTCACGTCGGCGAGAATCTGCGGCGTCAGGTCGCCGCTCGGCGCCGCGTCCTGAAGCTTCTTCAGCAGCTCGTCGGCCCCGCGCCTCGCCCCCTCGGCGTCGCCCGAGTCGAGCCCGATCTGAACCTGTATGAGTTTGGCCGGGAGGAAGTCCTGGTAGTAGCGTTCGAGGTCGCCCGCGCGCGCCCGCGCCTGCTCCAACTGCCCGTCGCGGTAGAGCGCGTCGGCCATGAAGAAGAGGCCCAGCTTCGAGCGCGGCTCGGCGTCGAGCACGGTCTTCAGGTCGGCGATGGCGTCCTTGAGCTTGCCCGCGGCCACGCGCGTGCGCGCGCGCAGGAAGAGCGCGTCGGCGTCCTTCGCGTTGCGCTTGAGCAGCTCCTCGGCGTGCAGCCCGGCGGCCTGCGTGTCGCCGCGCTGGAGGCTGATCTCGCCGAGGCGGTAGCGGCCGCGCGCGTAGTCGGGCGACGCCTTGACGATCTCCTGGTAGAGGTTCGCCGCCTCGTCGAAGCGGCCGACCGTCGCGTAGTAGTCGGCGAGCCGCGCCTTGCCCTCGGGCTTGTCCCAATCGAGCTGCGCCCACGCCTTGTAAGCCTCCTCGGCGCGGTCGAGTTTCCGGTTGACGAGGTAGTGGCTGGCGAGCACCCAGCGCACGTCGCGGTTCTCGGGGTCGACCTCGACGGCCTTGCGGAACTGCGCCTCGGCGTCTTCGGCGCGCCCCGACTGCGTCAGGAACCTCGCGTACTCGATGTAGGCGAGCGACGAGCGGTCGTTGATCGAGATGGCCTCGCGGTAGACGCGCTCGGCGTCGGCGGGGCGGTTCGTCTGGAGGTAGAAGCGCGCGAGTCCCATGTGCGACTCGATGCGGCGCGGGTCGAGCGCGAGGGCCTCCTTGATCATCTGCTCGGCCTTCGCGGTGTCGCCCTTGAAGAAGACGACGTTGGCCTGGAGGATGCGGCCGTCGGGGTTGTTCGGCTCGCGCGCAACGACCTCGTCCGCGAGGCGCTCGGCCTCGGCGAGGAAGTCGGCCTTCTTCTCCCGCCCGAAGGCGGCGAGGAAACCGTTCGCCAGCCGCAGCCGCGCCTGCACGTTCGCGGGGTCGAGCTTGACGGTGTTCCGTAGCTCCTCGATGTACTCGCCGCCGCGGCCGAGCTGTTCGTAGGCTTGCGCCAGCCCCCAGTGGGCGGGGGCCAGGTTCGGGTCGATCTGGATGGCGTTGCGGAACTCGATGGAGGCTTCCTGCCAGCGGCGCTCCTTGAGGAAGGCTTCGCCGCGCGCGACGTGTTCGGCCTTCGCTTTTTCGGGGTTGGAGCAGCCTGCGGCGAGCAAGACGAGGCAGGCGAGCAGGACGGCGAGCGGCGCCCGGAGACTCCGGGCGCGCGGGCACTCTTGAAGGTTCATCTGACTGGCACTCCTTAACTGGCTGACGGCGACGCCCGACGCGCCTCGCAGACCGGGGCTAATCGATCTACGGGGCACGAACCCTACGCGCGACTCCGTCGCTTCTACTTCTGACCAGACCGGCCTTTTCCTCTGTCGGCGGCGGGCAAAGCCGCTCGGCGGAGTTTTCGAACCGTCCGTTTTCGTTCGCGCCCTCCCGGCGAGGCATGCCGGCGGGAACGACGTTTAAGGAAACGTCTAAAGACGCCCCACTTCCTCTAAAATGCCCCACGCCGGGGCGGAAAAGCAAGAATATTCTCGATTTCTTATCAACGCGACGGGGTGACAGAGAGACGGGGTGACGGGGTGAAAAGAGCCGCGTTGTCAAACGTCACCCCGTCTCCTCCTCTGCTTTACCCCTCAGTCCGGCACGTAGGCCGGGAGATTCGGGGCGACGTGGGCGGCGAACTGCGCGGCCATCTGCTCGGCCTCGCGCTCGCTCCCGCGGAAGGGGACGAGCACGCGCACCATCGCGCCGTCCGAGCGGCGCAGGCGGATGCTGTCGAAGACCGTGTAGACCTTGTCCACGTACTCGCTGGCCACGGCGCGGCCGCGCCCCTGATACCAGTAGAGCATGACCATCCGCTCGGGGCCGTGCTCGATGACGTAGCTGTTGGCGCGGAAGGGCGCGCCGCCGCCGGCCGGTTTGACCTCGACCGTCGAGGGCTCGCCGAGCACCCAGCCCGAGCCGGGCAGGCAGTTGAGCGGGCTGTGGTAGGTGGCGCCGCTGCGCTGCGTCGAGTAGTAGCCGACGTAGAGCGAGGCGAAGCGCCCGCCCTCGCCCGTGTAGTCGCGCGAGACGTAGTCGTCGGCGCGCAGGACGGCCTCGGTCGCCGCGTCGAAGCGGGCGTCGCGCCCCTCCTGCCGCCACCCGCCGATCTCCGCCGGGAACTCCGCCAAGGCCTTCCGCGGCGCGCGCGCCTCGGACGCCGAAGCCCAGTAGTTGACCACCGCGCCGCCCAACAACAGCAGCGCCGCCATCGCCCAGAAATGTGTCGCCTTGCTCTTCATCGTGGTAGACCCGCCGTCCCTTCCCCGCCCACGGGGACTGCCGCCGACGCCGCGGCGGTCGTCGCCAAGGGGCTTTCGACAACCACGGCCTTCGCCTCCACCTCCGCGGCCGGAGCCGCGCCGCCGCCCCGGCCGCCGCGCCGCGTCGGGTTGAAGCGGTCGAGCAGCCAGCCGAAGGCGAAGAGCAGCAGGAACGCGACGACGTAGATGACCCAGCCGGAAAATTCGTGGAAGAAGCCGTCGGCGACCTCCGTCCCGTAGTAGCGTGCGAGGATGCCCGTGCCGCTCACGCGCGCCGCGTTGGTGATGATGGCGATGGGCACCGCCGCCAGCACGATCAGCACCGCGCGCAGGATTCGGAAGCGCTCGAAACGACGCCCGTCCTGCCCCCCCTCGTCCGAAGGGCTCGTGAAGTAGGCGAAGACCACGGCCAGCGTCACCAGCGTCATCAGGCTCCTGATGCCGCTGCACGCCTCGACGACCTCCAGCTTCTTCGTCGTCGTCGAGCCCAGGGGGTACAACTCGATAATGTTCCCCTCGCGCAGCACGGGGATGTCGAGCGCGCGCATGGCCCACACGGCGCAGCGCGACGCGAAGAGTTGCAGCGGGAAGGCGATCTTGTTGAAGACGATGGACGGGACGGGTATCGCCAGCGCCAGCAGCAGCAGCGGCACGAAGACCGCGCTCAGCAACTTCCAGCCCCAGAAGTAGACGACCACGCCCGCCAGCAGCAGGACGAGCGACGTGCGTTGCGTGAACAGCTCCGCGCCGGCCGTCCCCACCCACAGCATGAGCAGCGCCGCGACGACCGCCGCCCCGCCCCAGAAGACCCGTGGACGCTTCTCGATGGAGGCCAAGCGTTCGCGCTCAGTCCAGAGGATGTAGCCGATGACGAAGGGGATGAGCAGGCCGTGCGAGTAGTTCTCGTCGTCCCACCAGAAGCGCCCGAGCCGCGCGAGCACCGCCCAGTAGGCGAACGCCACCGCCGCCGAGAGCAGCACAGCCTTCCAGACTTTTTCGAGCGAGATTGTTTGGGGCATCTTAATTCTGAAGCGCCCGGGGGGTTCGGGCCCCGGCGAAGTGGATGAGACCGTTGTTGTCGGCCGGAGAAGTTAAACTGTAGGGTTCTCGCGCGCCCCGGCTTCTACTGCCACCGTGCGCCCGCGTACGACGCGCGCGCCGAGATCACTTCCAGATTAGCCCAACGCGCGGCCGGGCGGCAACTTAAAACTTCGCGTACGGCTCAGGGCTGTGTGCGACGACGCACACCCGAGAGCTTCAAAAGGAGGCGCGGCGCGACCTTCAGCAGCAGCAGCGCGGCCGTCAACTTCCACCCGCCGAGCACGCGGCGCGCGGCGGCGATTGCCTCGCGCGCCTCGGCGAACCTGCCTTCGCCCAAAAGCGACTTGCCGCGCTCAAGGTCGATGGCGGCCTGTTGACGTTCGAGCATCCGCTCGACCTCTTGGCGCTCGTGCCCGGTCAGGTCGTACCGGTCGGCGATGTGGCGCGTCACCTTCCACTCGCGCGCGAGCCGGTTCTGCGCGTCGCCCGACAGACTCCCCTCGTGGATGCGGTAGCGCACGAGCACCTTGCGCTGGTAGCCGAGGCGCGCGCCGCGGTGCGCGAGCCGCGCCCACAACTCGAAGTCCTGCGCGTTGCGCAGCGTCTCGTCGAAGAGCCCGGCGTCGAAGACCGCCCGGCGGCGCGCGACGACGCCCGACGTGATGACGTTGCAGTCGCCGCGGATGAGGCTCAGGAAGTTGACCTCGCCCTCGGACGGCGCCGCCTCCATGTAGGTCTTGCCCGCGAGCGGCGAGTCGCCGAACATCAGGGCGTCCGTGTAAGCGAGGTCGAGCCCGCGCGCCTCGATCTCCCTCAACTGCTCTGCGAGGTAAGTCGGCTCCCAGAGGTCGTCGCCGTCGAGGAAGGCGACGAGCGGCGCGCGCGCCACCCTCAACCCCGTGTTGCGCGCCCCGCCCGCCCCCCGGTTCTCCTGCACGACGTAGACGAGGCGCGCCGTGTATGGAGCAAGAACGCGCTCAAGCTCCGCGGCGTCAGGCGAGCCGTCGTTGACGACGACGACCTCGAAGTCTTTCAACGTCTGCGCGAAGACCGAGTCGAGCGTCACGGCGATGAACGGCGCGACCTTGTAGGCCGTGACGATGACGCTGACCGAAGGCTCCCCGGCCGTGACTTCGGGGCCGACGCTGATGGCCGCGCCCGCCTCTTCGCGCACGTCGCTCAAGCGTGACGCCCTCCGGGCTCCGCCGCCCCCGCCACGCGCCTGTGCGGCAGCGCCGCGGAGACGCCCGTCAGCCAGCTCTCGAACTCAAGGTCGGAGAGCGACGACACGTCGAGCAGGCGCGGCAGCAGCAGCGGCTCCGACTCGCGCGTGGCGTAGCCCGTCTCGCAGGTCGTCGCCGTGCGCACGCCCGCCTCCGCGAGCCACGGCAGGAAGGAGCGCTCGTAGACGCCGCTCGGGTAGCAGAAGTGCTCCGCGTCCGCGCGCCCGGTCAGTTGATGTATGACCGCGCGGTTGTCGTCAATCTCGCGCCGGAACAACTCGCGCACGTTCGGCGTGCGGTGACGGTGCGTGTGCAACTGCACGTCCACGCCCGCCGCCGCAAGCTCCCTCACCTCAGACGGGTTGACCAAGTGAAGCACGCGGCGCGCGGACAACTCGTCGTAATCGACGCCGACGCCGCGCGCGACGCCCCGCAGCAGTTCGTCCTTCTCCTCCGCCGACAGCTTCCGCTCCGCCGCGAAGCCGCGCAGCGCCGAGACCGCAGACGCGCGCGCGGCGTCGCCGGAGAGTTCGACGCGCGTGCCCGCGCCGGTCAACTCTTTGAGGTCGAGCGCGCGGCCGCGACCCTTCCAGATAAGATAAGAGCAGAAGGTGTCGAAGACCGGGCGGTTGAACTCTGTGTAGAAGGTCGTCAGGTAGAGCGTGACGGGGAAGTCGAACTCGCGGACGACCGGCATGGCGCGCGCGTAGAAATCGTATGCGCCGTCGTCGAAGGTGATGGCGACGGCCCTGTCCGGCAGGTCTCCGGCGTAGAGTCGTTCGACGGCCTCGCCTAAGGGGAGCACGGCCGCGCCGAAGTTTTTGAGCGCGCGCATGCGCGAGCGGAAAGTCTCCTGACTGAGGTAGAGCGCGCCCTCCCACTCGTGCTCGTCGTCGAGCGAGACGCCGTGATAAGCAAGTATGAGCAGGCGGCTCCGGCGCCAGCGGCTGCCGGCGACCAGTCGGAAGGCGCCCGCCGTCTTGAGCGAGCGCAGCGCGGTCTTCTTCAACTCCTTCAGCATCCCGCGCCTCCTACGGCTTCCCACTCACGCGGCGCGGCCTTGTGCGCGCGCCGTCGCCCCTGGCCGCGGGCGCCGCGCCCGGCGACGAGCCCGCCGTCAGCCACGCCATCGAGATGGGCGGCGCGGGCTCGATTTTGACGACGAAGAGGTCTGTGCGGCCGCTCGCCTCCCAGTTCGACGTGTAGGCGATGAAGCGGCCGTCGCGCGAGATGGTCGGCTTGGGCCCGGCGAAGTAGCCGCTCGACTCGTCGGCGTTCGTCACGCGCGAGCGCGTGTGGCAGATGCGGCGCACGCGCCCCGAGCCGTCGAGCGCCACCTGGAAAATCTCATCCTCGAAGACGTGGTAGTCGGGCAGCGTCGAGGCGGCCACGTCGAACGTGCTGAGGGTCAGCCAGCCCTCGTTGTCGGCGAGCAGCGAGCCGTGAATCTCTTCCGTCCAGTCGGGGCGTCCCGCCTCGTCCGTGAAGCGGAAGACCATCCGCGGTCGCCGCGGGTCTGCGAGCGAGCGCACCCCGATGCCGTCGGCCCAGCCGTCGAAACCCGCGACGAAACCCGTGCCGAGGTCGCCGTGCCCCGAAGGCCGCTCCGTCTCGTTCCAGCGCGTTGCCTGCGCGCGGCCGGTCTGAAGGTCTAAGTATTCCCCGCGCAGGCTATTCGGCGTGATTGGCGTGTTCGGGCCGACGGCGAGGTAGCGCCCGCTCTTGTCGATCCGCACCTCGTCCACCTGACCGCCCGTCTCCTTGTGCGCCAGCACGCGGTCGTCCGACCTGCGCCAGACGAGGTAGGAGACCGGCTCGCCCGAGCCCGAACGGCGCTGGCTGAAGGCGAACACGTCGTCGTCGGACGACATCGACATCTGCGCGAGGTAGTCGAGCGGCGTGCCGAGGTTTGTGAAGTCCTTCAACAGCTCGAAGCGCCGCTCGCGCACGCGGTAGGCGTAGAGCCTCATCCCGCCGGTGTACCAGTTCGAGAAGGTGTAGATGACGTTCGGGTCTTTGTTCGACCAGATGGACGACTCCCAACTCGGCACGCTCTGGCTCCCCGGCATCGAGAGCGGCATCGCCTCGCCGCGCCCGACCAGCTCGAAGCGTTCGGGGTCGAAGCGCTTGAGGACGGCGTCGCCGCTCACGCCGTTGCGGATGAGGAGCAGCGTGTTGTCGCGGTTGAAGGTCGGCCAGTGCGGGTAGTAGGTGCCGAGGCCCGGCGCGCGCCCGTCGCGCTCGTCGGTGACGCGCATGATGGTGGTGCCGAAGACCGGGTCAACGTACTTGCCGCCCGCCGCCGGAAGTTGAGGCAGCGGCGGCTCCGCGTAGGCTTTGTGATCCGTCCCGACGGCCGCGCCGTCCGCCTTCCGCGACAGCGGCGCCGCCTCACGCGCCTGCCCGGCGTCGGCCGCTGCGGGCGCGCCCGGCCCGGCCGCCGCGGGCTGAGTGCACGCCGCGAGCAGGCAGGCCGAGAGCACGCAGCAGGCTTTCAGGAGCGCCGCCCCGCGTGCCAAAGTCAATCTGTTGAAGCTCAACGTCATGCGAAAGAGATGATAGCGGCGCTTCGTCTAAGCCTTCAACCGGCGCGGCGCGACATGCAGGACTCGACGATGGCCCAGAGGTTCCGGTCGCTCCTCTCCACCGAGAATTTTTCGGCGATGTGTTGCCGTGCGGCGCGACCCATCCGACCGGCGAGCGCCGCGTCGGAGGCCACCCTCGCCATCCCGTCGGCCATCCCGCCGACATCGCCCTCTTCGACGAGCAGTCCGGTCTCGCCCTCGACCACCACGTCTGGAATCCCCGCGTGGCGCGTCGAGACGACGGGCAAGCCCGACGCCCCTGCTTCGAGGATGCCGAGCGGCGTCCCCTCGCAGTCGCCGTTCGGCGCCTCGACCGAGTGCTGCACGAAGCAGCGCGCGGCGCGCATCTCTTCGCGCACGCGCCCGTGCGACTGTGCGCCCAGAAACTCGACCGCGTCGGCGACGCCCAACTCCGCGGCGAGCGCGCGACAACTCTCTAACAGCGGCCCTTCGCCCACCATGCGCAGCCGCGCCGACGTGTGCGCGCGCCGGACTTCGGCGAAGGCGCGCAGCGTCAGGTGCGGCGCCTTCTTCTCGACGAAGCGCCCGACGGCGACGAAGACGGGTGGCGCAGACTCCGGCTCGGCCCCGCCGAACGCGCCGCAGTCGATGCCGTAAGGATTGTAGTGCACCTTCTCCTCCGGCGCGCCGAGCGAGACGAGTCTCTTCCGCATCGCGCGCGAGACGGCGACTATGGCGCAGGCCGCGCGGAACATCTCGGGATAACTCTCGCGGTGCTCTTCGAGCACTTCGCGCACGCTCGCGTCGTAGCCGTGGAAGTGGACGACGAGCGGGACTCCGACCCTCCGGCAGGCGTCCTTGACCAGCACGCCGACGGGGCCGTACTCGGCCAGCACCGCGTCGGCCCGCGCACGCCTGAAGGCCGTCGCGTAGGCGTCGGTCAGCTCGCGCCCGCCGCCGTCGTGCCGGAGCGCACGCAGGAGCTTGTGCGCGGCGCGGCGCGGCACCGAAAGCACGGGGCGACCCTCGTGCGCGAGCGGCCAGCCGTAGAGGAGCGTGACGCGCGCGGGCAGGCGCTCGATGTGGCCGCGGATGAAGGTCTCGGAGAGCGCGGGCTCGTAGGGCGTCGCGACGCAGAGGCTCGCGCGCGGGCGCGCGTCCCCCGCCCCTTCCGGCTGTCGGCCTGCGTTCATCGGGTCGCGTCGGGGCCCGGCCGGCGCGCGAGGACGACGTAGACCGAGGCGTCTTGGGAGAGCTTGTCGGGTTGGCGGCGCTCGATGAGCCCGATGAGGGTCTGGAAGAACCAGGTGTAGGCGTTGTGGAGCGGGCGCGGCAGGCGCTCGTAGGTCGAGTCCTGCCAGAGTTGCAGCGCGGAGCTTTCGGGGCCGAAGACGCCGTGCACCTCGTCCACCTCGAACCCGGCGCGCGTAATCTCGCGCACGAGCCCGTCCTGCGTCCAGCGCCAGAAGTCGGTCGGGTCGGGATGGTAGGGCCAGATGCCGTGCGTCGAAAGTATCAGGGAGCCGCCGGGCCGGAGCAGCCTGTAAGATTCGGACAGATAGAGCTGCGGCTCGGCGACGTGCTCCAACACCTGCGAGGAGAGCACGCCGTCGAAGCTCTCGTCCGGCGCGGGGACGCGCCCGTCCGGCCCGATGACGAACTCGGCCTCGGCGTTCCCCTCGATGTCGGCGCCGAGGTGTCGCGCGAACTTCTGCGCGAACAACTCGCGGTAGGGCATGTTGCCGCAGCCGAAGTCGAGCAGGCGCTCGCCCCCCGCGAGGCGTTCGCTGGCGGCGACGCGGCGGAGGCGGTCGAGCAGCAGGGTCAGGTGCCAATACTTGCGGTCGTGGCGCGCGGGGCGCGTGCGGTCGCCGCGCTCGCCCGCCAGGTAGGTGAACTTCTCCGCGTCGCTCGCCATCAGGCGGCCCTCCGCGCGACGAGGAGGGAGAAGGTGTTCTTCAGGTCGTGCAGCGCCGCGCGACCCTTCGGCAGGCAGACGAGCGCAAAGAGCGTCGCGCAGACCGTGACGACGAGCGAGACGGCGAGACCCACAAGCGGCGTCGCCGACGGGATGAGGGCGCGCAAACCGATCAGCGCGGCGAGCGTGCAGGCGGCGGCGCAGGCCGACGGGACGGCCGCGCGGTAGATGTCGCCCGCGCGCACCGGCCCGCGGCGGCCGACGTACCAGTAGAGGAGCGGCCCCTGTAGGTAGACGCGCGCGACGATGCCGAAGGCCACCCCGGTCGCCCCCCACGGGAGCCCCGCCGCGATCAGCGACACCTTCATCGCCACGTCGATGAAGCCCCAGTGGAACATCTCGCGCGTGCGCCCCTGCGTCATGAAGAGCCAGCCCGTCGAGTTGTGAATGGGGAGGAGCAGCGCCCCGAAGCCGAGGATCATGAAGATGCGCGCCGTCTCGTCCCACTGCGGCCCGAGCACCAGTCGGACGAGCCAGTCGGACGTGACGATCATGAAGGCGGCGAGCGGCATCGTGACGAGCGTCAGCTTCTCCAGGATGCGCATGTAGGCGGAGCGGTAGCGCTCGGGCTCGCCCGTCAGGCGCGCCAGCGTCGGCACCGAGACGCCCGCGACGGGCGAGTTGATCTGGTCGATGGGCAGCAGCAGGAGTTGGTAGGCTTTGGCGTAGAGGCCGAGTTGGCGCGCGCCCCAGAAGCGGCCGACGAGGAGGTTGTCGAAGTTGGAGCCGAGGTAGTTGACGACGTGGAAGCCCGTCAGGTTCCCGCCGAAGGCCAGCATCGAGCGGACGCCCGAGCCGCGCACGGGCCGCCCCGGCACCCAGCGGCACACGACCCACACGCCCGCCGCGTAGACGACGCCTAAGACCAACTGGTTCGCGACCAGCGCCCAGTAGCCCCACCCGCCCCACGCCAGCGCGACGGCCGCCACGAGCCCCGCGACCAGCGCGCCGAGTTCGAGCGCCGCGAGCGCGCCGAAGCGCATCTGCCGGCGCAGCAGCGCCTCGTGCTGCACGGTGAGGCCCCCGGCGAGGAAGCCCGCCGCGTAGCCCAACGTGATGAGCGCGAGCCGCTGCTCGCCGTAGAACCACGCGACCGCCGGGGCCAGCGCCGCCGTCACGAACATGGCGGCCGCGCTCACCACGACGTTGATCCAGAAGAGCGTGCTGACCTGCGCGGCGGTGATCTCCTCGCGCTGCACCGTCGCCTGCGACAGCCCCAAATCCTTGAAGAGCGAGACGAAGCCGGTGACGACGGCGACCATGCCGATGAGGCCGTAGTCGTCGGGCGTGAGCAGGCGCGCGAGCACGACGGTGGCCGCCATGCTGAAGAAGAACTTGATGCCCTGCGAGCCGACCGCGAGCACGCCGCCGCGCGCCGCGCGCGCCCTCAGGTCGTCCTTCAGGTGGTCTGTGCGGAAGTGTCGGTCGGGGTCGTTGACTCTTCGGGGCATCTGGGTTTTTGCGGCAGCGGCGCGCGCGAGTTTCTCTCCCGCGCGCGCCGCTCAAATACTACCACCAATCTTTCCGAATGCCCCACGGAGGCTCCCGCGCGCCCTCTGCCTACTGCTGGGTGAAGCGGTCGCGGTACTCTTTGGAGACGAGGAAGGCCCTGACCATCTCGGCGCGGCGATAGTCGCCGCCGTTCTCCTTCAGCTTGGAGAGCCAGTAGTAGAAGCCCTCCTGGTCGGGGTCGCGGCGCAGGTAGCCGAAGTACTGCATCACCACGAAGGCGGGGGCGAACTCCTTCTCCTTGAACCGCTCGTCCTCGACGAGGCGCGCGATCACGTCGCCGCGCGAGACGCCGCCGCGCAGGTCTGCGAGGAGCGCGTCGCGCTCGGCGGGCGTCGGGTTGATGCCCATGTTCTCCAAGAGCACCGTGACGAACCACGCGTCCGTGAAGCCGGCGAAGCGCTCCTTGAAATCGGCGCGCTCGACCCAGCCGCGGAGGAAGGCCGCGCGGTTCGCCGCGAGCTTATCCTGCCAGCCCAACTCGCCGACCACGACGCCCTGCCCGACCTCGCGCGACTCGCGCAGGAAGTCCTGGAACGAGACGTTGCGGCCGAAGGTGGCGCGGTGGAGGCGGTAGACGAGGTAGCCCGTCTCGCGGAACTCGATGGAGAAGTAGTAGGCGGCCGAGGTGTCGATGCGCATGGCCTCGACGCAGGCGGGGTTGGAGCCGCAGGCGGCGATCTTGGCCGACCAGTAGCTGCGCCCGTCCTCGTCGGGCTCGCGCCCGAGGAAGTCAACGTAGTGCTGCCGGACGAAGTACTGCGCGTAGTCCACCGGGTTCTCGACGCTGCCGTAGGCCATCAGCACCTCGCTCAGTTCGAGGTGGTCGATGGCCCTGCCCAGGTTCGTCAGGGCTTCGGCCGCGTTGTTCTGCGCGGCGTAGTCGCCGGCCCGGCTCGCGTAGTCGAAGGCGCTGTGGAGCGCCGACTCGATGCGCGCGCCCGCCGGGTACTGGCCGACCTCGGAGCCGAAATCGATGTAAGCCTGCTGTATGGCCGAGACGACGGCGGCGATGCCCTCCGCCGGGGCCAGCGTTGCGACGCTCGACCCGCCCGACGGCGGCGGCGGCGCGACCGAGAGCTTGTTGCTCACTTCCTGCGCGTCCTTCCTCGCCTTGGCGAGGCTCGCACGCGCCTTGCCGCTCGTGGGCGTCGGCGTCGGAGTCGGAGTCGCGGCCGGCGTCGGCGTCGGTGTCGGAGTCGCGGCCGGCGTCGGCGTCGGCGTGGGCGTGGCGACCGGAGTCGGAGTCGGAGTCGGCGTGGCGACGGGCGTCGGCGTGGGCTGCGGCGTCGGCGCGGGCGTCGGGGTCGCTACGGGAGTCGGCGCGGGCGTCGGCATCGGAGTCGGCGTGGGCGTCGGGTGCGTGAGCGCGGGCGCGGGCTCGATCTTCGCGATGAAGAGGTCTGTGTGGCCGCTGCCCTCCCAGTTCGACGTGTAGGCGATGTAGCGGCCGTCGCGCGTGATCGTCGGCTTGGGCGAGGCCCAGTAGCCGGTCGCCTCCGTCAGCCCGTCGTACTTCGTGCGCGTGTGGAGCAGGCGGCGCACGCGCCCCGAACCGTCGGTCGCCACCTGCATCAGCTCGTCCTCGAACGCGCCGGTCTCGCCGTTCGTCTGGCCGGGGTCGTCGTAGGTGCCCAGCAGCGCCCAGTCCTCGTTGTCGGCGTAGAGCGAGGTGTGCTGGTCGTTCGACCAGTCGGTCACGCCGCGGTCGTCCTTCATGTCGAAGAGCTGCGTCCGGGAATGCGGCTGGGAGAGCTTGCGCAGGGCGACGCCGCCCGACCAGGGGTCGCGCCCGACGTTCGTCCCCGTCCCGCTGTCGCCGTGCTGGAAGGGCGCGTCGGCCGAGTTCCAGGTGAGCGCCTCGTAGGTCATCGTCTGGAGGTCGAGAATCCTCCGCTGGTTGAGGTAGTGGTTGGGCGAGAAGTAGACGTAGCGCCCGGACTTGTCGGGCACCGCCGCGTTGAAGTCTTCGTTCGTGATGTGGGCCAGCACCTTGTTGTCCGAACGCCGCCACACGATGAAGGCCAGCGTCTCGTCGCCGCGCCCGACGCGCTTCTGCATGAAGGTGAAGACCTCGTCGCGCGAGTCCATGTGCAGCTCGAAGAGGTAGTCGGGGTTGCCGGGCGAGAGGTCGGGCGCGAAGTCCCTGACGAGCGTGAACTTGTTGGTCGAGACGCGGTAGCTGTAGAGCTTCATGCCCGTCGCCGCGTAGTCGCGGCTGTAGTTGTTGACGTGGAGGTAGAGGAGGTCGGGGTCGATGGCCGACCACGTCGCCCCCTGCCACTCCAGCGTCACGTTGCCGGGCAGCATGGGGGTGGTCGCCCTGACGGTTTCGCCGAGCGTGAACGTCTGCGGGTCGAAGCGCTTGATGATGGCGTCGCCGCTCGTGCCGTTGCGGATGAGCAGCAGCGTGTTGTCGGCGTTGAAGGTCGGCCACTGCGAGTAGAACGTGCCGCAGCCCGGGGCGGCGCACTCCCGCTCGTCGGTGACGCGCATGACGGTGGTGCCGAAGACCGGGTCAACGTACTTGCCGCCGGCCGCGGGGCGCGCCGGCAGCGTCGGCTCCGCGTAGACCTTGTGGTCGGTCTTGACGCCCGCCGCCGCACCTTGCGCCCTGGCGGACGGCGCGAGGCCCGGCGTCAGGAGGAGGAGTGCGAGTATGACCTTCGTTAAGAGAGAGAGGGAGGTAAGACGTTGACGCCCGCCTGAATGAAACATGCTGAAACCCCACTTCGGCAACCGGACGATCTCGCGCGCTGGTCGAGACTCCTGGCTTTGCGGACCCGCATCGCTACGGGGGTGCCTTTAATCGGTGTTGGGAAGCGCCCCGGGAGGGGCGCGTGGCGTTGTCGGACGGATGAGATGCACACGCGGACGAGCGCGCCGCGGCGACCACACACGCGCGCGAAACTCTGCGCGCGCACGCGTGCGACGTGCGTCGGGCTTAACTAAATCCGTGTTGCGTTGTCCGGTGAACTTGAGACAGGTCGGGGAGCTTTTTTGACGGCCGGGCGGCGGGGGCACCTTGAAGGGGCGAACGCTGCGACGGCTGTCACGTCGCGAGTGCCGAGTCGGGGTCGGCGCGCCAGCCTGTGCGGCTTGTGAAGGGGACGCGCGGCCGCGAAGCGCAGCCCGGGCGGACTGCGCGGCGGCCACCGAATCGTTGCGACGGCTCTACCGATTGCCTTCGGCAACCAGACCATCTCCGGCGCGGAACCCCTTGCGGGCCCCGGGTGGAGACTCACGGCTTTGCGTCCCTGCCTCGCGACAGGTTTGCCCTTATCGTGTGCAATCACTTGAAAGAACACGGCCGACTCCTGCGAGCGACCGGCTTCTACCTTACGAAATCCCCCGCGCCTTTGTCAACGACCATTTTAAACGACTGTTCAACATCGTCCGAGCCTCATTTTTCGGCCATTTTCGACACTTTTTCGTCTAGCCCCGCGAAACGCCCGGCCGCGCGCCCGGCCGAGAAGTTGTTGTCAGCCTCTTTCTCAAACCTATATAATCGTCTCGGCGCCGCGCGGAGTGCGGGCGGGCGGCGCGGCCGTCACCACAGGCCCTCCCTCCGGTCGGGCTACTGCCAGCACCCCTCCCGTCCCGCGCGACACAAACAAGGAGATTTCGATGACCGACTCCGACTCCAGACTGGTTGAGAACCTGCTGGCGCAGCCCGAGGTGCACAGGCAGTGGGCGGGCGGCTACCGCACGCGCGACAACGAGGCTTTCTTCGAGCGCGCCTTCGACCTCATCACGGCCGAGCTGCGACCGCCCGCGGGTGCGACCTTCCTCGACGCCGGCTGCGGCAGTTGCGCGCACACCGTCCGGCTCGCGCGCCGCGGCTTCGAAGTCCGCGCCGTGGACTTCTCGGAGAGCGCGCTCCAGATGGCGCGCGAGCACCTGAAAGGAACCGGGCTCGACGAACGCATCACGCTCCAGCGCGAAGACCTGACGCGCCTCTCGTTCCCCGACGCGAGCTTCGACTACGCGCTCTGCTGGGGCGTGCTGATGCACGTCCCCGAGGTCGGGCGCGCCGTCTCGGAACTGGCGCGCGTGCTCAGGCCGGGCGGCCGCCTCGTCGTCAGCGAGGGCAACATGAACTCGCTCGAAGCCGTCTCGATGCGCCTCCTGAAGGGCGCGCTCGGCAAAGAGAAGGCCGAGGTGAAGGAGACGCCCGCGGGCATCGAATTCTGGATGGAGCGCGGCGGCGGCGCGCTCGTCACGCGGCAGGCGAACATGGACTGGCTCGTCGGCAGCTTCGAGAGCCACGGGGTCGCGCTCACGCGCCGCGTCGCGGGACAGTTCTCTGAGGCTTACACGATCTTCTCGGCGCCCGCGCTCAAGCGGCTCGTCCACGGCTTCAACGACCTCTGGTTCAGACGCGTCAAGGCCCCCGGCCTGGCCTTCGGCAACATCCTCTTCTTCGAGAAGCGCGCGTGAGCCCGTACACACGATGACCCGAACGATCAGGCTGCTCTCGGTGATGGAGGCGACGACCGTGACGGGGCCGGCCAAGAACCTGCTCGGCTTCGCGGCGCGCGCGCGCTCGCGCGAGTTCACCGAGCCGCTGGGGCTGCCGCGCGTCGAGACCACCGTCGTCACGTTCGTGCGCGGCGCGGACGCGTCCGGCGAGCCGAACGCCTTCGTCGGCGCGGCGCGGGCCGCGGGCGTCGAGGTCGTGCTCATCCCCGAACGTTTCCGCTTCGACCCGAGCGTCTTTAAAGCGCTGCGGAGCGCCGTCGAGCGGTGCGCGCCCGACGTGTTGCAGACGCACAGCGTCAAGTCGCACCTCCTGCTGCGGCTCTCCGGCCTGGGGCGACGCTACCCGTGGGTCGCGTTCCACCACGGCTACACCACGCCGGACGCGAAGATGCGTCTCTACAACCAGCTCGACCGCTGGTCGCTGCCCTCGGCCGCGCGCGTCGTCACGGTCTGCGGCCCCTTCGCCGAGCGACTGGCGAGCGCGGGCGTGCGGCGTGAGAGGATTTCCGTCCTGCACAACTCGGTCGCGCCCGCGTCCGCGCCGGAGGAAGGCGTGGCGCGCGCCCTCGGCATCCGGCTCGGACTGGGCGAAGGCGAGCGCGTCATCCTCTCCGTCGGGAGGCTCTCGCAGGAGAAGGGGCACGCCGACCTCGTCGCCGCGCTGGGGCATCTCGGCCGCCTCGCGCCCGGCCTCAGCTTCAGGCTCGTGCTCGTCGGCGACGGGCCGGAGCGCGCACGGCTGGAGGAGGAGGCGCGCGCGCGCGGCCTCTCCGAACGGGTAGTCTTCGCCGGTCACCACGCGGACGTGCGCCCGTTCTACGCGCTGGCCGACGTGCTGGTTCTGCCGTCTTACAGCGAGGGTTCGCCGAACGTCCTGCTCGAAGCGATGGCGGCCGGGGTGCCCGTCGTGGCGACGGCGGTCGGCGGCGTGCCTGAGATCGTGGCGCACGAGGAGAGCGCGTTGCTCATCGCCCCGCGCGACGAGCGTGCGATGGCTGAGGCGTTGGCGCGCATCCTGTCCGACGCGACGCTCGCGCGCGGGCTGGCCGCGAAGGCCGCGGAGTTGGCCGCCGAGCGCTTCTCGCCGGAGGCATACGCGCGCTCCGTGCTCGAAATCTACACCGGCCTCGACGGCGGCGGGAGCGGCGCCGCTCCCGCCACCGCTCCCGCCTAGAGCGGTTTGCTATTGGGTATACCAACTACCGTTTAGAGGCGGGCTGCGCCCGCCGCCCCGACCTGCGCTGTAGCACGGGCAGGCGGGCATAGCCCGCCTCTAATCGAAAGGTAAAGTGTTACGCAACCCGCTCTAGCGCCG
Source organism: Pyrinomonadaceae bacterium (assembly GCA_040510435.1). Lineage (GTDB taxonomy): Bacteria > Acidobacteriota > Blastocatellia > Pyrinomonadales > Pyrinomonadaceae > QHXN01. The sequence goes on along the minus strand of JBEVJD010000350.1, from coordinate 39,566 downwards.
CCCGCCCCTCTCCCGCAACAAGTCCTGATGGATGCCGGCGAGTTGCTCGCCGAGGATGGCCCAGTCGTACCTCTCTGAGACCAGCCGCCGTCCGGCCGCGGCCATTTCCTGCCACCTGCGGCCGTCAACGTCCAGGTCTCGCAGCGCGCGGCAGAACTCGTCGGCCGTCTCGGCGAAGACGATGCTTTCGCCGTCGCGCGCGTCCACGCCTTCCGCACCGAGGCGCGTCGAGACGACGGGGACGCCCGCCGCCATCGTCTCGTAGATTTTCAGCCGGCTCCCGCCGCCGACGTTTAAGGGAACCACCGAAGCCAGTGCCTCGCGGTAGTACGGCCGCACGTCATCGACCGTGCCCGTCACCTCGACGCCGGGCAGTCCCGCCAGCGCACGGACTTCGGGCGTAGGGTTACGCCCGACTATCGTCAGCGCCGCGCCGGGCAGCACCTCAAAGACGCGCGGCCACACGTTGCGCGCGAAGCTCACGGCCCCGTCCACGTTGGCGTGATAGTCCATCGAGCCGACGAAGACGACGCGGCGGCGCCGCGGCGCATCGGCCGGGCGGGCGGGGGCGGCGCCGTCGCCGTTCGAGCGGCTGCGCCAGTCTTCGTGAGCCGCCTCCATCTGTTCGTCGGAGAAGTAGGCCACGTCCACGCCGTTCTCGACGACGTGGGCGCGCGCGCCGGACGCGAAGGCGAGCAGCCGCGCGCGGTCTGGTTCGCTCACCATGACGTTCGCGTCCGCCTCCCGCGCCGTGCGGCGCTCCAGCGCGCGGAGCTGCGACGCCGTCCTGAGCGCGTAGGCGCGGCGCAGAGGGTTCGGCGCGCGTTCGCCGTACTGCCGCATCAGGTCGGATTCGATGTTGTGCCAGTCACAGACCAGCACGGGGCTGTTCCGTGCCGCGCGGATGAGCGGCAGGTACGCGGCGAGGTGAATGCTCTCGACCTGCACCACGTCGAAGTCCGCGGCGGCGAGGAGTCGTTGCAGTTCCGCGGCCATCGCGCGGCTGGTGTAGTTGAGGACGGTGACGGGGGTGCGCCCCAGCGCGCCGCGCGCCAGTTTCAGCGGCGTGTAGCCGCGCTCCTGCGGCAGGACGACGTAGCGCTCGCACCAGCGCGCCGGTTCGCCCTCCGGCAGATTCCCCCCGGCGCCGGCCGACCCGCGCCCCGTCGCGCTCTCGGCGGCTCCGCCCCGCGCCGCCTCGTCAGAGAAGGCGAGATAGGTCACACGCGCGCCGCGTGCGAGCACGCGGGCCAGGTGGTAGTTCCGCAGCTTCGCGCCGGTGTTCGGCGGCCAGCACTCTCTGGGCGCGAAATAGAGTACGTGCATTCGAGTCCGATTCTCCTCAGTAGTGCAGGCGATAATAGGCGAGCTTCACGTACTCGCCGGGGACGAGTTTCCAGCCGAGTGGAGAGAGCCACCAGAGCGCGGCGCGCGGCGTCTGTCGGCCGGGCTCGACCGGCTCGACGCCGACCCGGATGCCGCTGCCGTCGAAGACGCGCCCGAGCGTCCAGCGCGCGCGCCGCGACTGGTAGGCAGAGGTGATGACGACGAGCGAGCGGTAGCCGCGCGCCTCCGCGTGTGCGCGCAGACGCACGGCCTCGTCGAAGGTGCTCGTGACCGTCTGCGGCACGACCTCGACGGCCTCTGCGGGGACGCCCGCGGCGCGCAGCTCGCGCGCGGCGCGCTCGACGAAGAGAGGGTTGCGGTCGTCGGGCGCCGAGTAGCCGCCGCTCAAGCCGTCGTTCGTCAGGACGACGCGCGGCGCGCGCCCCTCGCGGTAGAGTTCGGCCGCACGCTGCGCGCGCTCGACGTAGGTCGCCGAGCCCGCGAGCACGGCCAGCGCGTCGGCGTGCGGCAACTCCTCGCGCACGACCAGCCACCCGGCCGCCGCCCACGCCCCGAGCGACCAGGCCGCGAGCGCCGCGGCCGCCACGAACGCCCGACGCCTGAAGACTCCAGACCGCTTCACAATCTTCTTAACGACTAGCCCGCCAGCAGTTCTTCGTACAGGCGCTCGACGCCCGCGAGCTGTGCGGCGCAGGAGAAACGCTCTTCGACGACGCGGCGGCCGCGTCCGCCCATGCGTCGCGCGCGCCCGGGGTCGGCGAGGAGCAGCGCGACGCGTTCGCCCAACGCGCGGTCGTCGCCGGGCGCGACGACGAAGCCGCTCTCGCCCTCTTCGACGGCCTCGCGCGCGCCGCCCACGTCCGTCACGACGACGGGGCGCGACGCCGCCATGTATTCGAGGATCGAGTTCGAGAAGCCCTCGGCCTTCGAGCTGAGTACGCACACGTCGGAGACCGCGAGCAGCTCCGCCACGCGCGTGCAACGCCCCGTGAAGAACACGTCGCCCGCGAGCCCCAGTTCGGCGGCGTAGGCGCGCAGGGCTTCCGTCAAATCGCCCTCGCCCGCGAGGACGAAGGCCGCGCGCGGCTCGCCCTCCTTCACGCGACGCGCGGCGCGCAGGAACGTGCGGTGGTCTTTCACCTCGTGTTGCAGGTTGGCGACGATGGTGACGAGCGGTCTTTCCGGGGGAAGCCCGAGCGAGTCGCGCACCTCTTCCCGGTCGAAGTCCGCGGGCGGCTCAACGCGCCGCGGGTCGAGCCCGTTGTAGAGCGTCACGATCTTTTTCGCCGGCACACCCGCGCCGACGAGGAAGGCGCGCACCGCCTCGGAGTTGACGACAACGCGGCGCGCGAGGCGGAAGGAGCAGCGCTCGACGAAGTTCTGCGCGGGCGTGCGAAAGCCCGCGATGTCGCGCTTCGACGCGACGCGCGCCGGCACGCGCGCGAGCCGCGCCGCCGCCATGCCGAAGACGTTCGTGTAGAAGTCGTGCGAATGGACGACGGTGATACTGCCCGAGCGCAAATCGCGCGCGAGCCGGCGCACCTGCGTGACGAAGTTCGCGTCGTGGAAGCTCGTCAGCTTGTACTGTTCGATGTGGCCGAGTTCCAGCGCCTCGGCCTCGGCGCGCAGGACGCCGTGCGAGTTGAGACAGGCGAGCCGCACGTTGAAGCGACCACTTCCTTTAAGCAGGCGCGCGAGCTGCAAGGTCTGGCGCTCGGTGCCGCCCTGCTCGAAGCTGTTGATGAGGTGGAGGACGTTTGCGCTCACACCGCGACGGCCCCCGCCTCTGCGGCGCGCGCGAGCGCCGCGGCGCCGCCGTCGTCCACGAACGTGCGGTGCCACAGCTCAAGCATGAAGAGCGCCCACAGCCGCGTCGAGTGGTCGCGCCGGCCGCGCTCGTGCTCGTCGAGCATGACGGTGACGTAGTTGGGGTCGGTCACGCCGCGCCTGAGCGTGCGCGGCTCGGTGAGCGTCCCGCGCACGCGGTCGCGGAGCTGCCGGTTGATCCACTGCTCGATGGGGACGCCGAAGCCCTGCTTCGGGCGGTCGAGGATTTCCGAGGGCACGAGGTCGCGCACCGCTGCCTTGAAGATGTGCTTGGTCACGAGCCCCTTCATCTTCAGCGACGAGGGAATGCGGCCGACGAACTCGATGAGTTTGTGGTCTAAGAGCGGCGTGCGCGCCTCAAGGCTCGCGGCCATGCTCATGCGGTCAACCTTGACGAGGATGTCGCCGGGCAGGTACGTCTTGCTGTCGAGGTAGAGCAGGCGGTCGAGCGCGTCACCCGAAGGGGCACGCTCCGCCACGGCGCGGAAGGCCGCGGGCGCGCGCGACTCGTCGCCCGCGAGCCGCCGGAACTCTTCGGTGTAGAGTTCGGTCTTCATCAGGCGCGTGAAGACCGAGACGGATTCGAGGTAGCGTTCGAGCGCGTCGTAGGCCACGTCGTGGATGAAGTTGCGCCCGCGGGCGCCGTGCGGCATCAGGCGCGCGGCCGGCTGCATCAGCCCCTCGCGCACGAAGCGCGGCAGGCGCTCGAAGCCTCCGCGCCGCCGGTCGACGACGTACCGCGTGTAGCCCGCGAACAGCTCGTCGCCGCCGTCGCCCGAGAGCACGACCTTGACGTGCTCTCGCGCCAGCTTCGAGACGACGTAAGTCGGGATGGCGGACGAGTCGGCGAAGGGCTCGTCGAAGTGCCACGCCAGCTCGTCAACGACCGAGCAGATGTCGGGCGTGACGACGAACTCGTGATGTTCGGTCTGGAAGTGGCGCGCGGCGACGCGCGCGTACTTCAGCTCGTCGTAGCTGTCCTCGTTGAAGCCGATGGAGAAGGTCTTGACGGGGCGGTCGCTGTTGCGCGCCATCAGGCCGACGACCGCGCTCGAATCCACGCCGCCCGAGAGGAAGGCCCCGAGCGGCACGTCGGCCACGAGCCTGACGCGCACGGACTCGTCGAGGAGCGCGCGCAGCTCTTCGAGGTAGTCCTCCTCGCGGCGCGAGCCGCCCTCTTCCTGTGGAAAGTCCCAGTATTCTTCAATCTTCAACTCACCATCTTTGAACGTCAGGTGATGGCCGGGCAGAAGTTTCTCGACGCCCTCGAAGACGGAGAGCGGGTCGGGCACGTAGCCCCAGGTCAGGTACGCGTCGAGCGCCTCCGCGTTCGTCTCGCGGCCGACCTCGGGGTGCGCGAGCAGGCACTTCAGCTCGGAGCCGAAGACGAGCGCGCCGCGCGGGGTGCGCGCGTAGTAGAGCGGCTTCTTGCCGACGCGGTCGCGCGCGACGAAGAGAGAGTCGTCACGCGCATCCCACAGCGCGAAGCCGAACATGCCGCGCAGGCGCTCAACGCAGGCCGCGCCGAACTCCTCGTAGGCGTGGACGATGGCCTCCGTGTCGGAGTTGGTGTGGAAGCGGTGGCCGCGCGCTTCGAGGTCTTTCTTCAGCTCGCGGAAGTTGTATATCTCGCCGTTGAAGACTATTTGCAGGCGCGGGTCGCAGCCGGAGAGCGGCTGGTGGCCGCCTGCGAGGTCGATGATGGAGAGGCGGCGCATGCCGATGGCGGCCTGGCCCTCGACGAGCGCGCCGTCCTCGTCCGGCCCGCGGTGCGTGATGACGCGCAGCATGCGCCCCAAGACCTCACGCCGCCCTTCGAGCCCGAACCCGGTCTCGCCCACGAATCCAGCGATGCCGCACATGCTCCCTTAAACCCTTTCTTCCCCCGACGGCTTGCGCGCCACCATGAACGTGCCCGCGACGAGCAGGTCTTCGTCCGGCAGGTTTCTGAACCCCTCGCTGAGCCGCGGCCGTATCTCGCGCACGAGCGCCAGCGTCTCCTCCGTGTAGTCAACGCCCGCCAGCGGCCGCTCGCGGCGCGCGCGCATGTCGCCCTTGCGCCCGCGGCCGATGACCTCCGTGACGTAGAACTTCGCGTCGTAGCCGAGCCGCCGCATCAGGTCGCGGTAGAAGTTGACCATCTTGCGGTTCACGACGCACTCGCCCGCCGCCATCAGGCGGTAGACCGGCTCGCCGATGGTGAGGAAGGTGAGCGGGTTCAGGCCCGCCCCGCTGAAGACGCCGTAGTCGGTGAGGTCGATCTTGTGAATCGAGAGGCCGCCGGGTTTGAGCACGCGGTCGAGCGCCTCGAAGGTCGGCGTCGGGTCGTATATCTCCTGGACGGCCGCGTTCGAGACGGCGAGGTCGAACGGCTCTACCTTGCGGAGTTCTTCCGAATCCTCGACGGCCGCGCCGTGCAGCTCGCGCAGGCGCTCGGGGTTCGTCTTGACGCCCGCGCTCAGGTCGATGGCGTCGTCGAAGCGGCGGCGCTCCTCTTCGCTCCCGAGCCGCGCGCGCACCCCCAGATAAATCTGCCGCTGCTGCTCGTCGTCGCGCGGGCAGTAGAAGCGGTCGAGGCAGACGGCCGAGCCCGCGCCCGCCGCGAGGAACAGGAGCGCCACGCCGACGTTGTCGCCGTAGCCCACTTCGAGCACGCGCCGCCCCGCGAGCCACTGCGGCGAGAGGTCGCCGTACGCGACGTAGTTCTCGAACTGCCCGAAGATGCGCGCGACGCTCGCCTCCAATGGCCGCCCCAGATGCGTGGCGCCGCCCGCGTCGAGGATGTCGCCGCGGACGTGCCGGCGCCGCCGACGCCAACTGTCAAATATCTTGTAGGCGATGACGGCCGACTTCGACCGCCGCGCCCGCTCCTTGAGGGTGGTGAGCATGAGTAAATTAGTGTCCGCGCTTTACCCTTCCCCGGCGCATGCACCTCAGGCCGGCGCGGCCGGCTCGCGTATGGGCTCCCAGCGCGCGTAGCGCTCGCCGCGCGCGAACTTGTAGAAGGCGATGACGGCCGCGAGGTTCGCCAGCACGAAGTAGTGCGGCAAAGACAGCAGACGCACGCGCAGGCCCGCGCGCTCCAAGACCCAGCCCGCGAGCGCCGCCACGTAGAACGCCGCCTGCCCCGCGAACGCCGCCGCGTAGAAGAGCGAGCGCGGCGCGAGCACGGCCGACGAGAGCAAAACGGTCAACAGGAAGAGCGGCACGAGGTAGCGCATGACCTTGTGCGAGAGCAGCTCGACGGCGTAGAAGCCGCCGCGCAGCGGGTTCAGCAGACGGCGGTGTCGCCAGAGGTCTGTGTAGGTCTGCGCGATGACGCGCACGCGCATCCGCAGCTCCTTATCCGCCTGCCGGTTCGTCTCCTCGGTGCAGACGGCGCGCGGCTCGTAGACGGCGCGCAAGCCCTGCTCGACCATCTTCGTCGCGATGATGAAGTCGCTGCAAGCCTCGTGGTAGAGCGGCACGTAGGCCGAGCGCCTGACGGCGTACAGGCACCCCGACGCGCCGATGAGCGAGCAGGCGCGGCTCTCGTGCGTCTTCAGAAACGTCTCGTAGCCCCAGTATGATTTCGCGCCCTGACCGACCGAGGTCGCGGCCGGGTCAACGTAAATCAGCTTGCCCGCGACGCAGCCGACCGAAGCGTCTGCGAAGTTCGGCAACATGGCGCGCAGCACGTCGGGCTGGTAAAGAGTCGTAGCGTCGGAGAAGAGTATGACCTCGCCGCGGGCGAGTTCGACCGCCGCGTTCTGCGCCGCGGTCTTGCCCAAACGCTCGGCCTGCCGGTGCAGGCGCACGCCGCGCGCGGCGTACGAGCGCGCGATCTCGTCCGTGCGGTCTGAGGAGCAGTCGGAGGCGACGATGATCTCCAACTTCTCCACGGGGTAGTCGAGCGCGAGCGTGTTTTCGAGCTTCGAAGCGAGGTCGCGCTCCTCGTTGTAGGCCGTGATGACGACGCTGACTGCGGGCTCGAACTCCGCGCGCCGCACCGCGCGCGGCCGCAAACGGCTCACCAGCCAGACGAGCACGGGGTAGCCGACGTACGCGTACGCGAGCGCCGCCGCCCCCAGCCAGAACAGAATTTTCGCCGCCGTCTCAAGCATCACGATTCCGACGCCGCCGGCTCGGGCGCCTTCGCCTGCTCGTCCTCGTAGAGGCGGCGCAGGCAGACGGCGTAGCCGACGAGGTAGTAGATGTTCCAATAGTACGCGAACGAGCCGAAGAAGCTCGCCACCATGTAGCCGGCGAGGCTCGCGGCGAGGCCGACGGCGAGGTAGTAGTAGCGCGACGTGCGCCGCGCCTCGTAGCTCGCGCGCGCGACCGCGAGCATGCGCCGGAGCGGCGTCACGACGTAGAGCATGTAGACGGCGAAGCCGAACGCCCCGATCTCGGCCGCGACCTGCGTGTAGGCGTTGTGCGTCTCAAGGCTGCGGTACGAGACGAAGACGAAGTTGCCCATCCCGACGCCGAAGAGCGGGTTGCGGAGCGCGACGATGATGGAACTCATCAGCAGTTGCTGCCGCGCGTCGGCCGAGCCGACCACGTCGAGGCTCCGGTCGTAAATGGAGAGGATGCGCGCGCCGTACCCGCCCGGCGCGACGATGAGCAGCCCGATTGTCAGCAGTATCGCCGCCGTCATGACCACGAAACGGTTCTTGCGGCCGAGCGTCCACGCGAGCACGAAGAACACGGCCGCCATCGCCAGGAAGCCGCCGCGCGAGTAGGTCACGACCGTCCCCGCCACCAACACCGCCGCCGCTGCGCCGTAGAGAATCTTCTTCAGGAAGCCCCGCGAGCCGACCGCGAGCGCCGCCGCGATGGGCAGCAGCGTGACGAGGTGGAGCGCCATCTCGTTCGGGTTCTCGAAGATGCCGCCGATGCGCCCCTCGACGCGATAGCCCTCGACCGTCAACTTCCCCGACGCGTAGTCGCTCAAGGCCCCGGCCGCCATCACGACGCCCGACCCCATCGCGAGCAGCAGCAGCCAGCGCAGCCGGCGCTCCGTGCGCACCACATTAACGATGACGATGAAGATGAGGACGGCGCGGATGAAGATGCTGCTGAAAGTATCCCAGGCCGCGCCCGGGCTCTCCTTGGCGAAGGGTACCGAGACCAGCCCGGCGAGGCAGAAGAGGAGCACGAGGTTGACCTCGCGCGGCCGCGCCGTCAGGTTCCCTTCCGCCCCGAGCTGCGCCGGGAAGTAGAAGACGAACGTCAGCATCGCCAGCCAGAAGGCGAGCGTCGCGGGCAAAGGGATGTACTCGTAAGGGCGATAGAAGAGGACTAAGGTGAAGAGCAGCAGTCCCGCGTAGGTCAGCCCGTGCGCCTTCCGCAGCACGGCGCGCGCGCCCGACTTCGTCGAAGGCGCGACCCCGCCCGAGTCCCGCGCGTCCGACTTCACCTCGGCCGTCGTGCGCGCATCCGGCCCTTCCGGCCAGTCGGCGGCGTGTCGAAACGGCTCGTCCCCCTCGTCCTCGAAGCCGCGGCGGCCGTCCCCGCGGTTCAGAGGGAGGACGGGCTCGTAGTCGAGCGGCTCTTTGGTGGAGGTCGGCGGCAAGCGTTGGCCCTCTGACGGAAGCCCCGGCGTCGGCGAAAACGGTCGCACGGAGGCGGGGGGCAATCCCGCCTCCGTGCGCGCCATACGCGAAGCGCCGCCGACCTGCGGGAGCCGGGGCGCGACGGGTTCGCAAAAGTCGCGGGCGTCTCTTAGACCGTCACACTCTCCTCGACGGCGGCCAGCGCGCGCACCCGCTCGCGCAGCGCGGTCTCGAAGCGGCGCGCCTCCTCGATGCCCGTCAGAGAGAGCGCGCGTAACTGCTGCTCGATGCGGCGGCGGTAGTCGGAGACCAGCGAGTCGGAGACGTTCAGGCGCGCGGCGGCTTCGAGCTGCGTGATGTGTGCCGGGCTCAGGTAACAATACCACAGCACACCGAGCATGCGGTCGTACTGCTTCGACTTGCCGCGCACGGCCGCGTGCAGGCCGCGCAAAAACTCGTCAACGAAATTGGCCGCCTCGTCCTCCGACTCGCGCCGGAGCAGGGACTGCTCGGGGTTCTCGCCCGCGTCCACGGGTTCGAAGGCGCGCCCTTCGTCGTCGTCGCCGCCGCCGATGGGGACGAGGTAGATGTCCATCACGGGCAGGCGCGACATGACGAGGCTGCGAAGGCTCCGCACGTCCACGGGCGAGTCGCAGGCTTCGAGGACGGAGACGATGAGGTCTTCGAGGTCGGAGTTGCTGATGATGATCTGCGCGTCGCCCGTGCAGCCGACCATCCGCGTGTCGCGCTGGCGCACGGGGATCATGTGGGCGCGCTCTTCGAGTTCGGCCTGCGCGCGGCGCGGCTTGTCCGCACGCCACTCGCGCAGCCCGTAGACGCGGTCAACCAGACGCCGGTGCGGCTCGTCCTCGCCCGCGCCCGAGTCCACGCGGCGGAAGTTCGCCGAAGACTGGATGATGGTCGAGATGCGCCGCGCGAGGCGGTAACTCTCCGGGTGGCGCTTGCGCAGCTCGGCCGTCAGGAGATTCGTCAGCTCGATCTGGCTGACCTCGCACTCGATCTCGGCGTCGGTCATCTCCGAGTCGAGGTAGTGCTGGAAGCGCGACTTCGAGAGGAGCGTGACGAAGAGTTCCTGCGTCAGGTCGAGGTAGGCGCTGCCGCGATCTCCCTCCTCGACGAGGAGGCCGGCGCTGTAGGAGGCGCGCACCAGCGGGTGGTTGACCACCAGCCGCTGCAACTCCGTCCAGAGGCGCGAAACGTCGGAACGCCGCAGGGTCTCGACCCACGCGCCCGCGTGGCGCGGTGTGCGCTCCTGCGCCGTTTGGGCGCGCCCCTGCCCTTGCGGGGTCGGGGATGGCTCGTGAGTTCCGCTCGTCATGGGGTCGTTCAAGTGATGATCTTGGTCGGCAGATGTGGCAGCCATGTTACCGGTTATGGGCGGTTGGGAGCAAGGCCGGAGTTATCGAGATGCGTCCGCTGAGGAGGATGGTCGAAGGGCGCGGGGTTAACGCCGGGGCGTCTCTTCGGCTCCTCTGGCCATATAAGTTTCGCGGCCGGAGGCGAGACGAAAGTATCCGGGGGACATCTGCACTCCGCTGGCTCGTTGGGTTGAATGATTGACCTTGCAGGGAAGCCCGCCGGTACGGCCGCAAAGGGGAATGGGCGCGGCCACCATGAAGGAGTTCGAGACAGTCGCCCCGAACACATTTGAGATGGTAACAGCAATCCCGGGATTGAGCAACACCTTTTTACATTTCGCCCAAGGCGTTGAAAAATCAGGGGGAAACGCGCCCCCGGAAGCCCCCCCGGCGGGAGTAAAGTTTGGAAGAGTGTCTGGATTGGTACTTTAACATCGGTGCACGAGTGAAGCGCCCGAAAAAAGGCCCTCGCGACGGCCGGCCACGGTCAAGAGCCGCTTGGCCGGCACGTATAGTTCGTTCTGCGCCTGCTCTACCCGGCGTCGCTTCGCTCGCGCGGCCAGCCCGCGCACCCCCCAGCCGGCGGGCGGCCAATAAACGAGAGACTACGAGGAGCACTCATGCCTTCTTCAATGACAGCCTGGTTCCGTAAGCTCCGAACTTGCCCGCGCACCGAGACGCTGCTCACATTCTCGGCGGGCGGGTGCGGCGGGGGGCGCGTCGCGGAGCACGTCGAAGAATGCGACTTTTGCGGCGCGGAGGTGCAGTTGCTCTCCCGCCACGCGCCGCCGGCGGCCACTCTCCCGTTCGCCGCCCTCGCGATGCCGGAACCCCTGCGCCGCCTCGCCGAAGACATACTCGCCGAGCCCTCCTACAACCGCGCGCGCTTCGCCGAGGCGCTCCTGGAGGTCGAGCGCCTCACGCCCGAGACGGTGGATAGCAGGCAGTAGGCAGAAGGTAGTAGGCAGTTGAAAGGCAAGAAGTCTTTGTTGACGCATCCGTCCTATTGCAATTAGCAGTCGAGTGTAACCGAGAAAGATTTAACACGGAGGCACAGAGACACGGAGGCACAGCTTGTTGAGTTATATCTCTTGAAGCCGTGTCTCTGTGCCTCTGTGCCTCTGTGCCTCTGTGTTGAAACCTCACGCCGTATACACTCAAATGATAAGCGCTCTAGCCTGTCTTAAACAGTCGGAGGCGGCGAGATTCGTTTCTCGCCGCCTCCGATTATTTTTAAGACCCGTTCCTTGAAAGTCTTCTTGTCCGAACTGCCTACTGTTCTTTCACCCCGTCGTACAGCTCTTCGATGAGGCCGCTGTACTTTTCGTCTATGACACGGCGTTTGACCTTGAGGGTGGGGGTGAGTTCGCCGCCATCGATGGAGAAGTCGTCGGGGAGGAGTGCGACGCGGCGGACGCGCTCGTAGTCGTGGAGCGGGCGGGTCAGCTCGGCCACCTCCGTCTGGACTAACTTGACGGCCGCGGGGCTGCGGCTCCACGCGACGCGCTGCGTATGCTCCTCGGCCTGCGGCGTCGGGAGCGCGGAGGCGAGCGCCTCCCAGTCGGGCACGATGAGCGCGGCCGGCTGCTTGCGCCCCGCGCCGACGACGACCACCTGACTCACGTACTGGCTCTGCTTGATTAAACTCTCGACCAACTGCGGCGCGACGTACTTGCCGTTCGAGAGCTTGAACAGCTCCTTCTTCCGGTCGGTGATGTGAAGCCTTCCGTCCTCATCTATCTTCCCCACGTCGCCCGTCCTGAACCAGCCGTCCTCGGTGAAGACCGCGGCCGTCTCCGCCTCGTGGCCGTAGTAGCCGCTCATCAGGTTCGGCCCGCGCACGAGGATTTCGCCGTCGGCGTCGGTCTTCAGCTCAATGCCGGGGAACGGCTGACCCACCGAGCCGACGCGATTGTCCTCGGGGCGGTTGGCCGAGACGACGCAGGTCTCGGTCATGCCGTAGCCTTGCAGGATGACGACGCCCGCGCCGAGGAAGGAGTAGGAGAGCACGGGCGAGAGCGGCGCCCCGCCCGAGACGAAGAAGCGCAGCCGGCCGCCGACGCCCTCGCGCCACTTCTTGAAGACGAGGCGGCTCGCCACCTCCTGCTGAATCTCAAGGAGCGGCGGCACCACCTCGCCCTTGTCCTTCAACTCCGCGTAGCGCTGCCCGACGCGCAGAGACCAGTTGAAGAGTTTCGCCTTCCACCCGCCCTCGGCCGTCCCCTTCTTCACGATCTTGTGGAAGACCTTCTCGAAGAGGCGGGGCACGGCCGTCATGATGGTGGGGCGCACCTCGCGCAGGTACTCGCCGACCACGTCGAACGAAGGCGCGTAGGCGACCGAGACGCCGCTCCAGCAGAAGACGTAGAAGACCACGCGCTCGAAGATGTGCGAGAGCGGAAGCACGGAGAGCGCCACGTCCGTCGGGAGGATCGGCAGCGAGCCCGAGATCGCCAGCACGTTCGAGACGAAGGTGCCGTGCGTCAGCATGACGCCCTTCGGCTCGCCCGTCGTCCCCGAAGTGTAGATGATCGTGGCGAGGTCTTCCGACCCCACGGCGTTCAGGGCGCGGCTGAAGACTTCGGGCTCCGCCTCGTCAAGCTGCGCGCCGGTCTGCTCAAGCTCGAAGAGCGAGAGCGCGCCCTCGACCCCGGAGGCGGCGTCGGTGTCGAAGAAGACGACGCGCTCAAGCGTCTCGACCGGCTCGACGCCGGGGCGCGCGTGGCGGAAGACCTTTTTCCCCGAGACGAAGAGGACGCGCGCGCCCGAGTCTTCGAGGATGTAGCGCACCTGCTCGGGCGCCTGCGTCGTGTAGATGGGGACGTTGACGGCGCCGAGGCTGAGGATGGCGATGTCCACGACCGACCAGTCGGGGCGGTTCTCCGACAGGAGTGCCACGCGGTCGCCCTTCTTCACCCCGAGCGCGGAGAGCCCCAAAGCGACGGCGCGCACGCGCCGGATGATCGCCTCGCCCGGGATGTGGAGCCACTGCCCGCCCTTCTTCAGGCTCAGCGCGTCCGCCTTCGCGTGCCGCCCCAGCGCCTCTAGGCACATCCCCGGCACGCTCGCCGGCACCTGCGTGTGTTGTGTGTCAGTCATATGATTCGTGAACCGTGAACCGTAAACCGTGACGAGATAAAAATCGTTCTTCTCTCGTCACGGTTTACGATTCACGGTTTACGTTCTTTTTGATTCTCTCGGAGAAGTAGGCGACCGTGCGCTTGAGGCCGTCGCGCAGCGGCACGGTCGGCTCCCAGCCCAGGAGCCTCTGGGCGCGCGTGATGTCGGGCCGGCGCTGGCGCGGGTCGTCCTGCGGGAGCGGGCGGTAGCTGACTTTGACCTCGACGCCCGCGGCGCGCCCCACCTCCTCGGCGAGCTGCTTCATCGTGAACTCGCCCGGGTTGCCGACGTTGACGGGCTGGTGCACGTCCGCCCCTTCGGCCGCGCCCGCCTCGACGTTCATCAGGCGAATCATGCCCTCGACCAGATCGTCCACGTAGCAGAAACTACGCGTCTGCTCGCCCGTCCCGTAGAGGGTCAACTCCTCGCCCCGCAGCGCCTGCACGATGAAGTTCGACACCACGCGCCCGTCGTCGTCGCGCATGCGCGGGCCGTACGTGTTGAAGATGCGAATGATGCGCGTGTCCACCTTGTTCTGCCGGTGGTAGTCCATCATCAGCGTCTCGGCCAGCCGCTTCCCCTCGTCGTAACAGGAACGGATGCCGATGCAGTTGACGTGGCCCCAGTAGTCTTCCGTCTGCGGGTGGATTTCCGGGTCGCCGTAGACTTCCGACGTGGACGCTTGCAGGATGCGTGCGCGGACGCGCTTGGCGAGGCCGAGCATGTTGATCGTCCCCATGACGTTGGTCTTGACCGTCTTCACGGGGTTGTACTGGTAGTGAACCGGCGAGGCCGGGCAGGCGAGGTTGTAAATCTGATCGACTTCGAGGAGGACGGGCTCGATGATGTCGTGGCGCACGAGGTCGAAGCGCTTCGAGTCCATGAGGTGGTAGACGTTCTCGCGCCTGCCGGTGAAGAAGTTGTCGAGGCAGATGACATCGTGCCCTTCCGCCAGAAGCCTTTCGCAAAGGTGCGAGCCGATGAAGCCCGCGCCGCCGGTCACAAGAATCCGCATCTTTTCTCCAGCCCGAATTTTTAGCCGCCGGGGGGTTGCTGTGGCCCCGGCATTGTAACAGCGATTCTCAGGCGGCCGCGCCCTCTTTTTCCGCCGCGGCCGGGGCGGGCGCATCCTCGCCGTCTTCGCCGTCCGAGCCCTCGTGACGCCTGCGCCTACGCCTGCGCCGGCGCGAGCCCTCGCCCTGCTCCTCGACGCGGCCGTCGGCCGTGGCGAGCGCCGCCAGCAGTAGGAACATGAGCGCGTTGGCCGTCGTGTGCAGCGTGAAGTCGAAGAAGCTGTGGACGAGCGCGCCCGCGCACCCCGCGAGCGCGCCGAGCGCGACCCCGCGCCGGAAGCGGTCGGGCGACTGCATCCGCTTGAGCGCCATCCGGAAGAGTAGGAAGACGAACGCGATCCCGAGCAGCCCGCCGACGACCCCGGCGTCGGAGAATATCTGCAAGTAGTCGTTGTGCGCCTGCTCAAGACGGTACGTGCCGTTGCCCGTGTCGTAGCGCGTGTAGGCCGAGCCGAACGAGCCGAGCCCCGTGCCGAGCACAGGATGATCCCGGATGATCTGGAGCGTCCCGCTCCAGAAGTGCGCGCGCCCCGTTGTCGGGTCGGCGCTGTTGACGGTGCCGAGCATGCGGCTCAGAGCGCCCTCGCCGCCGAAGTAGAGCACGCCGACGAAGACGGCCAACACCATCGCGAACCCCAGCCCGACGCGGACGGCCGCCGCGCGCAGACGCTCGCCGCGCTCCAGCGTCTCGCCCTCGCGCCGGCGGCTCCGGGCCAGCGAGGAGACGGCGGCGAGGAACAGAATCTCGCAGACCATGCTGACGAGCCCGCCGCGCGAGTTCGTCATCACCAGCGCAATCGCCATCATCGCCGACGCGAAGGCGTAGAGCAGCATCCGCTCGCGCGCCACCGCCCCGGCAAACATGAGCCCCAAAGGCATCGCCAGCACCAGCTCCATGTAGCCCGCGAAGTGGTGGCGGTTGACGTAAGGGCCGAACGGCTCGGCATGCTTCGGCTCGCGCACCCAGAAGATCGTGCGCGGGTTGACGAAGTGCTGCATCAGCCCGTAGACGGCGAGCAGGAAGCCGAAGATGACGACGAGCCGCGCCATCAGCTTCAGCCTCTTCGGGCTGTCGATGAAGGCGAGCGCCGCGCCGAAGTAGACGAGGAGCCCCGCGAGCTGTATGAGCGACACGCGCGTCGCCTGCGGGTCGAAGGAGACGGAGGCGCCGAGCTGGACGAGCCCGACGACGAAGAGCCCGACGAGCGGGAGCTGCAAAGGGTTGCGGCTCACCCTCAGCACGCGCGTGCGCCACGCGTCCAGCATCCAGAGCGCGAAGACGATGGCCGCGCTCAACTGGAACGCGGCGAGCGACCACGCGTGGACGGTGCCGAAGGCGAGCGTCGTCGTGACGACCGCGAGGCACAGCATGAGGATGATGAAGCGGCTCCAGACCGTGTGCGGCAGTTCGCCCACGGGCAGACCCGCGCCCGGCGGAGACGAGGGCGGGCGGGCGGCGGCCGGCGGCGGCGGCGCGGGCGACGGCGCGAGGTCAGCGCGCAGGCGCTCGCCCGCCTGCGCGTTCGAGGTTGAAGTCGTCATACCAGATTTTTCCGTAGATGGGGCAGACGCCCTCCGCGCACCCGACGCGTACGATGCGGACGAGCACGGCCTCCGTCTTCGGCCCCGCCGTGAACTCGACCGAGATTTGCTGCCAGTCGTTCGTCCCCTGCGGCGCGGGCGCCGAGGTCACGAGCGAAACCTCGGGCGCGGCCGGCTCCGAGACCATCGCCGCGAGCGTGGCCGAACTCTTCAGCTCGTCGGTCTTCGTGAAGAAGGTCAAGCGGTAGCGCGCGCCCGGCTCGACCGCCAAGACCTGCGAGACGTTGCGGAAGTCCACCTGCCCCGACGAGCTGAAGGCGACGCGCAGCGAGCGGCGGCCTGCGTGCGCGCCGCGCGTGTCGATGGCGACCTGCCCGGCGCCCTGCGTCACGTTCCAGCCGAAGAGCGAGCGGCCGCCCGGCGCGATGTCCGTCTCGAAGCCGCCGTCGTGGAACTGCCCCGCGGCCAGCCCCGCGGCGCCGCCCTCCGAGAGCGAGGCGAGCGAGCGCCGGTACTGACCCTTGGCGTAGTACGCGCGCGCAAGCCCTTCGGCCGCGCCCCGCTGCCCGCGCTGTCCCTCCGGCCCGAGCCCTTCCCACACGCCCTGCGCCTCGTCGAGATTGCCGCGCCCGGCGAGGACTTCGACCAGTTGCCCGCGCGACTCGACGGTCTTGCCGACCGCGTCCACGACGCGCGGGAGGTCGGGCTTGTAGACCTGCCACGCGAGGTTGAAGACCTGCGGGCGCAGGGTGGGGTCGGCGTCGGCGGCGCGGCGCAGCTCGTCGAACGCCTCTTCGGTGCGGCCGGCGCGCAGCAGGGCGTTGCCGAGGTGCCAGCGCGGCTGCGTGTAGTTGGGCGCGAGTTCGGCGGCGCGCCGGAGCGCGGCCACGCCTCCCTCCGCGTCGCCGAGCGCGGCGCGCGCGCGCCCCGCCTCCATCCAGACGAGGAAGTCGTTCGGCGCGAGCGCGGCCGCCTGCTCGTACTCTTCGAGCGCGCGCAGCACGCCCTCGGGCGCGAAGCTGACCTGGTTGAGCCGCGCCAGCATCAGGTGCGTGAACGGGTCGCGGGGTGCGAGCCGCGCCGCGGCCTCGGCCGACTCGAAGGCCGCCGCCGGGTCGGTCGCGTAAGAGACGGGCGCCGTCTCCGCCATCGTGTTCCCGATGCCCCAACGCACGCCGTACCACGCGCAGTAGAGCGCCAGCACCGCCAGCAGCGCCAGCGGCACGCGCGCCCAGAAGGGACGGACGTTGATGAGAACTACCTGCTCTGGCATAAGAAGTCAGTAGACAGTAGTCAGTAACCAGTAGTCAGTAGAACAACCCTTGGTCGCTCGAACCGTGCGGCTCTCATCGTCAGCGACCGCGGCGCGGAGCGCCTACTGGCTACTGGCTACTGTCTACTCCTTAAAATTCGTGCCCCACCAGCTCGATCTCGATCCTCATCCGGCGGAGCGTGACGTGCGCGTCCTCGCAGTCGCGGCGGATTTGGGCGATGCGTTCGCCGTCGATGCGGGAGCTGGAGATGAGCACCTCCTCGACGTGCTGCTCCTCGCAGATGCGGCGCAGGTGGCCGTTGCCGCCGAAGACGCGCAGGCCGTGAATCACCTTGCCCTTCTTGAACGGGTCGTCGTCCACGAAGCCGACGGGCGTGTACTGGAGCTGGAGGTTGTTGCGCATCTCGCGCAGCAGCAACTCGCCCGCGTCGCCCGCGCCGTAGATGAGCACGCGGCGCCCGCCCGCGGACGGCGCGGGCATGAGCTGGCGGAACAGGCGGAACGCGCCGCGGCTCCCGGCCAGCATCAGGAAGAAGATCATCGCGTCGAGGACGAAGACGGCGCGCGAGAAGCCCTCGAAGCGGAAGGCGAAGAGCATCACCAGCACGCTCACGACCGACCCGGCGGCCACCGCCTTCGCGTAGACGATCAGGTTGTCCACGCTGATGTAGCGCCAGATGCCGCGGTAGACGCCCGCCACCAGCATCGCCGTCATCTTCACGAAGATGAGCACCGGCACCGTCGAGAGGAAGAGCAGCCACACCTCCGCCCCCAGTTCCGAGCCGAAGAGCAGAACGTAAGAGAAGTAATAAGCCAGGATGACGAGCAGCACGTCGAGCAGCACCTCGAAGATGCGCCGCTTGTACGAGAGGTCAACCAGGAACGAGACGAGCGGCTTCTCGCGCGCGGCCTGCACCTCGGCCTCGTCGTAGACCTTGACGCCCGCCAGGTAGACGCCGACGAGGGTCAGCGCCACCGCGAAGCCCAACACCATCGCGATGCCCGTGTGGTACTCGAACCGGCGCACCATCATCGCCAACAGCCCCGACGCGCCCGCGAACCCGTAGAGCATCCAGACCGCGCGCCGCTCCGAGAGACCCAGAGCGACGAGCCGGTGCGACGCGTGGTCGCGCCCGCCCTGCGACGCCGCGCGCCCCGAGAGCTTACGCACGACCGTCACGAGCGTCGTGTCGAAGATCGGGATAAACAGGATGAGGACGGGGACGGCGATGACGACGATGAAGCTCCGGCCGCGGTCGCCCGAGGCCGAGAGCAGCGCCGAGCTGGCGAGGAAGAAGCCGACGAACATCGAGCCGCAGTCGCCCATGAAGATCGTCGCCGGGTTCGAGTTGTAGGCGAGGAAGCCCAAGAGCGCCGCCGCGAAGACCGCCAGCATCACGGCTTCGGTCGTCTGCCCGTTGTCGGCGAAGCTGGCGGCGATGAAGACGGCCGCGATGGCCGAGATGCCCGCGGCGAGGCCGTCCATGTTGTCGAGCAGGTTGATGGCGTTCGTGATGCCGATGAGCCAGAAGATCGTCACCGCCATCGCCACCGACGCGCCCCACCCCCACGGCAGCAGCAGCCCGAAGTAGACGACCGCGCTCGCGCCCAGAACCTGCCCGATCAGTTTTTGATAAGGCTTGATGTGGAGGAAGTCGTCCACCAGCCCGACGACGAAGAGCGCGCTGCTCGCGCCCATCACGACCCAGCCCTCGGTCGTGTGCGGGACGAAGAGGAGGAAGGTCACGAGCACCGAGAGGTAGATGGCGACGCCGCCCATCATCGCCGTCGGCCGCTTGCTGAAGCGGTCGCTGCGGGGCCGCGCGATGACGCCGTAGCGGCGCGCAAACGCCCGCACCAGCGGCGTGAGCGCGAGCGAGAGGGCGAGCGCCGCCGCGGCGGGCAAGAGGTGGCTACTGCTGAAAAGCATTAACTTACTTCGGTTCCGGGGGACGAGACTTCTGGCGTGTTTTAGAACCCTAGACCCTATTAAATGTCCGCCGAGAAATCAAGTGACCCGCGGGCACTTCCGTCACGCCGCCGCGCCGTCCTGCCGGCCGCTGTAGTACTCGATGACGGAGCGCAAAATCTCGTCGAGCGTGACGGTGGCGCGGAAGCCTGTGAGCGCCGAGACCTTCGAGGTGTCGGGCACGCGGCGGGGCATGTCCTCGAAGCCCTCCTCGTACGCCTCGTCGTAGGGGACGGTGACGATCTCGGACTTCGAGCCCGTCAACTCCCGCACGCGCTCGGCGAGCTGCATGATGGAGACCTCCTCCGACGAGCCGATGTTGAAGACCTCGCCGACGGCCTCGTCCTTGTCCATCAGGGCGACGAGCGCCCCGACCACGTCGCCCACGTAGCCGAAGCAGCGGGTCTGGTTGCCGTCGCCGTAGACGGTCAGCGGTCTGCCGGAGAGGGCCTGCTTGACGAAGGTCGGGATGACCATCCCGTACTGCCCGGTCTGGCGCGGCCCCACGGTGTTGAAGAGGCGGACGACGACCGTCGGCAGCTTCTTCTCGCGCCAGTAGGCGAGGGCCAAAAACTCGTCGATGGCCTTCGAGCAGGCGTACGACCAGCGCCCCTTCGTCGTCGCGCCCATCACGAGGTTGCCGTCCTCCCTGAACGGCACCTCCAAGGAGAGCCCGTAGACCTCGGACGTGGAGGCGACGAGCACCTTCTTCTTCTTCTTGTTCGCCTGCGCGAGCACGACCTCCGTGCCGCGCACGTTCGTCTCGATGGTGCGGACGGGCGACTCGACGATGAGCTTGACGCCGACGGCCGCGGCGAGGTGGAAGACCACGTCGCACTGGTCGATCAGCTCGGCCATCACCGGCTGGTTGTGCACCGAGTCAATCGTGTAGTGGAACTTGGGGTTCCCCTTCAGGTGCGCGATGTTGTCGAAAGAGCCCGTCGAGAGGTCGTCAATGCAGAAGACCTCGTCGCCGCGCGAGATGTACAGGTCGGAGAGGTGCGAACCGATGAAGCCGGCACCGCCCGTGATGAGAACTCGCAAACTAGTCTGTCCCTCCTTCAGAACTTCAGCAGCGCCGACGCCTGCGGCGCGCGGTCGGCGTCCCCCGCCAGACGCCCGTAGAGCCGCTCCACGTCGGCGACCAAACGCTCGACCGAGTAGTGGCGCTCGACGTACTCGCGGCCGCGGCCGCCCAACGTTTGTCGCAGCACGGGGTCGGCGACGATGTGCGCGAGCGCGTCGGCGAACGCCTCGGGGTCGCCGGGCCGCACCTGGATGCCGCGCTCGCAGACCTGCCACGGGTGCGGCCGGCGCGAATCTTCCCGGGCGACGCCGCCGAGCAAGTCCACCACGCCGCCGACGGCCGTCGCGACGCAGGCGCGCGCGTTGGCCATCGCCTCGATGAGCGTGAGCGGCGTCCCCTCGTTGCGCGAGGTGAGCGCCACCACGTCGAGCGCCGGGTAGAAGTTTTCGGGGTCGTCCCTGAGCCCCGCGAATTTTACATCATCCCCCAGCCCGAGCGCCCACGCGTGCGCCTCCAACTCGGCGCGCAGGTGGCCGTCGCCGACGATGACGAACCCCACGCGCCGCGCGCCGTCCCGGTGCAGACCTTCCGTCTCGGAAGCCCGCCGCTGCTTGAAGAGCGCGGCGGCTTCGAGGAAGAGCCTGTGGTTCTTGACCTCGGTCAGGCGGCCGACGATGCCGACGAGGATGTCCTCTTCGCCCGCGCCCCACTCGCGCCGGAGCGCGTGGCGCCGCGCCGCCCAGCCGTCGTAGGCGCGCGTGTCGAGCCCCAGGGGTATGACCTCGAACTGCTCCCGGCGGCCGACGCGGAAGCGGCCGTTGATCTCTTCGAGCTGCTGCGGGCTGATGACGACGATGCGGTCAGTGGCGAGCCGCGCCAACGCCTGCTCGACGGCGAGGAAGAAGCGCGTCTTCCAGTGCCCGTAGTAGCTGTGGAAGATGTGGCCGTGGTACGTGTGAACGAAGCGGCACGCGCGCGGCCGACCCACGAGCGCCGAGGGCGTCAGCCACTTGTAGAGCATCCCGGCCGCGCGCCCGACGGTGCCCGCCTTCGCCGTGTGCGTGTGCACCACCTCGGGGCGCTCGCGCAGGAAGAGCCGGTAGAGCTTCCAGACCGTGATCAAGTCCTTCGGCGAGACCTCGCGGCTCATCTCGGGGATGACGTGCGGCGTCACGCCGAGACTTTCGGCGAAGTAGCCCATGTCGTCCTCGCCCGGCGGCACCACGCCCGCCACCAGCAGCGACTCCACGCCCCGCCCGCGCAACCCCGCCTCCAGCCACGCCACGTGCCGCGCCGGCCCACCCACGTTCAGCCGCGCGATGATGCGAACAACTTTCATTGAAAAGCAGAAGTCAGAAGTCAGAAGTCAGAAGTTAGAAAAAAAGCTGTCGTCACTCGAACCGTGCGGTTGTCATCCTCAATCTCTGCAAAGCGGAGCCTTCTGACTTCTGACTTCTGACTCCTTCATACCTTGACCGCCCAGGTCTCGATGTATGTGCCCAGCTCGCCGAGGTTGCTCGCGGCGGTGACGGCGCGCGCGGCGAGGTGTTCGAGCGCGCCCAGGGTGCCGCCGCGCCGCGGCACCATCGAGCGACCGCCGTAGACGCGCCAGTCGCGCACTTCGAGCCCGTGCTTGCGGAGCAGGGCGCGCAGCGCGCGCGGGCTGAAGCCGAAGACGTGGAAGGGCTCGAAGGTGGGCGCGACGTTGACGACCCAGTCGCGCCCGCGCAGGCGTTGGTAGAGGTTGCCGAGGCGGAAGTAGAGCCCGGCCTCGTTCGGCACGTCCACGAAGAAGGCGCCGCCCGGCCGCAGCACGCGCGCGATCTCGCGCACGGTCGCGTCCGGGTCGTAGAGGTGTTCGAGCACGGCGGCGAGGATGACGGCGTCGAACGAATCGTCGGCCAGACGGCAGCGCTCGATGGGCTCGCGCATGACCCGCGCGCCCGAGCGCTCCTCGGCGTAGTCGGCGAACGAGGGCGAGAGGTCTATGCCCACCGCCTCCCACCCGGCCTCGCGCGCCGCGACGAGCACGTCGCCGCGCCCCGAGCCCACGTCGAGCAGACGCCCGCGCCCGCCCGTCAGCCGCGTGGCCTCGGCGACCATGTGGCGCGCGCTCGCCATCTTGTCCTCGAAGTCGTGGTTCTGGAAGTAGTGCTCGGGGTCGAGCGCGTAGAGTTCTTCGACGCCGCCCGCGGGGCGCGGCATCGGGTTCGGGAAGACGAGCGCGCAGCCCTTGCAGCGCCAGATGCGACACTCTACCCCAGTGCCCTCGCGGTGCGCCGCGCCGCCACGACGACCCATGTACTGCCCGGGCGCCGCCTCGCAGACCGGGCACGCCTGCGCCACCCAGCGGTAGCCGTCGCGCACCTCCCCCTGCTCTCGCGTGAGGTTTTCTTCGACGTTCAAAACGTTACTCATGAGACTTCTGAGGCGGAAGCCCGACCGTCGGCTCATGCCTTTCATCAACGCGTTCCGAGATATTTGAGGAGCCCTCCCTCACGGTCGGGCTTCCGCCACGCGCGCCCCTCCGGTCAATCAATGAAGCGCTGGAACCAGAGTTCGAGCATCAGGAGCGTCCAGAGCTGGTGCGTGTAGTCGCGCTCGCCGCGCGTGTGCAGCTCGACCATCCGGCGGACGGCCTCGGGGCGGAAGAGGCCGCGCTTGCCGGCGCGCTCCGAGAGCAGGTTCTCGCGCAGGAACGGCTGCATCTGCCCGCGGAACCAGTGGCCGATGGGGACGCCGAAGCCCATCTTGCTGCGCGTCAGGTTCTCCGACGGGAGGAGTTTAGCCAGCGTCTTCTTCAAAATGTACTTCGTCGTCAGGCCGCGCAGCTTCAAATTCTCCGGCAGCGAGGCGGCGAACTCGATGACGTGGTGGTCGAGGAACGGCGAGCGCGCCTCAAGACTGACGGCCATCGAGGCGATGTCAACCTTGACGAGCAGGTCGTTCGGCAGATACGTCATCGTGTCGGTCAGCAGCGCCGCGTCCACCACGCCCGCGCCGTTGGCGCGCGCGAACCACGGCCGCAGCCAATCGCTCGCTTCGCGGTGGCCGACCTCGGCCTTGAACTCGTCGGTGTAAAGCTCGTCCTTCGTGTCGCGGTGCACGATGCCGATCCAGTGCAGGTAGCGCTCCACGGGCGGCAGGCTCGCGGCGCGCAGGAACCGCCGGACGCGGCGCGCGCGCGAGGGGCGCAGCTCTGAGATGGGGAGCAGCTCGACGGCCTGCCGGATGACGCGCTCGCGCAGCACGCCGGGCAGCCGCCGGTAGCGCTCGGACAGCAACATCGCGGCGTAGCGGTCGTAGCCCGCGAAGCACTCGTCGCCGCCGTCGCCGTTCAGAGCGACGGTGACGTGCTTGCGCGTCTCGCGCGCGACATAGTAGGTCGGGATGGCGGACGAGTCGGCGTAGGGCTCGCCGTAGTGCTCGACGAGCGTCGGCAGGACTTCCATCGCGTCGGGGCGGACGATGAACTCGTGGTGCTCGGCGCCGACGCGCTCGGCGACGCGGCGCGCGTGGTGCAGCTCGGAGAAGTCCTGCTCCTCGAAGCCGATGGAGAAGGTCTTGACCGGGGTCGAGCTCGCCTCGGCCATCAGCGCGACGACGGCCGACGAGTCTATCCCGCCCGAGAGGAACGCGCCGAGCGGCACCTCCGACATCAGGCGCACGCGCACGGCCTCGCGCAACAGTTCGAGCGCGCGCTCGCCCGCCTCCTCTTCGCTTATCTTGATCTTCTTCGAGAAGTCGGGCTCCCAGTAGCGCTCCGTCTTGACCTCGCCCGTGCGCGTGAGCGTGAGCGTGTGACCCGGCTCAAGCTTCCGTATGTCGCGGTAGGCCGTCTGCGGCGCGGGCACGCACAGGAAGCTGAGGTAGTCGTCGAGCGCCGCGCGGTCGATCTCGCGGCTGACCGAGGGGTGCAGCAGCAGCGCCGAGAACTCGGAGCCGAAGACGAACGCGTTCGCCGTCTTCGCGTAGAGCAGGGGCTTCTTGCCGACGCGGTCGCGCGCGATGAAAAGTTCCTGCTTGCGCTCGTCCCAGATGGCGAAGGCGAACATGCCGCGCAGGTGCTTCGGACAGTCGGCCCCGTACTCTAAGTAGGCGTGGAGGACGACCTCCGTGTCGCAGTCGGTGTGGAAGCGGTGGCCGCGCGCTTCGAGTTCCTTCTTGACCTCGCGGTAGTTGTAGACCTCGCCGTTGTAGACGATCCAGGCGGTGCGGTCTTCGTCGGCGATGGGCTGCTGGCCGCCCTTGAGGTCAATGATGGCGAGCCGCCGCATGGCGAGCCCAACGTGCCCCTTGAGGTACACGCCGTCCTCGTCGGGGCCGCGGTGGAGGATGGCCCCGTTCATGCGTTCGAGCAGCGCGGCGTCGGCCGCGCGCCCGTCGAGGTTGACCATGCCGACGATGCCACACATATTTAGAAGTTAATCCTCCCCGAGATGTCCTGGGCGACCTGCTCCAACTCGCGCCCGCGCTCGGCGTCCCAGCGCGCGTAGCGGCGGTGCCCCGTGACCGCCTTCGCCTGCTCGACGCGCGCCTGCTTCTGCGCGGTAATCTGCCGCTGCCCCTCCTCGTGCCGCTCCTTGAGCAGGACGGCGCCGACGGCCACGAAGATGAAGTAGAAGACCAGTATCTGACTCCGCTGCCGGTACGCCGTCCCCACGTTACCTTGGAAAATCGAGTAGGCCAGCGTCAGCATCGTCGTGAAAATTAAGATGGGCAGGGCTTGCCTTAATCGATAACTCAGCGTGAACCAGACGCCCAGGACGAGCAGCGGGAAGGCGGCCCACCATGCGACCATCTCGGGCAGCGTGATGGACTGACGCAGGCTCGCCAACTGCCACGGGAACGGCGCGAAGAGCAGGTAAGCCATCCCGAGCGGCACAACGCTCAGGGCGCCCGTCGCCGTCGAAACGTCCACGTCCGCGCCGAAGCCCGAATTGGCCGAGCGCGCGAGGTCGGAGCGGCTGCGCTGCACGCCCTCAAGGTTCCCGAACAGCTCGTACTGCGCGCCCGCCGTGCGGAGCACGCCGAGGTATGTGAGCCCGACGCCCAGCACGAGCACGATGGCGGCGTGGCGCAAGAGGCTCTTCGTGGTCAGCGGGCGCATCCCGATGACGAAGGCGCCGCCCACGGCCGCCACCAGCATGTAGAAGATGTAGAAGCGCAGGCTGAGGATGGCGAACATCGCGAGCAGCAGCGTGACGACGTACCGCGCGCTCATGCGCTCGCCGAGCTTGAGCGTCGCCAGCATCGAGAGCGCCAGCAGGAAAACAATCGGCCCGTCCTTCAGCCCCTGTGAAGACCAGAGCACGAGGCTCGGGTAGAAGGCGACGGAGATGGCCGCGACCTTCGCCACCCGGATGTTGTGGAAAATCTGGCGCGCGCACAAGAAGACGAGGGGCGCGGTGGCCGCCCCGACCACGGCGTTGAAGAACTGCACGGCCAGCATGTTGTAGCCGACCAGCCCGTAGATGGCCGCGACGAGGTAGACCATGCCCCAGCCGCCCGCCAGCGCCCACTGCTTCAGCTCGGGCATCATCGGCATGTCGCCGCGCCACGTCTCCAGCAGGTGGCCGCCGAGGTAGTCGTAGGTGAAGGCGTCGCCGCCGAAAAAGTCCTGGAGATGGAAGGCGTTGATGATGACGCCCACCGACATCCGCACCAGCAGCCCGCCCACGAACACCTTCAGGAGAAAAGAACTCTGCTCGGCCGCGCCCCTCGACAGCAGCAGCCCCGCCAGGAGCGCGCAGGGCGCGCAGAGCAGCAGCGCCGCCGCCCCGTCCGGGACGGCGAGCGCGACCGCGACCGCGAGCGCGACAGTAAGAGCGGCGAGTAGGGCGTTCATATCCTCTGCGTCGTCAACTGACCAGTCGAGGTAGTATTGAGCAAAGCCGTGCGCGCCGCAAGCGCGTGCCGCGCCGCCCGCGCGCACGGCGTCAGAAGTCTATCTTCTCAGAGATGTCCTCGGCGATACGCTCCAACTCCTGCCCCTCCTTGGCCTTCCAGCGCGCGTAGGTGCGCCGCCCCTTCGCGATGTCGGCCGCCTCCTGCCGCCTCAGATGCTGCTCGCGCTGCTTGTCCTCGTGCCGCTCCTTGAGCAGGACGGCGCCGACGGCCACGAAGATGAAGTAGAAGACCAGTATCTGCGAACGCTGCCGGTACGCCGTCCCCACATTCCCCTGGAAAATCGAGTAGGCCAGCGTCAGCATCGTCGTGAACAGCAGAATCGGGAGCGCCTGCCTGAGTCTGTGCTTGAGCGTGAACCAGATGCCCATGATGAGCAGCGGGAACGAGACCCACCAGACGATCATCTCGGGCAACGTAATCGACTGCCGCAGGCTCGCCAACTGCCACGGGAACGGCGCGAAGAGCAGGTAAGCCATCCCGAGCGGGATGACGCTCAGTGCGCCCGTCGCCGTCGAAACGTCCACGTCCGCGCCGAAGCCCGAGTTGGCCGAGCGCGCGAGGTCGGAGCGACTGCGCTGCACGGCCTCAAGGTTCCCGAACTGCTCGTACTGCGCGCCCGCGATGCGCACGACCCCGAGGTACGTCAGCCCGATGCCGAGCGTCAACACGATGGCGAGTTGGCGCGCGAGGGTCTGCGTCGTCTGCTGGCGCATCCCGACGATGAACGCCCCGCCCACGGCCGCCACCATCATGTAGAAGATGTAGAAGCGCAGCGAGATGATGCCGGAGAAGGCCGCCAGCAGCACGAGGACGTACTTCACGCTCAGCCTCTCGCCGAGCCGGAGCGTGGCTAGCATCGTGATCGCCAGCAGGAAGACGATGGGGCCGTCCTTCAGAGCCTGCGAAGACCAGAGCACGAGGCTCGGGTAGAGGGCCACGGCGAGCGCCGCGAGCTTGGCGACGCGCATGTTCAGGTAGATGTGCCGGGCGCACAAGAAGACGACCGGCGCGGTGGCCGCGCCCACCACGGCGTTGAAGAACTGCACGGCCAGCATGTTCTTCCCCACGACGGCGTAGATGGCCGCCACGAGGTAGACCATGCCCCAGCCGCTCCCCGAGACCCAGACTTGCAGGTCGGTGTTCATCTCGACGTTCCGGTGGCGGAACGATTCGAGGAGCGCCCCGCCGACGAAGTCGTAGGTGAGGGCGTCGCCGCCGAAGAACTCCTGGAGCTTGAAGACGTTGATGACGGCGCCGACCGCCACCCGCACCAGCAGCCCGGCGACGAAGATCTTCATCAGGAAGGAGCGGTGCGCCGGGTCGTTCTTCGACAACAGCAGGCCGACGACGAGCGAGCAGGCGGCGCAGAACAGGATGGCCGCCGCGCCGCCCGGGACGGCGACCGCCACCACGCCCGCGAGCGCGACCGAGAGTGCGGCGAGTAGAGCGTTCATAAACCCTTGATCTATTTCTGAAGCTGCTCGGTAGTATTGTGCAAAGCCGCGCGTGCCGCAAGCGCGTGCCGCCGAGCCCCTCCGCGCCCGGGTACGGAAGCGCGCGCTAGCTGCCGGCCTCCAGCCGCAGCGCCTCCGCCGCGGCGGGCGGCCGCTGCGCGGGCGGGCGGCTCATATCGGGCGGCGGGGTCAGGGGCGGGCGCAGGGGCTGCTTGCCGCCCCGGATGGCGTCGGCCGCCGCCTGCCTCTTCAAAAGCTGCTGCCTCTGCTTCTCCTCCCGCCGCTCCTTGAAGAGCACGGCGCCGACGGCGACGAAGATGAAGTAGAAGACCAGTATCTGCGAACGCTGCCGGTACGCCGTCCCCACGTTACCTTGGAAAATCGAGTAGGCCACGGTCAGCATCGTCGTGAACAGCAGGATGGGGAGCGCCTGCCTCAGCCTGTACTTGAGCGTGAACCAGATGCCCATGATGAGCAGCGGGAACGAGACCCACCACACGATCATCTCGGGCAACGTGATGCTCTGCCTCAAGCTCGCCAACTGCCAGGGGAACGGCGCGAGCAGGAGGTAGGCCATGCCGAGCGGGATGACGGTCAAAGCGCCCGTGGCCGTGGACACGTCCACGTCTTCGCCGAAGCCCGAGTTGGCCGAGCGGACGAGGTCTGCGCGGCTGCGCTGCACGGCCTCAAGGTCGGCGTAGGTGTCGAACTGGTTGCCGGCCGTGCGGAGCACGCCCATGTAGGTGAGCCCGACCCCGATCACCAGCACGATGCCGAACTGCCGCAGCAGGTTGCGCGTCGTCTGCGGCCTCATGCCGATGACGAAGGCGCCGCACACGGCCGCCGCTGTCATGTAGAAGATGTAGAACCTGAAGCTCAAAAGCCCGTAGAGGGCGAAGACCATCACCGCCACGTACTTCGCGCTGAAGCGCTCGCCGAGCCGGAGCGTCGCCAGCATCGAGAGCGCCAGCAGGAAAACAATCGGCCCGTCCTTCAACCCCTGCGAAGACCAGAGCACGAGGCTCGGGAAGAAGGCGACGAACAGCGTCGCGATCTTGGCGACGCGCATGTTCTGGAAAATCTGGCGCGCGCAGAGGAAGATGATGGGGGCCGTGGCCGCGCCCACGACGGCGTTGAAGAACTGCACGGCCAGCATGTTCCGCCCGACCAGCATGTAGATGGCGCCCACCGTGTAGCCCATCCCCCAGTTGCGGTAGACGTAAATCCCGAGCAGGCGGTCGTAGAAGCCGTAGCTCAGTTCGCCCGTCCAGAAGCGCTTGTAGAGGATGCCGTGGTAGTCGTAGGTGAAGGCGTCGCCGCCGAAGAACTCCTGGAGGCGGAAGTGGTAGATGAGCGCGCCGACGGCGACGCGGATGAGCACCGCGCCCGCGAAGACCTGCACGAGGAAGCGCGCGTGCGACTTGTGGCGGCTGATGAGGGCCACGCCCGCGGCCGCGAGCGCGGCGCAGAGGACGATGGCTGACGGGCCTTCCTCGGGGAACGTCAGGGCGACGCCCACGGAGAGCGTGAGCGCCAGGAGAACCAGAAGTGCGTTCATGTGACTTTAGAGCCTCGGGGAGACGCGGCCCGCCAACGGGCGGCACGGGCGGGCGCGCCGGGGAACGTTCTTTCACAAGTCGTCCGGCAGGTCGGGGCGCGTCTTGTGCTCGACGAGGAAGCGGTCTTCCTCCGAAAGGGCCTTGATGGCGCGCGCGGGCACGCCCGCGATGAGTTGGTACTCGCCCTCGATGCGGCCCGTCACGACCGAGCCGATGCCGACGATGCAGCGGGATGGTATCACGCCCCCCGGCGCGACGCGAATCTCTGACCCGACATAGGTCAGTTCCCCGATCTCGACGGGGCGCGTCCGCTGCCGGTTGTGCGTCCAGAGGCTTGAGTTGCGCCCGCCCAGGATCGAGCGCCGCCCGATGGAGACGCGGTCGGTGAAGTCTATCTTGTGGCCGGCGGTCACAATCGCGCCCGCGCCGAGGTGGAAGCGCGGGTCGATGGGGTTGACGACGAGCGGGTCGGGGATGGAGTTGATCTCGTTCATGCGGAGGATTTCCGCGTAACGACCGATGGAGACCTCGTCGCCGCCCCGGATGACGTTGAGGTGCCCGATGTGCGCGTGGTCGCCGATTGACAACTTCCCCACCCCGATGAACGCGTTCAAATGCCCCACGCGCACGTCGTCCTCGATCTCGCACTCGGCCGCGTCGATGAGGCTGAAGCCGAGCCGGACGCGCCGCCCGATGCGGTAGCCGAAGAGCCCGCGGTAGAGCGGCCGCTTCAGAAAGCCCGGCAGCAACGCGACCGCCGCGAGGGATGCCAGGCGAAATTTACTGCTGCGTCGGGCCATCTCGTCCTTCAGTTGAGCGCCGCGCGGAAGGCTTCGACGACCTTGGGCGCGTTGGCTTCGAGGCTGAAGCGCTCGCGCGCGACGCGCGACGCGCGCTCGGCCATCTCGCGGCGCAGGTTTCCGTCGCGGACGAGCAGCGAGAGGTGCTCGACCCACTCTTCGTCCGTGTCGGCGAGGAAGCCCGTCCGGCCGTGCTCGATGACCTCGGGGTTCGAGCCCATCGGCGTGCAGACGGGCGGGATGCCGAGCGCCATGTACTGCGCCGTCTTCATGAAAAACTTGCGCTTGTTCCACTCGTTGACGGGCACGGGGATCATCCCGACCTGCATCCGCCGCAGGTCTTCGACCTCGGTCTCGGCGCCCCACTTCTGCGCGGTGTACTCGACGCCCGGCAGGTCGAACTCCGTCCCGCCGATAAGGTGGACGCCGCAACTTACTTTCTGCTGCAACTCGCGCAGCGCGCCCGCGACGACGCGGATGTTGCCGACGGTGGTCGGGCTCCCGCTCCAGCCGACGGTGACGCGCTCCAGGTTCTCGGGCTCGGGCTTGTAGACGTAGCGGTCTGTGTCAACGATGGAGGGCACCTGCCAGATGTTCCGGTTGTGGTGCGACGCAAACTCGCGTATGTGCGAGGAGTTGACGATGACGACCTTCGACAGACGGATGATGTCGGCGATCTTGCCGAAGAACTTCAGGTACGACAGATACCCGTTCGACGGGCTGCGGTAGGGGACGTAGAGCGGGTCGTCGAGTTGATAGATGATGGGCTTGCGGCGCGCAATCCTCTTCTCAAGAAACGCGGGGCCGAGCAGCGCCGCCTCGCGGTAGACGAAGACGGCGTCATAGTCGTCCAATCTCTTCAAGAGCTTCAGGCGCTCGACGTAGCCGCGCGCCATCTCGGCGGCCTTCTCGAAGGTGTGGCCGGGCGCGTAGATGATTTCGCGCAGCCGCTCGGACTCGAACGGCGCCCAGTGGAGGCGGATGCCCTCGGGCGCGAGCACCTTCTCCCACAGCTCGATGCTCCCGCGCTGCCCGGGCGCGAAGCCGTACCGGTTCGGTATCAGTGTCAGGACTTCCATCGGCGAAAGCTTAATTTACTTCCCGCTGGCGGTTAATGTGGAGTGCATTCAACCACAGAGACACAGGGACACAGCTAAATGCAATTTAAAAGCTGTGCCTCTGTGTCTCTGTGATTAAGTTACTCCTCGCCACCCACTCGACTGCATTGGTGCGTCGCTCAGCCCAGCAGCCCCCCGAAGCGTTCGAGCCGCGAGGGGTGGATGAAGACGTAGTTGTCCTCCTCGACCTCGGCCGCCGAGACCTCGCGGAGCCGGCGCCGACCGCCGTCTTCGACGTAGCGATAAAGTTTGTAGCCGCGCACGTCGAAGAAGCCGAGCAGCTCTTCCAGAGTGATGCCGAAGCCTTCGAGGAACCAGGGGTTGATCTCGCAGATGACCGTCGGCCGGTGCTCGCCGATGAGGCGCTCGGCGCCGCGGAAGCAGAGCAGTTCCGCGCCTTCGATGTCGCACTTGATGAGCGACAGGCTCTCGACCTTCGGCAAAAACTCGTCGAGCGCGACGACCTCGGCCGCCACGTCGCGCGTCGCGGCCCAGCGCACCTGCCCCTCGCGCCCCGCGCGCGTGTCGTCGCGCCCGCCGATGTAAGCCTGGCCGGCGGCCATCGCGCCCGAAGCCTGCACGGGGACGGTGAAGGCGATGTGGCCCGCGCGGTCGCTGCAACCCTTCTCGACGAGCTGCACGTCGCGGAAGCGCAGGAGGCGTGCGACGAGCGCGAGCGTGCGGAAGGTGAACGGGACGGGCTCGAAGGCGTAGACGCTCACGCCGCCGACGCGCGAGAGGTGGTAGCTGTAAAGTCCGTAGTTGGCGCCCACGTCGAGCGCCGTCTCGCCCGCGCGGACGGCCGCGGGGATGAGGTCTAATTCGGGCTCGCTCCACCTCCCTTTACGTATGTCCCAGGACTTCGCCACCGCCTGAAAGTAGACGTACGTGTGCTCGTTGAGCACGGGGTAGAGCGCCTTCTTCGCGAGGCGGCGCGCGGCCGAGTTGGCGCCCATCAGACTCCCGCCCCCTGCGCGACGCGCGCGGCTTCCGTTCCTTGCGCGGCCAGCGCGCGCTCCGTCTCGTCGCGCGTGAAGTTGGCGCGCGGCACGCCGTAGTGCGTCGGCGACAGTCGGCCTTCGATGGTGCGACCCGCGCGCAGGTCTTCGCAGAGACGTTTGACGAGTTGCGGGTTCTCGACCTCTTCGCCAGAGGCGAGCCGCTCCTCCGCGACCACGGCGAGCGCGTCGTTGCCCGTCGCCTGCATGACGTGGAAGAGGCTGTAGAGATAGTCCTCGTTCGGCCCGCGCTCGAACTCCGTCCGCTCGCGTATGCCGCAGAAGCCTTCGGCCGTCGGGTAGAAGTCGAAGTATTCGACCACCTTCAGCTCAAGTTTCCGCGCGAGCCCGGCCTTCACCGCCAGCCCGCGGAGCGCGGCGCTGTTCTTCTGAAGGACGGGGATGCGCTTGACCCGGTCGCGCCAAGTGACTGGGAAGCGGCTCGTCCAGAGCGCGTAGGTGATCGAAGTCCCCGACGGGTAGAAGGGCAGGTGCGGGATGTAGCTGTCCACGAACGCGACGTGGTTGAGCGGGTGCGGCGTGCGCTCAAGCAGGCGCATCTCGTAGCGCTCCCGCCCTTCGTCAACCAACTGCGGCCGCGTGAACGTCCAGTGCTCGTAGCCGGGGCCGAAGGCGTTGACGGTCGAGAGCAGCATGTCGCCGTGATGATGAATGGCCTTGGTGGAGATGTCTGACTCGCGGCCGGGCAGGGGTATCCAGCAGTTGACGACGAGGCCGAACTGCGGGTTGAGGTCAACGTTGAAGCCGACCACGGGGTAGTGCTTCTGGTTGAGCGAGCCGGGCGCGCGCAGGTGTGCGGCGAGCGCGTCGGCGAGGAACCCCTGGTCGCCCGACATGTCTTCGAGCACCGCGCGGCTGCGGCGGTTGGCCTCGTGCTTGTCCGGCGAGGTGCGGAAGACGCCTTCCAGCGCGCCGACGTATTTCTTAACCCTGTCCATTATTTCTAATCCCGGAGAGACGCAAGTTCATACCACAGCCGCGCCGCCCCTTTCAACCGACCCCTTGTCCGGATCAACCGTCCCCTCGCCCGAATTGACCGAGCCTTCGCCCCGGCCCGCGAGCGCCCCCAGGCGTCGGTAGATGCGCCGGTACTTCGCGCCGCCGACGCGCTCGATGTCGAAGCGGCGCTCGGCGCTCGCGCGGGCGCGCCCGCTCAAATCGCCTTCGGCCCTGAGTGCTTCCACCGCTTCGAGCGCGTGCGCGAAGCTCTCGTCGTCGAAGTCGCGGAGGACGACGCCGACGCGGTCGCCCTCAATCACTTCGTCCACGTCGCCAACGCCCGTGTTGCAGACGACGGGCAGCCCCGCCGCGAGATACTCGGCGATCTTCGTCGGCGAAGATGACAGCTTCGAGTAGCAGGCGCGGATGAAGGAGACGGCGATGTCCGAGGCTTTCAAATACTTCGGCACGTCCGCGGGCGCGACCCGCCCGACGTGGAAGGAATCGTCGGGCACGCCCAGCTCGCGCAGCCGCGCGGCGATTCCCTCGGGCGGCGTCTGCGTGAGGACGAGCGCGAACGTCCGCGGGTCTTGCCTGTACGCCAGCGCCATGAAGCGCGCCGTCTCCTCGGCCATGTACCAGCCGCCGAACGAGCCGACGTAGACGACGACGCGGCGGCCTTCGAGTTTGAGTTCGCGGCGCAACTCTTCGCGCGGCGTTTCGTCGGCCGAGCGGAAGCGCTTGAAGTCAACGCAGCAGGGGATGACCTCGACGGGTCTTCCCTTCTCGTCCGACTCGGCGCGGCCGGGGAAGAGTATCTCGCGCGCCTTCTCGGTGAGCACGACGAAGGCGTCGGCCGATTTGAAGAGGAAGCGTTCGACGCGCTTGACGCCGCGGTAGAGCGTGCCGCCTTCGGGCCAGACGCCCGCGTCCGTGTACTCCTCGGGCATGAAGCCGCGTATGTCGAAGAGGATGCGTCCGCCCGCGCGCCGCTTGGCGAGCGCGGCCATCAGCGCGGGGACGTGCCCGCGCGCGTGCAGCACGTCCGTCTCGCCGCGCCTCAACATCTTCGCGGCCAGGCGCGCACCTACGCCTACGTCGTAGAGCGTCGCCGGCAAACTCGGGCTCTTGTGGTACGCGCGCCAGTGCCAGCTAATCCCCTCGCCCGCCAGGCGCGCGCGCTCCGACTCCAACTCCTCCCGCGTCCACTTCTCTTTGAGCTTCGGCTCGAACGTGAGCAGGCTCACTTGGAGGCCCGCCTCCGCGAGCTTACGCAGGTACGGCAGCACCTGCGTCTGCACGAGCGGCTCGCGCAGACCGAAGTAGCAGAGGTAGAGCGTGCGTGTCGTCATCGTTCAAGACTTAAAGTTCGAGCAGCCCCGTCGGGGCTAAATGTTTATAGCCCCGAATCTATAACCGGGAGTAAAGCTCCGTCGGAGTCATGTGCACATGTCGTCCCTGACGGGGCTGGCAAAATAATTTCCGCCTTGTCGTCTATAAACATTCCGCCCCTACGGGGCTCTCTCTAAATGCTCATCCGTCAACGCGGCGGGCGGCCGCGTCAGAAGCGCCCGCGCCCAGCCGGCGAAGGTCGCGAGGTCAACCGTCAGGATGACGAGCGCCACGCAGAGGAGCTGAAGAGGGTTGAGCATCCAGGCAAGCCCGCGCCCCCCTCGGTGGCGCCAGACGCTCTTGGCCGCGCGCGCCGCCAGACCCAGCGCCGGCACCAGCAGCCACCACGCGCTGTGCAGCACGGCCGGCACGACGAACAGGAGCGCGACGGCGTACTGCCGCGCGATGCCGTAGTGCCAGAAGCGCTGGCGGCCGGCCCAGACGTTGTGCTTCGAGTAGAGCGCGAACCGGCGGAACGTGCGCGCGAGGCTCGGCTGCAACTGCCAGAAGACGTTCGCGCGCGGCGCCCAGCGCGTCCGCGCGCCCTGCGCCTCGACGCGCTCCATGAAGATTAAATCCTCGGCCGCGCGCATGTCGGGGAAGCCGCCCGCGCGCCGCCACACCTCGCGCCGCATCATGGACGACGCGATGAAACGCCCGCGCGTCAAGTCACCACGCTCGCCGTGCGGCGTCTTCGGCATCACGTAGGCGACGGCCGCGCAGCGCTCAAAGAAGGTGCCCACGACCGGGTCGAAGTTGCCGTAGACGACCTCCGTCCCCGGGTCTTCCTCAACCTGCTCGGCGAGGCGTTCCAGCCACTCGGGGTCGAGCCCGATGCCGGCGTCGGTGAAGGCGACCCAGGGGTAACGCGCCTCGCTCGTCCCGATGTTTCGACCCCTGCCGGGGCTGGCCTCGCCCGCCTCGACGACGCGGAAGCGCTCGTCGCCCGCGGCCAGCTCGCGCGCGAGTTCGACGGTGCGGTCGGTCGAGCCGCCGTCCACCAGCACGACCTCGTCGGGCTGCCGCGTCTGCGCGCGGATGGAAGAGACGAGTCGCCGGAGCGACTCCTCCTCGTTGCGGACGGGGACGACCAGGGAGATTTGTAATTCAGGACTTCCCTGCGGCATTCGTAAAGGGGCTCCGCCTCTCGGTCTATTGCCTCTGGAAGGCGGCGCGGGTGCGCCGGTAGAGTTCGCGCCCCTCGCGGTAGGCGCGGCGCTCGCCGGACAGGCAGTAGAGGAATTTGTGCAGCATGCCGGAATCGAACAGCGTCGCCGGGTACTCGCGCAGCGCCTTGTAGGCGGCGCGCGACGCCCCGCGCGGGTCGCCGCCCTTGATGAAGTAGCCGCCGCTCGTGAAGCGCATGTTCGCCCACGCGCGCGCCTTCTGCTGGCGGACTTCGGCGGGCACGTAGTCGAGCGCGAAGTAGTTGCCGTACATGCGCTCAAGCTCGGGCGCCGCCCGCGCCGCCTGCGCGACGGTCTTCGACTCGGGGTGCAGGCGGTAGGTCGAGAACAGCTCTGGCGTGTACTCGATCTTGTGCTTCGCGCCCGCGCGCAGCCAGAAGTCCCAGTCCATGAAGTAGTAGTAGTGCGGGTCTAAGAGCCCCACGTCGTCCACGACCTTGCGCCGGATGAAGGCCGAGGGCTGCGCGATGGGGTTCTCGCACTCGACGACGAACTTGACGTAGTCGAACTCGCTGCGCGGCGGGCTCCGCTCGATGGGCGTGCCGTCGTCTTCCGTGAAGAGCGTGTCGCCGAAGACGACGCCGACCTCGGGGCGGCCTTGCAGGTACTCGACGGCCTTCGAGACGGCGCCGGGCGTGAAGGTGTCGTCGGAGTTGAGCCAGGTGACGATCTGGCCCTTCGAGCGCTGCCAGCCCTTGTTGATGGTGGGCGTCTGCCCCATGTTGGCCTGACTCTCCCAGTCGATGCGCCCCGTGTACTCGGCGAGCACGCGCGGGGTGTCGTCGGTCGAGCCGTCGTCGATGACGATGTGCTCGATGTGTGGGTAGTCCTGACCCAAAACGCTCTCGACGGTCTCGCGCAGGTAGGCCGACTGGTTGTAGGTCGGGGTGACGACGGAGACGAGCGGGTGCTCGCTGACCCTGGCCGCTTGTTCGGTATTGCTCATAAGGTGATTACAGGCGGGCTCCCCGCCCCTGACTTTAAGCGCCGTAATATAGCACAGCGCCGAGGGTGCGTCCGAACGGGGCGGGCGCGTTTCAGGCGGGTTCCGGGCTTGAAAGGGGGTTTGGGAGGCGGCTACTTCTTGCGGAAGAAATAGTTGGGATTCTTAATCACCAGCTCGTACTTGCCCGAGGCCGCCACCTCCTTGACGACCTCGCAGACCTCCCACCCGGAGCCGTCGGCCGAGTCGTCGAAGAGGACGAAGCCCCCGCGCTCAAGGAACTCGTCGGCGTGCTCGAAGTCGCGTTTGGCATACTCGTAGGTGTGGTTGCCGTCGATGAAGCAGAAGCTGATGGGGCCGCCGAGCTTAACGGGTCGGCCCAGCACGTCCGTCGTCTCGGCCGCGGTGCGCCACGCCTCGAAGAACTCGTCGGAGAACATCTCGACGGTGAAGGGCGTGTCGTCGCGGCTGAACATCTTGACGTTGCGGATGTAGGTCTCCTTGACGAAGTCGCGGTACTCGGCGTGCGTGAGGCGCGAGCCGGCGAGGTCGGGGCCTTTGTCCGCGCCCTCGAAGACCCAGCGGTCGCACGTGAACAGAGGGTTCGAGACGCCGTGCTTCTGCTTGTAGTAGGTCAGCAGGTTGGTGGACAGTCCGCAGAACGAGCCGATCTCGACCAGCGGCGCGGCGCTCGGCAGACGCCCGAGCGCGTGGTCGAAGCAGTAGAGGTTCCCGCGCTGGAGCATCCCGGCGTTGGCGAAACAGAGCCAGTTGACGTACTCGTCCGAGATGTCGATGGCAGAGGGCGGCGGGGCCCCGTCGAGTGTGGCCGTCAGTCTCCGGGCAATCTTGTTGACTAGGTTCCGCATACAGAGTCTCGGTCGCTTTTGAACACCGTGAGATTCGGGGGCGGCGTAAGTGTCGCCCTTCGCGTGTCCGGTCGAATAAGCCCGGCTAACTTAGCACCGGCGTCAGGAATCGGCAACGGGGGTCGGTTGCGGCGTCCTCAAACGTGTGTGCTATGCTCTCCGGTCGCAAAATGGTTGTCATATAATTTCCGCATAGAAGTTGAGGGGGCTTATCTGAATGTCTGTCGCAATCGTCACCGGCTCGTCGGGGCTCATCGGGAGTGAGACGGCCAAGTTCCTCGACGCTAAGGGGCTGCACGTCGTCGGCGTTGACAACGACATGCGCCGCTACTTTTTCGGCGAGGACGCCTCGACCGACTGGAACACGCGCCAACTGCAAACCGCGCTCAAGCGCTTCGAGCACAACCCCGTGGACGTGCGCGACGCCGAAGCCATCGGCAAGATTTTCGAGCGCTTCGGCCGCGACGTTTCGCTCGTCGTCCACACCGCCGCGCAGCCCTCGCACGACTGGGCCGCGCGCGAGCCCTTCACGGACTTCACCGTCAACGCCAACGGCACGCTCGTCATGCTCGAAGCGGCGCGCAAGTACTGCCCCGACGCCGTCTTCGTCTTCACCTCGACGAACAAGGTCTACGGCGACACGCCGAACGCGCTGCCGTTAATCGAAACGGAGACGCGCTGGGAGGTCGAGGCGGCGCACCCGTTCGCCGAGCACGGCATCGACGAGACGATGAGCATCGACCACTCGAAGCACAGCCTCTTCGGCGCGTCGAAGGTCGCGGCCGACGTGCTCGCGCAGGAGTACGGGCGCTACTTCGGGATGAAGACGGCGACGTTCCGCGGCGGGTGCCTGACGGGCCCGGCGCACTCGGGTGCGGAGCTGCACGGCTTCCTCGCCTACCTCGTCAAATGCGTCGTCACGGGCCGGCCCTACACCATCTACGGCTACAAGGGCAAGCAGGTGCGCGACAACATACACTCGTTCGACCTGGTCAACGCCTTCTGGCACTTCTTCCAACAGCCGAAGGAGGGCGGGGCGGTCTACAACATGGGAGGCTCGCGCCACAGTAACTGCTCGATGCTCGAAGCCATCCGGACGGCCGAGGAGCTGTGCGGGCGCGAGCTGAACTACACGCTCTCGGACGAGGCGCGCAGCGGCGACCACATCTGGTGGATTTCGGACGTGCGCCGTTTCCGCCGGGACTACCCCGCGTGGGAGTACCGCTACGACATGCGGAAGATTATGGAAGAGATCGTCGAGGCGACGAAGGAGCGCGCCCACGTCTCGGCCGGCCAATAACAGAACCGCGGGCGGTAGCGAGCGGGTCGGGGTTACTTCAGAGAGACCTTTGAAGTAACCCCGACCCGCTCGCTTAACGCTCGCGGTTCTGTTTTAGTCGCGGCGGACGAAGATGCTGTCGGCCTGCACGACGCGGCCGTCCGCCGGGCTGACCATCTGCTCCATGTTCCCCTGAAAGTCGAACCCGAGGCCGCGCATCGTCGCGTAGATTTCGTCGAAGAGCGGCTGCCCCTCGTAGAGCCTGCGGAACGAGGTCTCCATGATGACCGCCGTCGCGCGGCGCACGGTCTCCGCCCCGCCCGCCAGCACGTTGGCCTCGTAGCCCTGCACGTCGATCTTGAGGAGGATGTTCTCGCGCAGCGGGAGTTCCGCGGCCACCCGGTCGAGCGTCCGCACGGCGACCGTGAGGGGTCGCTCCTCCTGCCCGCCCGTGCTCTCGGGGAACGACTCCTCGTGCAGCTTCGTCATCTTCAGGAACGAGGACGACGGCGTGTGCAGCGCCCGGCGGAATTCGAGCGTGCCCTCTTCGCGGCCGAGCGCGCAGTTGACGGGGTGGAAGTCCGCGCCCGCGGGCAGCGCCCCCTTCAGCGCCTCGAAGCAGTCGGGCAGCGGCTCGAACGAGTAGATGGCCGCGCCGGGGAAGACCTCGTGCGCGAGCCGTGCGAACTGCCCCGTGTTCGCGCCGATGTCGAGGATGGTTTTGATCCCCGCGTCGAGCAGCCACGGCCGGCGCAGGTTGCGGTAGTGCTCATAGTCGATGCCGCGCCGCCGGAGCCCGATGGCCTCGGGGTGACGCGCCATGATGAGCCCTCGGTAGGCGAGTGCGCTTATGTCTCTCAGCTTCATCTCTTGACGGCCTAGTCGCGCGCGCGGCCGGCGGTGACCAGCACGCGCCGCTTAATCTTCCGCAGCCAGAAAGGGTAGCGCGACACGCACGAGCGCATGACGGGGAACCCGTTACCGCGCCGCGCCGGTGCAGCCC
>JBEVJD010000349.1:0-6502 GCA_040510435.1 Pyrinomonadaceae bacterium | reverse complement strand
TCAGCAGGGTCATGCCGAAATCTGCGTCCGAGAGCGTGTAGAAGAGTTGGAAGTCCTGCGGCTCGCGCCCCGCCGCCGACTCGAACGAGACGCGGGCGCTGCGCTCGCCCTTGCGCGCCACGTCAATCTCGTGGCTCGGCGAGTAGACGTTCCGGACGGGCTCGCGCCCCTCGACTTCGACGCGCCCCGACACGGTGCCCGTGATCTGCGCGACGTTGCGACCGGTGCCCAGCGGGTAGCGATAGTTGACCGTGCCGCCTTCGGCCTTCAGGACTTGCGTGTAGGTCAGCTCAAGCCGCTTGTCGGAGTGCGGCGAGATGGGGAAGATGCTGGCCTGGAAGAGGTCGCGGCCGGCGTACTCCAACAGCCCCGGGTCGCGCTGGCGGCGGACGATATCGTCGTAGATGCGCCGCGCCTCCTCGCGCGAGCGCACCTCGCCGACGAGCCGCTTGTCGCCGTCCCAGATGGCGAACTCGACGATGGAGGCCGTCTCGGGGATGGGGAAAAAGTACGTGCCTTCGAGCGTGGCGTCGGTGTCGTTGCGGAAGACCTGCTCGACGTGCGTGGTGGCGACCTGCGCGCTGATTTTGGCGTCAATCTTGATGGACTTGACCGGCAGCGCGCGGGGCATCGGCACGGGGCGCGGCGGCGTGGGGCAGCGGCGGCAGGGGCCGGGGACGATGACGCCCTGCGCGTTGGCGGTCGCCGTCACGAGCGCCATCAGCACGAGGCCAAAGAAGAGGCACAGCAGGTCTCTGAAGGTTCGCATCCCTTTTCTCCTCAAAACATC
Organism: Pyrinomonadaceae bacterium; assembly: GCA_040510435.1. Taxonomy (GTDB): domain Bacteria; phylum Acidobacteriota; class Blastocatellia; order Pyrinomonadales; family Pyrinomonadaceae; genus QHXN01. The sequence continues at coordinate 5,712 of JBEVJD010000349.1, read as the reverse complement.
TTTCGCGGGTTCACACGACCCGGGCGGCTCTCCGGTTTCAAAACGGCCGCTCCGTGAGTAGAACGTCTCCTCCCTGATTTCTTGCGCGCGCCGGCCGGGAACAAGTTCGAGAGCCACGGTGTCTAAAGCAAAAAACAGTAGGCAGTAGGCAGTAGGCAGATAGCAGTAGGCAGTTAGGAGCCCCGGAGGGGCGGCATGGTTATAGCTCGATGCTGAGCATTAATCTGCAAAGCTCCGGAGGAGCGGCATGTTGATGTCGCCCCTCACGGGGCTCGGGGTTCATTAAATCTCGCTGACTATAAACATCAAGCCCCTCCGGGGCTTCCGACCGGCCTTCAACTGCCTACTGCCATCTGCCATCTGCCTACTTTGCTTCGGAGGGAGCGATGCAGAACCCTTTTCAACCGAACCTGCGGAAGCCGTGGCTGCTGCTCTGCACCACGCTGCTCGTCGTCTACTCCATCATGCCGGGCGGGCACCGGACGCTCTTCTTCTCCGACGCGCCCAGCTCCGTCCTTGAGGCGGTCATGACCCTGCTCTCGTCCCCGCTCGGCACGGCCGTCGCCTTCTTCTTCCACTCGGACGACTTCGGCGTGGCGGGGCGCTTCGCCTTCTGGGCGGTGGCGATGGGGCTCGGCTACGCGCAGTGGTTCCACATCTTCCCCGCCCTGAAACGTCGGGAGGCGCGCGGCCCCGTAACCACTCTGAATCTCTCGACCGGCCCGAGCGTTGCCCCGGCCTCGCCGCTGGGACTCAACGCGCCGCCGCCGCTCGCCGCGCTCGACGCCGCGCGTCCGCCCGTCCCGCAGTACAACGACCGCGGCATGACGCCGCTCGAAAGGATTCTCAGGGACGAGGACGACTGAAGTCTTCCGCGGGCGCGCGCGCCTCACATCTCGCGCAGGCGCGGGTTGCCGAAGGCCGCCGTGAGGCCGAAGGCGAGGACGACGAGGCCGCAGACGGCCAGCGTCGGGCGCGCCCCGAAGCGGTCGGCCGCCGCCCCCGAGAGGAAGCTCCCGACGGGCAGCGTCCCGATGAAGGTCAGAATCCACATGCTCATCACGCGCCCGCGCATCTCGTCGGTGACGAGCTGCTGCACGAGCGTGTTGCCGAGCGCGAAGAAGACGACCAGCGATGTCCCCGTCGCGAAGAGCAGAGGGATGCCGGCGCCCGGTGACGGGGCCGCCGCAAACCCCGTGATGCACGCGCCGGCCGAGATCATGCACGCGAGCAGGACGAGACCTTTCCGCCGCCCGCCGCCGAGATAGGCGAGCCCGAGCGCCCCGACGAGCGCTCCCGCCCCGGCCATCCCCATCAGAAGCGACAGCCCCGCCTCGTCCCACCCGTAGACGTTGCGCGCGAACAGCGGCAGCAGCACGAGGTAAGGCGAGCCGAACAGACAGACCACCGCCGAGCACAGCAGTATCGCCCCCACCCGCGGGCGCCCCCGGACGTACCTGAACCCCTCGGCAAAATCCTCCCACATCGAGCGCCGCGCGGCCTCGGCCTTCTCGCCCCCGGTTGGTACGGCCGGCGTCGGCGCCGCGCCCCGCCTCTCGAACTTCACGCGCGCGAGCGCGGCGCAGATGGCGATGTAGGAGAGCCCGTTGGCGAGGAAGCAGCCCGCCATCCCGAGCAGATTCATCGTCACGGCCGCCAGCGTCGGCCCCACCACGCGCGCCAACTGGAACTGCGACGAGCTGAGCGCGATGGCGTTGGCGATGTCTTCGCGCTCGACGAGGTCAACCGTGAGCGCCTGGAACGCCGGCCCCGAGAGAGCCCAGCAGCATCCCGTCACGAACGACAGCAACAGCACCATCCACACGTCCGAAGGCCGCCGCGCCGCCCCCTCCCAACGAATCGCGCCCGCGTACATCAGCGCCGCGAGCGCCAGCGCCGACAGCCCCGCCCCCGCCTGCGTGTAGATGAGCAGACGCTTGCGGTCAACCTTGTCAGCGATGACGCCGCCGACCAGCGTCAGCACCACCCCCGGCGCCATCGCCACGAACGTGTCCACGCCGAGCCACGTGCCCGAGTCGGTCAACTGCAACACGAGCCAGCTCTGCGCCACCGTCTGCATCCACGTGCCCGCGTTCGAGAGGAACGCGCCCGCGAAGAAGAGGCGGAAGTTGCGGTGCCCGAGCGCGCGGAACATGCCGCCCCCGCCAGACGTTTTCAGGGATGGAGTATGAGGCCGGGCCGTGGACATGAGTCTTGCGGGAAGCGCCTCGAAGGTGAATAATGCTCGCCGCCGCCGCGGCCGGGCGAGAGCGTCAAAGCGACGGCTCTAAAATGCCTGCGCGCAGACCAAACCGCAAGGAGCATGTGTGATCAGAGAGAGCTTGGCGAAGAGGGAGTCGGAGGTGCAGAACGGCTTCCGCCTGCGCGGACTGAAGGACGTGTCGCGCATCGAGGCGCTGTCGGACGGCGTCTTCGCCTTCGCCATCACGCTGCTCGTCGTCTCGCTCGAAGTGCCGCGCACGTTCAACGACCTGCTGGTGATGATGCGCGGCTTCCTCGCCTTTGCCATCACCTTCGCGATGCTCTTCCACGTCTGGTTCGTGCAGTACAAGTTCTTCCGCCGCTACGGGCTCGCCGACAACTTCACGATCTGGATGACGGCGCTGCTGCTCTTCGTCGTCCTCTTCTACGTCTACCCGCTCAAGTTCGTCTGGACGCTGATGATCAACGTCGCGCTCGGCTTCGGGGCGACGGTCACGACCGCCGCCGGGCAGACCGAGCCGGTCGTGCGCGCGTCGCAGATGCCGCTGCTGCTCGCCGTCTACGGCCTCGGCTTCGCCGCCGTCTTCGCCATCTTCTCCCTCATGTACTGGCACGCCCACCACCAACGCAGAGCGCTCGAACTGAACGAGCTGGAGACCTTCGACACGCGCACGCTCATGCACGAGAACGCCCTCATGGCCGCCGTCGGCCTCCTCTCGGTCGGCTTGGCCCTCAGCGGCACCGTCATCAGCTCGCTGCTCGCCGGCCTCACCTACTGGCTCATCGGCCCTGTCATGTACCTCCACGGCAGCGCGCGCGGACGCCGCCGCAAGCGACTCGAACAGAACCTCGCCGACGCCGTGCCGTCCCCGCTCCCCGCCCCGGCCGACACGAAAGTCTTCTAAGCCCCGGGCTCCAACTTCAAGATCACTATTTCGGGCGGGACGCGGAAGCGGACGGGGACGATACTCGTGCCAACGCCTCCGCTGACGAAGAGGTGGCGGCCGCCCTCGACGACGTGCCCGAACGCGTACCGCTGCCCGAACTTCGAGGGCACGACGGGGCGACCCAACAAGGGCAGGTTGACCTGACCGCCGTGCGTGTGACCCGCGACGGTGAGCGTGACGCGCGCGGGGACGTTGGGGAAGATGTCCGGGTTGTGCGTGAAGAGGATGACGGGGTCGTCCGTGTTGACCTGGCGGAGCGTGCCTTCCACGTCCGGCCGGCGCGTCCAGAGGTCTGCGACGCCGCCGAGCCAGAAGCCGCGCCCCTCATGCTCGATTCTCACAGCCTCGTTCTCGAGCACCTTCAGACCCGTCCCGCGCAGGGCGCGCGTGACGCGCTCGCCGTCGAACCACCAGTCATGATTTCCCAGCACGGCGTAGACGCCGAGCGGCGCGCGCAATGCTTTCAACTCTTCGGCCAGCGGCTCCGGCTCGACGAACGTGCCGCCGGCGACGCCGCCGCGCTCGCCCCCCTCGTCCTGCGGGCCGCCGATGACGAAGTCGCCCGTGATGATGACGAGGTCGGGCGCCTCCTCGTTCACGCGCCCGACGACGTTGCGCAGGCGTTCTAAGCTCATGTGCGGCGCGCCGACGTGCAGGTCTGTGAGCAGCGCGACCTTCAATCCCTTGTGCTCGGCGTGCCACGCGGGGACGGCCAGCCCGACGCGGCGGACGACCGTCGAGGCCGGCTCAAGCCAGAACGCCCACGCCGCCAGACACGCCAGCACGACGAGCGCGATGGCGAGCGCGACCCTGAATTTCGATTTGAAGAGGCGAGACATTTACAGGGCGGTCGTTAAGTTCGGTCGTTAAGTGACGGGCGGCCGTCGGGTCACTCCCTCCTCCACGCCGACATCGGCGCGCCCGTGCCGCCGCGTCGGTGCGCGACGACCTCCGCGAGGATGGCGAGCGCGACCTCTTCGGGCGAGACCGCGCCGATGTCGAGGCCGACGGGCGCGCGCACCTCTCTGAGCACCGCTTCGTCCACGCCCGACTCGCGCAGACGCCCGAGCACGATGTTGGTGCGGCGGCGGCTGCCGATCATGCCGACGTAGTCGGGACGCGCGGACAGCACCACCCTCATGCACTCCTCGTCCTCGTTGTGGCCGCGCGTGACGACCGCGACGTAGACGCCGCGCCCCGTCCCGACGACCCCGCTCAACGTCTCGGCCCAACCCGGCGCGGCGACCAGCTCGATGCCCTCCTCCGGGAAGCGCTCGCGCGTTAGAAAGTCCTCGCGGTCGTCAACGAGCGTGACGCGGTAGCCGATGGCGTTTGCGAGCCGCGCCAGCGCCGCGCCGACGTGTCCCGCGCCGCAGACGACGAGGTGTGGCTCCGGCTCGACGCGCTCGAACAGCACGCGCGCCCCGCGCCACGCTTCGAGCCCGGGCGCGAACTCCTCCACACTCAGCGTCCGCGCCTCCGCGCGCGCGGCGAGGAACGCCCGCGCCTGTTCTTCCAACGCCCCGTCCAACAGCGCGTCGCCCGTCGTCCCCGCACGCCCGCCCGAGGCTTCGAACAGGACTTTCGCGCCGACGCCCCGCTCTGCCTCCACGACCGTGGCGAGCACGGCCACGCCGCCCGCTTCGAGCACGCGCGCGAGTGCGCGTGTTAGCTCGGCAGAGGAGTTTTGTTGGGACGGGCTGTCCATCGGCGGATACCTTAACAGAACCGCGAGCGGTAGCGGGCGGGTCGCGGTGACATCAATCGTATCTGTGATGTCGCACGCACCCGCTCGCTACCGCTCGCGGTTCTGTTCTGCCTATTTCCCCGCCGGGCGGACGAGGCCGACCGCCGAGAGCGCGCGGCGCAGGAGCCAGAGGGGGCCGACGACGAGGTAGACGGGGTTGCGGAAGAAGGCCGGGCTGTTGCCCTCGATGGCGTGCCCGACGAACTGGAAGACCCAGCCCACGACGAACAGCCCCAGCGCCCACCGCCAGTTCCAGAAGAAGAGCGGCAGGCTCACGACGATCATCGGGATGCCGATGTAGTGCGTCAACTGGTTCAAAGGGTGCTGGTGCTTCGCCTTGTAATTCTCGACGAAAGAACTCATGACGCTCACTCCGTTCGCGCGTGAACCGTAAACCGTAAACCGTGACAAGACTAAGACACGTTCTTCTTCTTGTCACGGTTTACGGTTTACGGTTCACGGTCTTACTCCCAGACATCCAGAAAAATCTCCATTGTGCCGCCGCAGACCATGCCCTCTTCGCTGGCCTCGTCGGCGGTGAGGGTGAAGCGGTGAAGCGCCGGCCGCCCCGTGCGTAGCGCCGCGCGCGCCTCGGCCCAGACCTCGGCCTCGACGCAGCCGCCGCCGACGGTGCCGGCCGTCCCGCCGCCCTCGAAGAAGAGCATCTTCGCCCCGCGCCGCTGCGGCGTCGAGCCGCGCGTGTGCGCCACGGTCGCGACGACCACGCGCTCGCCGCGCGCCGCCGCCTCGCCCACCAGCCGGTAGAGTTCGATTTTGGTGACGGAAGACATCATG
>JBEVJD010000348.1:0-14346 GCA_040510435.1 Pyrinomonadaceae bacterium | reverse complement strand
CACCAAGCAAGTGCGCGACGTATGGGGTCTTCGTGCCTTTACGAAGTTGTTTGGAGTGAAGCTGTGTGGCGAAGATGAGGGCTTCTTCAAAGCGTGGTGTGAGCATATTAAGTAGTCATGCAAAGACTATTGTTGAGTGTCAGTCTTACGCGGTCTACCAGGCTTGCGAAGGGCAACGAGTTTCAAATCACCTTCCTTTATTAAATGATCGCGCCCGAACTGCTTAGACGGCAAGCGCCCGGCCTCAATTAGAGCGCGCACGCGGCGTATACTCACATTAAGCCGTTCCGCAACTTCACTCGTGGTCAACATCGCCTCATCTTCCATGCTGCCTTTATACATCAAGAATAACTGTTCCTCAAAGGAATAAAATTCTTGACTTAATTATTCCCTTGCGGTATAGTTTCTGTGTATTGGATATTGGCAAGAGAGGTGAGCACAGATGATGAACATAGATGAAGGCAGAATGCACAATGTGATTCAAGAAGCGTTTGACAAGGTTTCCGGCTCGCGCCGCTGGCAGACTGCAATTGCCAAAGCGAAGCAGGAAATTGAATCTAACCCATTCATGCACTTTGACGGCCAATCGCTTCTGATCCTTTCGCCCTCGGGCGAAATCTATACTGCGAACTCCTCTTGCCAGTGCAAGGCATACGCGAAAGGCCAACCTTGCTGGCATCGTGCGGCGGCAAGATTAATCCAGCGGTACAACGAAAAATCGCACTGAGACGGGCTAGGCAGGCGCATCAATGAATGCTCCGCCTAGCCTTATTTGTGGCTCGGGTTTGTGTGTGAATGTGTGTGTGAAGCAATACGGGCGCTTATGCAGCGCCCATAAGTGGTTGATTTAATTGATGCACCCGGCACGACTCGAACGTGCGACCTTCTGATTCGTAGTCAGACGCTCTATCCAACTGAGCTACGGGTGCTTGGTTTCTCTTGGTGGAGAGAAGTAACGAATATACGGGCGGGGCGGGGGAGTGTCAAGCGGGCTCGGGGGCGGCGAATGAGGCCGTAAAAGCCGTGTGTTTCAGCGGGCGTAGTAGCCGGGGCGGGAGCGCGCGATGGCGTCGGGGCGGGTGACTTCGATGGTGACGGCGCGCCATTTGCCGTCGCGGGGGCGGGCGTTGGAGGACTGGTAGGCGAGGCTGTAGAGCGTGCGCATCTCGGCGGCGACCTCGGCGTAGAGGCGCCCCATGTCTTCCAGTCGGCGTATCTCGTGGAGGCGGCCGCCCGTGCGGTCGGCGAGCGTCTGCATGCGGGTGCGCGCGGCCGTGTAGATGGCCGACTGCTGCGGCGTGAAGGGGAGCATCTTCTTCGGGTCGGTCGAGGGGAGCGCGAGCGGGTAGACGGTTACGCCGAGGCGGTCGGCCAGGTCGAGCACGGAGCGCAGCGCCGCGCTCTGGTCGGGCTTGACGGTGGCGACGGCCTCGGCGTCGGTCTGGGCCGCGGACGTGGCCACGCCGTCGAGCTTGCGCTCCTCGGTGTCGAGCCCGTCGGTGAGGACGACGATGGCCTTGCGCCGCTTGCCCTCCTTCGAGAGCGAGGCGAGCGAGTGGCGCAGCGCCTTGTAGAGGTTCGTGGCGCCCTTGCCCTTGGCCTCGTTGATGGCGAAGGCGATCTCGCGGCGGTCGCCGGTGAACTGCTGGAGCGTCTGCACCTTGTCGTTGAAGGCGACGACCTCGACGCGGTCGTCGGGGCCGAGCGAGTCGATGAAGCGCACCGCGGACTGCTTGAGCGTGGGCCGGAAGTTGAGGGTCGAGCCCGACATGTCGAGCAGCAGCACGAGGCTGAAGGGCGCCGTCGAAGGCTCGAAGCTGACGACCGACTGGCGGACTCCGTCCTCGTAGACGGCGAAGTCGGACTGAGTGAGGTTGGTGATGGCCCGCCCCTTCTGGTCGGCGACGCCGACGTTGAGGAGGACGAGGTTGCTCTCGACCGTGACGACGGGGTCGTCCTGCGCCTGCGCGCGCGGGCCGGCGGCGAGGCAGAGGAGTGCGGCGAAGGCGCAGACGATTTTGATTGAGTTGTTCCGGAAAGTGTTGAAAAAGGTCATTGCTCGAACACGCTCGGTGCGCGGATAGTATGCGCAAGCGCCGCGCCGTTACGCAAGCGCCCGCGGCCGGCCCGGCGGCAGTGGCTTGGGTGCGTCTCCGGCGCGGAGAGTTGCCACGGCCGCTCCTCCCGCGGCCCGGTCGTGCCGGCGGTCGGCCTGTGTTGAGACCGGGCGTTTGATGGGCGCGGCGGGGAAACGGTGCGTTAGATTTAGGAGACGCACTAGGGGGAGCCCGACAGTTCCCCGGCCGCAGACCAGGAATCCGCGCACTCCACACAAATCGGCCCGCGACCAAAGCCCCGCGGGCGTCTGCTCACGCAAGTACATCTCGCTCTACCTACACCGGTCGCTAAGGATAGGTATGTCAAAAATCGTCAAACTCAACACCAAATTTCTGAGCGATGCCGCCGAAGTGGGCATCGAGGTAGTGCCCCCCGCCACAGACCCCGACGTGGTGCTCGCCCTGGCTAATGACACCAGTTTCCCGCCCCGGCAGATCGAGCTGGGGAAAATCTCGGCCAAGGCCGAGGCCGGGAATGACATTAAATTCGGCAAAGGGGCGGGACAGGTCGTGTTCAAAGGCAGCGCCAGCGCGTTCGCGGGGCTGGGCGTTTACCAAGACCCGGCGAAGCTCCTGCAAGGGCTGGGCGTGGCGGACGACATCGCCCCGGGGTTGTCGCTCGCCAACTCGGGCGAGAGCATTTTCACGGTGCTCAGGTGGGGCTACGACGTTAACGCGTCGGCCAAGGGCTCGGTCGCGCTGGGCGCGCCCGGGGCCGTCACCTTCAGCGGCACGGGCAAGCGCGAGGCGCTCTACGCGGTCATCCGGCGTTTCGACAAGAACGCGGGGGCCCTCACGGCCGTCACGGAGACGGCGCAGAGCTGGATGCTGCCTTCGCAGATCGGCCAGCTCGACGACCTCAAGCCGGGGACGTGGCTCATCGCGGAGGTGGACAGCTCGGTCGCCCTCTCGCTGGGCGTGCAGTACGGCTACGACTTCAACTGGGTGCGCGAGGCGAAGCTGCTCGGGCTGGCCGGCGACATCGGCCTGCGTCTACAGATGGGCGTCTCGGCGGCGCTCAACTTCAACGCGAGCGGGAACTTCGCCGTCGTCATCAGCCGAGACCCCAGGGACGCCGCTGACCAGACGCTCCGCTTCCGCCTCTTCCGCCTCCGCCGCAAGGGCTGGGGCTTCGCCTTCAACGCCGGGGTCTCCGTGCAGGGCGATTTCGACGACTTCCTCCCCGAGTTCGACGAGTTCATCAAGGCCGTCTTCGGCGTCCACGGCGCGCAGGTGCTCAAGGACTTGAAGGCCGTCGAGAAGTGGACGAACCCCGACCAGAGCCTCGCCGAAATTCTGGGCGAGGTCGGCGTGGACTACGGCATGAAGCTCTTGGAGGAGGTGACGGGCATCGACCCCGAGACCGCCTTCGACGCCGCGCGCGACAGGCTGGTCGAGCTGGTGGACAAGTGGAACGACCTGCCGCACTCGGTCGCCACGCAGGTCTGGAAGCTGGTCGAGGAGCACGCCGACCTCGGCGAAGTCCGCCGCATCGCGCGGCTCATCAGCGAGGCGAACGAGGACACCGTCAGGAAGCCCATCTCCGACCTGCTCAAGGACGTGGACTTCTTCCGCACGCCCGCGGGCGCGTGGTTGCAGGCGGCCGCGGCGCACGGCATCCTGGTCGCCCTCAACAGCTCGGAGGAGTTCGGGAGGCTCCAGGACGCCGCCCGCAAGACGCTGGAGCTGCTCGACCCCGATACGCTGGAGGGCGCGCTCGTCAGGCTCCAGCGGTTCGTCGAGGAGCGCCTCCAACTGGAGAAGCTCTTCGGCCTCGCGCGGCTCGACGAACTCATCGGCGTCAGCAGCCTCGCCGACCTGGATCAGGCATCCTTCGACAAGCTCGACGCGTGGCTCAAGGCGCGGCTCACCGCGTTCATCGAGGACAAGCTCGACCTCGCCAGGATCAACGAGATTCGCCAGTCCATCTTCCTCTTCATCAAGCGCGGGCGCAGCTTCTACGAACAGACCCTCAAGGCGCTCAACCGGAAGTACGAGTTCAACTTCGCCTACACCTTCCAGACGACGACGACGAAGAGCGCGCTGCTCGACTTCACGCTCGACTTCGACGAGCCGCAGGTCATCGACGCGCTGAAGCTCGCGCTGGGCGGCGACTACGACACCCTCTTGGTCAACCGGATGGCGGGCGTGACGCTCAACGCCGCCACGCTGACCCACCAGATCGAGCGCAACAGCCACGTGGAGATCAACCTCCCCTGGAGCAAGAGCGCGGTCGATCACATCAACTCTTCGCTGGCGAAGGTGGACGCGGTCGAAGCGGACGAGGGGCGGCTGCTCGTCTACGAACTCGACGCGAGGGACATCGTCGTGGAGAAGAACAAGCGCAACAGCCGACTCACCGTCGGCGGCTTCCTCCGCGCGGGCGCCAGCCAGGTTCGCGTCCACGGCACGGGCGAGCTGACCTTTTCCTACTCGCTGCGGCAGGTCAAGCGGAGCATGAAGCGCGCAGACCTTCAGTACCAGCTCAAGCCCTACGTCCAGTCCTACTTCGGCGAGGTGTTCAAGCCGCAGCCCGGCGGCGGCGGCACCTTCGAGAACTGGATCGGCGACCTCGACAATCACATCGACGCCCTTGAGTTCAACGGCACGGACAACTTCGGCGACACGCTGCTCGGCATCGACGTGAGCCTCCCGGCGGTGTCCGTCGCGGCGTGGCTCAGCGCCCCGCCCGAGCCCGACGGCGGCCCCAGGGTGCCGCAGTACCTGAACATGTCGCGGCGCATCCAGCGGAAGATGCGCGAGATAATCCCGCTCGCCTACTTCCAGGACGTGGACAACTACGGCGACATCGGGCCGGCGTCGCAGCTCCTCGTCTATTCGGCCATCCCGCCCTCGACCTCGGCCCGGCTCGACGGCAACACGTTCGCCATCAACACCAACAAGGACTACTACTGGGACTGGCCGGACGAGGATATTCGCGACCAGATGATTCTCCACCCGGACACCACGGCCGCCCTCTCCGTCACGCTGACGAGGGTGCACGCCCTGCTGCTCGAAGCCGGCATGACCGGCACGGCCAGCTTCTACGAGCCGGGCCGCGCGAAGCTCATCCAGCAGGAGGTCGCCCGCGACGACAAGAGCGACAGCAGCAACATCGCCAGACTCTTCCTCGTCGAGGCCGAGACGATCAGGGCGGCGCGGCGCGCCGGCTTCGCCCTGGGCAAGTTCGCCGCGGTCGCCAACTCGAAGCCCTCGGAGGCGGTGAAGGAGCTGGCGAAGTTCGGCTCCACGGTCACCTCCACCTTCAACGACAAGGTCAGGAGCATCTACGGGGGCGGGGCCGTCCGGCCGCTCGGCACGGCCCTCTTCATCGAAGCCGCCGCGGCGCTCAGCCCCGAACTCGCTGCCCGCCCGACCGCGCTGCTGGAGTTAATCGTCCTCAAGCAGGGCGCGACCTTCCAGCCGGCCGACTACCTCAACGGCGCCGCCCCCGACAAGGAGCAGGTGCTCGTGCAGGAGCGGGTCGTGAACGTGGCCTGACGCGGCGTGCCGGCCCCCCGGTCAAGTGCGGGGCCGCGCGGCGGATTTTCATCAACCATCCTCCAAGCAGAAAGGTGAATATCATGGCAGAGCATCCGAGAGGCGTGTGGATTTGGCGTTTGGCGAATGTCTCCAGCGACTACCTGACCACGCTCGTCCAGCGCAAAGTCGGTCGGGTCTACCTCAAGGCGTTCGACGGGAAGAGCAGCCCGATGTTCTGGGGGCACCAGTGCACCTCGGAGAACATCCAGCGTTTCAAGGCGAGCGGGATTGAGGTCTTCGGGTGGGGTTACCACTACGGCACGGGAGCCGACCTCGACGCGCAGGTGGCCGCCGTGAAGCAGGCGGTTGACGCCGGCATCGACGGCTACGTGCTCGACGTGGAGCAGGAGGTCAAGCAGCCGGCGACGCACGCCAACCTCAAAAAACTGATCACGAGGCTCCGCGAGTTCGTCCCGGCCGGCATGCTCGGCTACACCAGCTTCGGCAACCCGGCCTTCCACGCCGACGTGCCCTGGAAGATGCTCGACGAGCTGTGCGACCTCGCCTTCCCGCAAATCTACTTCGAGAAGTTCAGCTTCGCCACGAGCAACGAGGAGGAGGTGCAGGCGTGCCTCGAAGCCCACCGGAAGCTGAAGCTGACGAAGCCGATTCTCCCCATCTGGGGCTCGGAGTCCGACGCGAAGAACCCCGCGACCGCCAACGAGTTGCAGACCTACCTCAACCGCTTCCCCGGCTCGTCCGTCTGGCGCGTGCCGAACGCGGGTGAGCGCGGCGAGGCGCTCAAGCTCGATTACAGCGGCGACCGGCAGCCCGTGCTGACCGGCGCCGTCAGGATCACGAGGCTGCCGCAACTGACGCGCGTCCTGAAGCGGAGCCGAATCGGCGACGACGTAGAGACCTTGCAGAAGGCTTTGCAGGCGCTCGGCTACCCGACCGGCATCATCGACGGCGACTTCGGCCCCGACACCGAGAGGGCCGTGAGGATGTTCCAGTTGCAGGCCGGGCTGACCGTGGACGGCGAGGTCGGGCCCGACACCTGGGCCGCGCTCGGCGGGACGGCCGATGTCGAGCGGCCCGAGCAGGGGAAACTCGCCATCCTCGCCGACATCGCCCAGACGGAGGCCGCGAAATCGCTCGTCTGGAAGAACGCGTCCAGCGAGGCCGAGAAGTACCTGACTCCCTTCCGTGCCCCGATGAAGAAGATCGGGCACATCGGGAGCGAGCCGGTCTTCTACAACTGGTGCGCGGCCTTCGTCACGTGGTGCTGCCGCCAGGCGGGCATCGAAATCCCCGACCAGCCCGAGGGGTTCTGGGCCACGATGGCCAAGGTGGATGCGTGGAAGTTCTGGGCCAGGCAGAACGGGTTCTGGCACCCGAAGGAGGGCTTCACCCCGCGGCGCGGCGACATCCTCGTCTTCGAATGGTTCGACGGCGACGTAGACCTCGACCACATCGGCATCGTGCGCGGCTACGCCCCCGGCAGCGAGTTGATTCAGACCTCCGAGGGCAACCGCGGCAACATCACGCGGAACGGGGATCGTAATTTAGTCAACGTGCCCGGGTTCATCAGGCTACCCGTCTAAACGCCCGCCCGGGCTGCCGGCCCGCGGCGCGCGGAGCCCGGGCCTGCCGCCGGATTAACTCCGGGCGAAAAGGAGACGGCCCCGACGCACGCGCCGGGGCCGTCTCCTTAATTTTGTCTTCCGCTCACCTGCCGGCGCGTGCGCGCGCGCGGCGCGGGGCGGGCGGGGCGTCGCGCTCTGAGTCGTCGGCGACGGGGGCGGGGAAGGGGACGGGCGCGGGCGGCGTGGGGCGCGAAGGTGTGCGGCGGGTGCGGCGCGCTTCGGCGCGCTCGGCCGTGACCTCGGCGACGCGGCGCGCCTTCTCGATGCGCTTGCGCGGGACGAGCTGGAAGCGCAGCTCCATCTCCTGCGCGACGCGGTAGATGCTCTTCGCCTTCTGCCCGCGCTCGGCGCGGCGCAGCACGTCGGCCGTCTCCAACAGCTCGGCGCGGTCTTCCTTGTCGATCCAGATGTAAAAGGATTCGGCCATCTCTCTTAAAACCTCCAAACGTATCAGCTTACGCATCTCCTCGGGTCTCGCGACCGGCTGGATGTGCACAAGCGTTGAGTCTTTCGCCGCCGCCGTGCGGGGTTCTGTATCCTGCCCGAGGCGCGCGTCGTAGTAGTTGGAGACGAGCGCGTCCACCTCCGCGCGGTGCTCGTCGTAGAAGAGTGCGAAGTCGTTGCAGCGCGTGCGGAAGGCGCAGTTCACCGAGCAGACAATCGCGTCCTTAAAGTGTCCGTAGCGGTTGCAGTAGAGTGTCAGACGCATCGCTCGCACCGTGCGCGGGGCACGATTCGAATGTATCACATCCGTGCCACGCATGCAACGCACGTTTGCGCATGAAACGAAAAGCGCGAACACTTTTCCGAAGGCGTGGGCGTTTGAACTACGTTCGCGGGAACCGGGGGGGCCGTTTAAAAATCCTTCACGGCACGCGCGCGGCGGCGTATAATCCGCGCCGTCTGTCGAAGGGTGACTGAAGACTCACGGGTTTCGCCGCCAGGTTCCCGCAGAGTGTCTCCGCAGGCGACGCCGCCGACGAGGCGTCCTCAAGCGTCCGGGGAGATGCGAAAGCCTTGTACAAGCCGAACTTTTGCTGCGAGTGCGGCGAGCGCGTGCTGCGCCCGCGGAGGCGTCTGTGGACGAGCCGGCGGTTCTGCCGTGCGTGCGCCCCGCGTTTCCGGCGGGCGGGTCTGAAGCGGACTTTGCTGCTGGCGTCGGCGCTCATCCTGCCGGGGTTTCTGCTCGGCCGTCTCTTGAGGCCGCCGCCCGCGCCGCTCGTTTTGGAGCGCGGCGCGCAGGGGCTCGCGCCGCTTCCGCCTGCGCCCGCGCCGTCGAAGCCGCCGCCCGCCTACGGCCCGGACGGGACTTCGGGCGAGCGCCCGACCGAGCCGGAAGAGGTCGTCTACGTCTGCGGCGCGCGGACGAAGAAGGGCACGCCCTGCCAGCGCCGCGTGCGCGGCCCCGCGCGCTGCTGGCAGCACCGCGGCAAGCCCGCCATCCTCCCGCCCTCGAAACTGATCGTACCGGGGTGAGCGCGGGGTTGCGAAACCGCGGCCGGAGGGTTAGCCTCTCCCGCACAACTCACAGAAGCTTTCGGCGGAACCGAGCGCCGTTTAAGCTTTTCCCCGACGTGAACGTCCAGCATCCGTTTACACCCACACGACAGCCAGAGATTCGTCTAAAAGGAGACCCACAAGATGTCCAAGCTCAGGAACACGACCCTCGTCCTCCTCATCGTCTCCGCGTGCGCCCTGACGGCGTTCGCCATCACGTACGGGCAGTTCGACGGCAACCGGCACCCGCAGGTCGGCGCGCTCGTCGGCGAGTTCTCGTCGGGGAAGTTCCCCTACTGCTCCGGCACGCTCATCTCCCCGACCGTCTTCCTCACGGCGGCGCACTGCAACCTCGGCACGTCGCGCGTCTTCGTCACCTTCGACCCGAACTTCTCCTCGAAGTCGAAGCTCTACGCCGGCACCTTCTACTTCGACCCGGAGTTCAATCAGGCGCAATCCGACACGCACGACATCGCCGTCGTCGTCTTCGACAAGCCGGTCAAGGGCATCACGCCCGCGCGCCTGCCGGAGGCGGGGCAACTCGAGTCGCTGAGGGTCAACCAGAAGTTCACCGTCGTCGGCTACGGCGGGCAGGAGCCGGTGAACCAGCCGGGCGGCCCCGTCATCGGGTACCTCGACACGCGCGAGTTCGCGGTCGCCTCGCTCAACGCGATCAACCCCTCCTGGCTGCGCCTGTCGCAGAATCCGGCGACGGGCGACAGCGGCGCCTGCTACGGCGACTCGGGCGGCCCGAACTTCCTCGGCGCGGGCGCGACGGAGACGAACATCGTCGCGGGGACGACCATCACCGGCGACGCACTCTGCAAGGCCACCAACGTCATCTACAGAACCGACACTACCTCGGCGCGCAACTTCCTGAGCGGCTTCGTCACGCTGCCGTAAGGAAGTAGACAGTAGACAGTAGGCAGCAGGCAGTAGAAAAAACAGGCGGCGCGCTCAGCCTTCAGGCCGGGCGCGCCGCTTTGTCTGCCTACTGCCTACTGCCTACCGTCTACTTCGCGTTACTCTGGCTGGGTGGCGGCGGAGACTTTGGTGCCGTCGCCGGGGGTGCCATTGAGGCCGCGGTTGACGAGGACGCGCACCTCTGCGCGGCGGTTCTCGGCGCGCTCGTCGCGCGTCTTGTTCTCGTTGAGCGGGTTCATCGCGCCGTAGCCGAAGGGCGTCAGGATGCGACGCAGCGGCACGTTGTGGTTCTCGACGAGGTAGCGCACGACCGACTCGGCGCGCTGCTCGCTGAGGCGGCGGTTGACGTTCTTGTCGCGCGACTCGTAGGCGTAGCCGGTCACTTCAATCAGGTACCCCTTCGCGTTCTTCGCATACTCGGCGACCTGATCGAGCGAGGTCTTGGACTCGGGCGTCAGCACGGCGCTGCGCGCCTTGAAGTTGATCTTGATGCTCTGCTCGGGCGTGTAGTCGTCGATGGAGTTGATGCGCTCGTTGGCGACCTCGACGCCCTGCACGGCCTGATCGGCGCGCTCCTGCGCGGCGACGGCGCCGCCGGCCGCGGCGTTCGAGACGGCCGCGAGTTCATCCAACTGACCCGAGATGCGCTGCGCGTTCTGCTCGACCTCGCCGATGCGACCCTCGGCCGTCCCCACGCGACCCTCGACGGGCACGATGTTGGCTTCGAGCGTGCGCGCCGCGCGCAGGTCGGCGTCGGTGAAGCGCACCTTCTCGGCGACGAGGTTGCCCGAGGCGTCGCCGCGCCCCTCGACCTCGACGTGGAGGCCGCGCGTGACGGTCGTTAGCGCGTACTTCGCGCCGCCGCCGAAGAAGCCGCCCTTGGCCTTGACGCTGGTGCGGTCGTTCAGCACGACGGTCGTCTGCGCGCCGCTCATGTCGTCCTGCACGACGAAGGAGTCGGCGTCGCGGCGCACGACGGCGCCGCGGAGCTTGGTCTTCTGACCCGAGACGACGGTGGTCGTGCGCGTGTTGCTCTGGGTGTCCTGCGCGACGACGGCGGGCGCGAGGGCGAGAGCCAGCGCGCAAGTCCCCACGAAGGTGCTTAGTGTCCTGGAAGTCTTCATGATCTAATCTTCTCCTCCAACTACCGGAATCTGATTTTCACTGCGACCTTAAGACGACGGCGTGAGTCTTACGGCGAGGCGCTTTACAGACCCGTGTCGGGTTGTCGGGCAGTGATCTTGATTGTTCGGTTAAACGATAGGCTGTATGGGGGCGCCGTTGGTTGCGATTCGCTTGCGAGGGGGTTGTAAAACAGGAGTCAGGAGTCAGAAGTCAGGAGTCAGGAGGAAAGCAGAAGCGGCGCGCCCGGCCCGAAGGCTGTGACGCGCCGCTTGGTTCTTCTCCTGACTCCTGACTACTTCCTATCCTTGAACTGCTCGTAGAGCATCGTGTGGCGGCTCACGAGCGGTATCTGGCGGCCGGCGATGAAGAGGTGGCGGACGCGTGTGCGCGCTTCGAGGAGGTCGCCGTCGGTGACGACGAGGTTGGCGATTTTGCCCTGCTCGACGGAGCCGACGCGGTCGGCGACGCCGAGTATCTGCGCGGGGTAGAGCGTGACGGCCTTGAGCGCTTCCGCGCGGGGCAGCCCGTAGGCCGCGGCCATGCCGGCGTGGAAGGGGAGGTCGCGGACGTGCGCGCCCGAGTCGCCCGTCGAGATGCAGAAGCGCACCCCGGCCGCCTGCAACTTCGAGGCGTTCTCGTAGAGCGAGTCGTACGCGTCGTCCTCGCGCAGCGGCAGGTTCAAAACGCTGTCGAGGATGACGGGCACGTTCTTCTCTTTGAGGAACTGCGCGGTCTTCCCGGCCTCGCTGCCGCCGATGATGACGGGCTTGAGCTTCGTCTCCTCTGCGAAGCGGACGGCGGCGCGGATGTCGCGCTCGCGCTCGGCGCGGAAGACGACGGGGCGCTCGCCGCGCGCGTAAGGCACGAGCGCCGCGAGCTTGAGGTCGGTCGGCGGGCGCGGCACCGACTTCGGGTCTTTGGCGTAGGCGTCCTGCGCGCGGCCGTAGGCTTCGGCGTCGCGGAACATGCGGCGCAACTCTTCGACGCGGCGGTCGCGCGCCGTGAGTGCGTCCTGCGTGATGCCCTGCTGCGCGAGCAGGAAGGCCGCGAAGCCCCCGCCGCCGCCCACGCGCGGGAAGTCGATGACGAGCGCGGCGTTAGGCGCGACGGCCATCTCGCGCGGGCTGGAGCCCGCGAGGTTGATGAAGGCCGCCTGCCCCGAAATCGTCCCGCCCGAGGGCATCGAGAGCACGGAGGTCACGCCCTCGACGCGCGTGACGGCAAAGTGCGAGCTGTGCGGGTTGAGGGCCCAGACGGCGGCGACGTTCGGGTTCATGTCGCCCAACTCGGCCGTGTCCACGGTGCCGGGCGCGCCCGAAGAGATTTCGGTCAGCCCCATGTTCGTCCCCGCGTCGATCATGCCGGGGTAGACGGTTAAGCCCGCCCCGTCAATCACCTGCGCGCCCGAAGGGGCCGAGACGTTCGCGCCGACGGCGCCGATGCGGCCATTGCTGATGACGACCGTCGCGTTCTCGATGTCGGCGCCCGAGACGGTGACGACGCGCGCGCCGCGGATGACGTAGGTCGGCAGCGGCGTGTTCGTCATCGAAGCGTCGGTGCGGTCGGTGTCCTGCGCGCGCGCGACCTTGAGCGACATCGGGAGCAAGCAGAGGACTGCGGCGAGCAGCGCGCCGGTTAAGGATGAGAGTCTTAAAGTCTTCATCGCTGGTTGTCCTCCTGCACGTCCTGCACGTCGTCGTCGTGTGTGTAGGCGCGGCGCACCGAGGGCGGCGTGCGCGGCGTCGTGCCGCCCGCCGCGGGCGCGCGGTTCGACTCGGCCTGCTCCAAAGTCTTGCGCTCGGCTTCGAGCTGCTGGCGGCGCGCGAGGTCTGCCTGACGGTCGAACAGCAGCTCGCCGTCCACGAACGTCTGCTCGGCGCGCGCGTAGACCGAGAAGGGGTGCGCGCTCCAGATGACTAAGTCGGCGTCCTTGCCCACGTCGATGGAGCCGACGCGCTTGTCGATGCCGAGCTGGATGGCGGGGTTGAGCGTGACGAGCTTGAGCGCTTCCTCCTCCGTCAGCCCGCCGTAACGCATCGTCTTCGCGGCCTCGATGTTGAGGCGGCGCGCGCGCTCGTCGGAGTCGGAGTTAACGGAAGTCACGATGCCCTTGCGCACCATGATGGCGGCGTTGTGCGCGATGGCGTCGTACGCCTCCATCTTGTAGCCCCAGAAGTCCGTGAAGGTCGAGGCGCCCGCGCCGTGGCGCGCGATTTCGGCCGCAACTTTGTAGCCTTCGAGGACGTGCTGGAACGTCTTGACCTTGAAGCCGAACTCGTCGGCGACGTTGATGAGCATCAGAATCTCGTCCGCGCGGTAGCAGTGCGCGTGGACGAGCCGCTTGCCTTCGAGTATCTCGACCAAAGGCTCAAGCTCAAGGTCGCGCCGCGGCGGGATGACGTTCTTCTCGCCGCGACCCGTGGCCGCGCGGTAGTCGTCCCAGTCGCGCTTGTAGTCGCGCGCGCGCGTGAAGGCGTCGCGGATGGTCTCTTCGACGCCCATGCGCGTGGCCGGGTAGCGCGGCTGAAGGCCGGGCACGTTGAAGTTCGAGCGCTTCGGGTTCTCGCCGAGCGCGAACTTTATCCCTGGGGGCGCGCCGGGCACGGGGAAGGCCGAGGCCGGGTGTCCCCACTTGAACTTGACGGTCGTGGAGAGTCCGCCGATGGAGTTGCAGGAGCCGTGCAGCAGGAGCGCCGCGGTCGTCCCGCCCGCGAGCGCGCGGTAGACGTTGACGGCGTTCGGGTTGAGGATGTCGCGCGTCGTGACCATCGAGGTGACCGAGCGCGTGCACTCGTTGACTGAGCCGTCCATCATCGCGTGCGAGTGCGCGTCGATGATGCCGGGCAGGACGAACTTGCCCGTGGCGTCGATGACGCGCACGCCCGCGGGCGCCTGAAGGTTCGGCCCGACGGCCGCGATCTTCCCGCCGCGGATGAGCACGTCCGCGCCCGTCAGCGTCCCGCGCGAGACGGTCAGCACCGTCGCGTTGCGTATCAGAGTGTCCTGCGCCGCCGGCGCCGCCCCCGTGGGAGCAGTCCCGCGCGACTGACCGCCGCCCGTGCGCGTCTGCGCCGCCGCGCCCGCGCACGCCACGGTGAATAGAATTGCGAGTGTCAAAAGTCTCTTCATTATCTTTCTCCGTAAACCGTGAACCGTGAACCGTGACAAGAGCGTGAGCCGTGAACCGTGACGAGTTAAGAACCGTTTTTATCTCGTCACGGTTGAGGTTCACGGCTCATGCCTCCGGGCGTGCGCGTGCCGCTGAAGGGGAACGAGCCGCGCGCAGAGGTGACGGTGCCGCTCATCTGGTTGCCGCTGACCGTGCCTTCGAACGTGATGTCGGTGCTCTGCCCCTCGATGTTGAGCGTGGTGGCGACGCGGAAGCTGTTGCCCGTGGCCGAGCCGTCCGTGATGTCGGCGGTGCCGAAGGGCGTCTCGACGCGCCCCGTCAGGCGTGTGCCCTGCTGTTGGAGCATAAGCGTGCCGGGTATCTGTTGCGCCCCGGCGCTCGTCGTGACGCTCCACGTTCCCGTGAGCGGGCCGGCCGCCGCGGG
>JBEVJD010000347.1:0-12719 GCA_040510435.1 Pyrinomonadaceae bacterium | reverse complement strand
CAGGCGAAGTTCGTCGAGACGCTGTTCGGTGTCGCTGCTTAGCGAAAGGGACTCGAAGTACTTCTGCGCTTGAAAATAATCTTTGCAACGCATCCGAAGCCCCTGCGCTCCATCACGCGGCGCAGCTTCAGGTTCGGCTCAGCGCAGTTGAGGGCGTGGATGACCTCACCATCGTCATGCACTTCGATGCTCTGATCGCGCAGTTGTAAGACATCTGTTCGGTCACCCCCGGAGGGATTCTCGTCAGTACCCGGGCAGGTCGTCAGGGGCGGGCTGTGATTCGCAGCGATGCGTCCGGGTTCAGCCGGCAAGGGTCGCCGGGAGCATCGGCCGTGGCCTTCCGGCGCTCCTCCCTTCCCGCGGTCGACAACGTCCTCTCGTCCATCCGCAACAGACCGCACCTGACCTCGGCGAGACGGAGCCTCAACGCGTCTACTTCGGAGCGCAACAGGTTGACCTCCGGGTCCCGCATAGTCGTACGCGGCCCGCCCGCTGAGACCCTCGCCTGCTGTTCGAGTCCGCGGAAGCTCGACTCGATGGCGTAGAGGCGCTGTTCGAGCTGGGACAAACGGCTCTCAACGCGCATGAGGTCCTGCGGCGTCGCCGCCGCCTCGCCTCTGCTCCCCGCCGCCCCCCCTGCGTAATAAGCGACAGCGGTCGCCACGAGAGCCATGGCAAACGCCCAAACAGCGGCGGACGTGCGGCGAGTTCCGGAGTGCATAAAGGGTCACCTCATTCCGGTGTCGAAAGTGGGAAGGCCAGCACGACGACGGTAATCGCCGCGGCCATGAAGAGGGCACGTCTGTGGACGGCCGCAGCCTTTTCGCGCAGCCTCGCCGCGAGCGCGCTGTCGTTGACGGGCACTTCGCCCGAGTCCATGTTGCACGCGCCGCGCGCGGCCAACGCGATGCAGGTCTTCTCACGCGCCTGAAGGAGCCCGAGTCCGGCCATCCAGATCAGGGGGAAGACGACGAGTCTCCACCAGCGTGACGCGCCGAAGACCACCAAGACGAACGCGGCGGCGACGCCCGCGGTCAGCGAGACGATGCCGAACAAGCGCCGCTTGCGCCGCTCGCGCGGCCCGATGTTCGCCTCCTCCGGGGTCGTCAGTCCCATGTTTATAGTCCCGCGCGCAGCGTCGCCAGCGGCTGCCCCGTCGTGACGCGCGAGCCCGCGCTAACGCTGATGGCGCTCACCGTGCCGTCGGACGTGGCGGTCGCGTAGACCAACCGCTCCAAGGGCGTCGGGGTGGGCGCGGCAATCCGCTCGGGCTGCCGCGCCGCAACGAGCCCCGACTGCGCGGCTTGCGCCGCCGACTGCGCGCGCTGTAAACGCTGCTGCGCGCGTTCGTATGTAGAGCGGGCGCCGTCCAGTTCGCCCTGCGAGTTCCGCCCCGAAGCGACGAGCGGGGCCAGGCGCTGAACTTCCACCTCGGCGCGGACGACTTCCGCCCGCGCCGCCTCTATCTCGTCCCGCGCCGACGTGATGTTGCGCCCCGCCGCCGACACCGGGTCTTCGCCGCGCGGAGTCGGGGCGGCGGCCACCTCGGAGCCGACGACTATCTCGGCGACGGCGTCGCCCTTCCTCAGTCGCTCCCCCTCCTTAACCAGCACGCGCCGCACCTCGCCTGACGCGGGTGAGTTGACGATGACGACGCCGTGCGCACCGGCGCCTTCCTCACGCGAGCCGCAGGCCGCCGCGGCGAGCGCGGCGAGCAGGAGTGGCGCGAGCGCGACAGGCGCGTGCCCCCGCCTTCCGCCGCCCGAAAAGAGTCGAAGCCTACTTCTCATGCTGTCTGAAGCTCGTGACGCCCGCGCCGGACTTCGACTCGACGCCCGGCGCGGGGCGGAGTTCGAGTTCGCGCGAGGGCGTGTCGGTGCGGACCGCGACGTTGTTAGCTTCGAGGGTGTTGCCGGTGGCCCGCTGGAACTCTGCGATGGCCTTGTTGAGGTCGGTCTGCGCCTGCAACTCGCGGCCGCGCGCCGCCAGCAGCTCGTTCTGCCTTTGCAGGACGAGGAAGATGGTCGTCGTCCCGGCCCTGAACTGACGCTGCTCGCTCTCGTACTGCAACTCGGCCGAGCCGCGCGCGGCGGCGGCCGAGGCCAGTCGCGCCTCAGCCGAGCGCAGCGTCTGCACGACGTTGCGCACGTCGGCCTCGATAAGCTGCTCGAACTGCGCGCGCTGGTTCTGGATGCGGCGGCCCTCGGCGAGCGTACGCCCGTAGTTGGCCTGCGCCGTGCGGTTCCTGAGCGGGAGTTCGACCCGGACACCGACGCGGTAGGTCGGGTAGTCCTGCTGCGCGAGGTTCGAGAACGACTTCGGCAGGCCCCCGACGAGGTTCTCGTTGACCGTGCTCCCGGTGGTTGCGGTCGGGAGCGGCTGGAGCCCCGCGATGGCCGACAGCTCGTTGACGCGCGTGCGGAGCAGCGCGTTGGCGCTCGTCGTCGAGGTGCCGCTCGGCTCCACCAGAGACCCCGCGAGCCCCGCGGAGGAGTAGGTGCCGACGAGGTCGAGCTGCGGCCTCGTCTGGTCGCGGAAGAAGCGCGCGTCTATCTGGTTGATCTCGGCGCTGGTCTGAAGCAGTGCGAGTTCCGGCCGACTCCGGAGCGCGGCGGCGGTCGCCTGCTCGAGCGGCACGCGCGGCGCCTCCAAGCTGACGGGCGTGATGGGCGTCAGGGGCTTCGACCAGAGGGGCGCGTTGCGGTCGGGGAGGATGAGGGTCTTCAGGGTGTTCTCGGCGCGAGTCACCGCCTCCTGCGCCGAGTAGACGTTCTGCTCGAAGGTCGTCACCTGCGTGTTAGCGGCGACGATGTCGATGGGGGCGATGACGCCCTGCTGGACGAGGCGTTGGTTGCTCTCGACCTGCGTGCGGGCCTGCCTGACCGCGTCGATCTGCACCTGGAGGTTGCGGAGCGAGAAGACGAGGTCCCAGTAGGCCTGCTCGACCTGCGTGATGGTCTCAATGGCGCGTTGGCGGAACTGCGCGTCGGTGAGCGAGAGGTTCTTCTTCGCTATCTCGATGGCCCGGCGGTTCTGGTCGAAGCGCAGGCCGCGCAGGAGCGGCTGCGTGTAGGTGAGCGTCAGCGCCGAGGGGTATTGGGGGTTGAGCGTGACGTTCTGGTTGTTGGTCTGGAGCCGCGTCGAAGAGAAGTCGAGTTGGTATAAGCCGCCTCCGAAGGGCGAGAAGCCGCCCAGGCGCGCCGCGCCGGTGACATCCTTCTGTGTGACCGAGCCGTCGAGGCCGCCCGCGATGGTCGAGCTGGTCGGCGTCGTGCGGCTCTCGTAGTAGCTCTCCGAGGAGATGACCGGGTCGTAGACGCCCCGCGCCGCCGTCAGGTTGAACTCGGCGACCTGCACGTCGATGCGGGAAGCGTCGATGTCGTTGTTATTCTGAAGCGCGAGCGCGATGGCGTCGTTCAGCGAGAGCGCGGCCTGGTCGCTCAAGTCCACGCCGACGCGCTCGGCCGAGGGCAACGGTCTGAGCGGTGCCTCGAAGTTCCGCGCGACGGGTGGCGGGTCGGCCGGCAGCTCGGCCGGGGCGACGCCTCCAGCGGTGCCGACGCTCTGCCCCGGCGTCTGCGGCACGCCGCCCGGGCCCGGCGTCTGCGCGCCGCCCGGATTCGTCCCCCCCTGCGGCGCGGCCGTCCCGGCGGGCGTCGAGGTCTGCGGGCTCTGCCCGGGCGGCGGCGGCTGCCCCGGCGTCTGCGGCGAAGGCGGGCGCGGCCCCTGCGTGTTCGGGGTCGTCTGCTGCCGCTCCTGCTCGGGGCCCGTCTGCGGCTGTGTGCTCTGCTGCGCCTCGTTGTCCGGGCGGATGGGCGCGGACGAGGAGTTGGGCGGTAGTTGCGTGTTCGGCGGCGGGTTGGAGCCGGGGTTCGGCTGCTGCCGCGTCGTGCCCGCGGGCGGCGCGGGCTGCTGCGTCGTCGAAGGCGGCGGCGCTTGAGTCTGGTTCTGCGCGAGCGCGGCGCCGGGCGTCGCCAGCAGCGACGCCGCGGCGAGCGCGGCGGCGAAGCGCGTGCCCGTACGCATAAACTTAAACACACCGCGCGTCGTCCGCGCCCGTTCAGTCACCTGATGCCTGGTCTGCATACCTGTCCTTGCTGCCCCGGCGGCGGAGCGCGCCCGCCGCCGGCTTGTTCTTGCGCGAGAGGCCGGCGGCGGCCGAGGCGTAAGCCTCACCCGCGCGGCGGCGCAGTCCGCCCCCTAAGTTGTTGAAGCCCGCGCCGACGCGCGCCCACACGGTCGAGTCTTTCGCGTCCTCGAAGAGAGAGTAGAAGACCGGCACGGCGAGGAGCGTCAGCAGCAGGCATAGGCTCTGGCCGCCGACGACGAGCACGCCGATGGAGCGGTTCGTGGCGGCGCCCGCGCCCGAGCCGACGATGAGCGGGATCATGCCGGCGACAAGCGCGATGGTCGTCATCAGGATGGGGCGCAGGCGGTCGCGGTTGGCCTGGATGATCGCGCTGTAGCGCTCCATGCCGTGCGCGCGCAGCTCGTTGGTGTGGTCAATCTGGAGGATCGCGTTCTTCTTGACGATGCCGAAGAGCAGCAGAATGCCGAGCGCCGAGAAGATGTTGAGCCGCTGCCCGGCGATGAGCGTCGAGAGCAGCGCGAACGGCACCGAGAGCGGCAGCGTGAGCAGGATCGTCACCGGGTGGATGAACGACTCGAACTGCGCCGCCAGAATGAGATACATGAAGATAAACGAGAGCAGGAAGGCGAGCATGAACGACTGGTTGGCGCGCGCCAGCTCCCTGGACTGGCCCGTGACGCCGGTGCGGTAGCCCGGCTCCATCTTCAACTCCTGCGCGTAGCGCTGGATGGCCTCGACCGCCTCGGACTCCGAGGCGCCGGGCGCGATGCCGGCCGAGACTGTCACCTGCCGCTGCCGGTTCAGGCGGTCGATGGAGGCCGGGCTCGTCCCCGACTCCAGCTCGACGAGCCGGTCGAGGCTGACCGTCCCGGCGGTCGAGGAGGCGACGGTGAAGTCCCTCAGGCTCTCGCGCGAGCGCCGGTACTCCTCCTCGGCCTGCACGACCACGTCGTACTGCTCCGAGTTCTCGCTGAAGGTCGTGACGCGCTGCCCGGCGGCGAGGACGTTGAGCGCCTGCGAGACGTCGCCGGCCTCCACCCCGAGGTCGCTCGCGCGCTGGCGGTCGATGATGACGCGCACCTCCGGATTCCCGAGCGTCAGCGAGCGGTCCCCGTCGCGGAAGAGCTTGTCATCGCCCTTGATGCGGTCCACCAGGCGCTGTGAGTAGTCTTCGAGCTTCGTCATCTCGGGGCCGCTGATGTAGAAGCCGACCGAGGAGCCGCCGCGCCCGAGGCCGATGCTCGCGCCGATGGAGGAGGTGCCCGAGACGCCGATCTGAAATTCCTTCGGGTACTTCCGTTTCTGGATCATCTGGCGCGTGCGCTGGATGAGTTCGGCCTGCGACGCCTCGCGCTCGCCGACCGGCTTGAGGCTGACGTTGATGTTACCGCCGTTGGGGCCGCCGCCGCGGCCGAAGCCCGCCAGCGCGAGCGTGTTCTGCACGCCCGGTATCTGCTCGCGTATGTCGCGCGCGATGCGCTCGAGCACCGACTGCGTCGCTGGCAGACTCGTGCCCTGCGGCATGCGCAGGGAGACTTGGAAGGCCGACTCGTCCTCATCGGGCAGGAAGTTGTAGCCGACCCAGTTGTAGAGCGGCACAATCGAGGCGACTACCAGGACGCAGATGGCGACGATGGCCCAGCGGTGGGCCATCGACCACTTGAGCATCCACGTGTAGGAGCGGTCGATGGGCGCGTAGAAGCGCCCCTCCTTCGAGGAGCGGCGCTGCGGCGCGCTGCCCGCCTCCTCCGCGAAGTCTGCGCCCGGGTTCGCGCGGCCCGGGACAACGTGGTGATTGTGGGCTTCGCCGCCGCCCGCCCCGGCCGCGTCCGCGTTCGCCATGGGCATCCCCTCCGGCGTCAACTCCTCCTTCCGCGGCTTGATCCAGCGCGCGGCGAGCATCGGCGTCAGCGTGAACGAGACGATGAGGGAGACGGCGATGGCCGCCGCCGAGGTCAGCCCGAAAGAGGACATGAAGCGGCCGACGATGCCCGTCATGAAGCCGACCGGGATGAAGACGGCGAGCAGGGAGAGCGTCGTCGCCGTGACGGCGAGGCCGATTTCGCGCGTCCCCTCGATGGCCGCCTGGAAGGGGTGCATGCCCTTCTCCTCGACGAAGCGGTAGATGTTCTCTAGGACGACGATGGCGTCGTCGATCACGATGCCGACCATCAGCGTTAAGCTAAGCATCGTCATCTGGTTGAGCGAGTAGCCGAGCCAGGCGATGACCGCGAACGCCGAGATGATCGAGACCGGGATGGCGAGCGCGGCGATGACGGTCGAGCGGAAGTTCCAGAGGAAGAGGAAGACGATGATAGCGGCCAGCAGGCCGCCGACGACGAGGTGCTCCTCGATGGCGTGCAGCGAGGTCTCGATGAACTCCGACTGGTCGCGGGTGACGGCGATCTTCACGTCGGGGGGCAGCAGCGGCTGAATCTCAGCCATGCGCGCCTTGATCGCGCCGATGACGGCCACGGTGTTCGCGCCCGACTGCTTGCGCACGGCGAGCGAGACCGATGGGGTTCCGTCCAGGGACGCCGCGGAGGTCGGGTCTGCGCCCGTGTCCTCGGCGCGCCCCACGTCGCTGACCTTGACCGGGTACTTGTTGCGCGTGGCGACGACGATCTGGTTGAACCCCTCGACGTCGTGCACCCTCGACATCGTGCGCAGCGAGACGACCTTCGCCCCCTCCTGGAGGTTGCCGCCCGGCAGTTCGAGGTTCTGCGCTCGCAGCGCATTCACGACGTCGGTCGTCGAGAGGTTGTAGGCGCGCATCCGCTCCGGGTTGAGGTAGACCTTGATCTGGCGCTGGCGGCCGCCGAAGATGACCAGCTCGCCGACGCCGTCGACCGACTCCATCCGCTCCTGGATCTGATTCTGGACGAGGTCGGTCAGCTCGATGGACGAGCGCGGGGCGCTGATTGCGTACTGGATGACGGGCTGTGAGTCCGGGTCGGACTTGGTGACGACGGGCGCGTCGGCCGTCTCGGGCAGGCGGTTGATGACGGTGGAGACCTTGTCGCGCACCTCCTGCGTCGCGATGTCAGGGTCCTTCTCAAGGTTGAAGGTAATGGTCACCTGCGACCGCCCCTGCGAGGAGGACGAGCGCATCTCGTCGATGCCCGGGACGGTGTTGACCACGCCCTCGATGACGTCCGTCACCTCGGTCTCCATCTCCTCGGGGGCCGCGCCCTGGAGCGTGGTCGAGACGGTCACGGTCGGCAGGTCGATCTTGGGAAAGCGGTCGACGCCGAGCGTGAAGAAGGAGAAGCCGCCGACGACGGTCAGCAGCAGGACAATGACCGTCGCGAAGACCGGGCGGCGCACGCAAATCTCAGCTAACTTTTGCATATCTTAAACCGCTCACTATTCGGCGCGGACGCGCGCGCCCTCGAAGAGTTGCTGGAGGTTGCTGGTCGCCACGACCTCATCCGGCTCGACGCCCGAGAGGATCTGGATTGAGTCGCCCTCCTCGGCGCCGATCTGCACGACGCGCAAGCGGGCCGTGTCGCCCTGGAGGACGAAGACGCGGAAGGACTGCGTGTTCGGGTCGGCGAGGACGGCGGCGCGCGGGACATAGACGGCGCGGCTCCCGCCCTCGCGAGCGATGCGGGCGGTGGCGAACATGCCGGAGCGCAGCGCGTTGTCGGGGTTCTGCACGAGTGCCTCGACGGTCGCCGAGCGCGAGACCGGGTCGATGGCCGGGTTGATGGACGAGACGCTCCCGCTGAACTTCCGGTCGCGGAAGGCGTCGACCTCGAGCGAGACGCCCATGCCGGATCTGAGGTGCGGCGCGTCCGCCTCGGGGACGAGCAGTTGCAGCTTGATGGGGTTCGTTCGCAGCACGGTCGCCACGACCGACGACGGCGTGACGTACTCGCCGACGGCGACGGGGCGGTTGCTGACGTAGCCCGCGTAGGGCGCGCGGACGACCGCGTCCGCCACGGCCTTCTGCGCGATGGCCACTTCCGAGCGCGAAGACTCGACGGCCGCCTCCGCGCTCTGCACGGCGGCGTTGCTCTGGCGCGCGGTGTTCAGGGAGACCTCTAGCTGCTGCCGCGCGGCGTTGACCTCGGCGCGCGCGGTGTCGCGCGCGGTGCGGTACTGGTCGTAGGTGCTCATCGCCACGTCGCCCGTCTCGACCAGCGCGCGGTAGCGCCGTTCGTTCGCCTCGGCGAGCCTGAGCTGGGCCTGCGCCCTTTCGAGGTTCGAACCGGCGGAGCGCACTTCCGGTATCGCGCTGGCCTCGAAGTTGCCGCCCGGCCGCAGACCCAGCCGGGCCTCCGCCTGGCGGACGGCCGCGACGGACTGCTGCACGCCGGCCTGCGCCTGTTGCAGCCGCAGCCGCGCGTCGCGGTCGTTGAGGCGTGCGATCACGTCGCCTTGGCGTACAAAGGCGCCGACATCCACCGGGGTGGCCACGACCTGGCCCGAGGCCTGCGACGAGACGTCGGAAGTCTCCTCGGCGACGAGGCTGCCGGTGGCCTGGACGTATGAGGGGACTTCGCGCGCGGCCGCCGTCGCCGTCGTGACGGCGACCGGGGGCGCCGCCTCCGCCGTCCCAGAATCACCTTTAGTATTCTCTTTGGCCGCGGCGGCGGACGACTCGGAACGGCCGCAACCCGCGCCGAGGAGTCCGCAGGAGGCCGTCAGGATGGCTATCGCCACGACACGGAGTGCTTTAAGAAAAGTCGGACAAGTCATACTTACAATTGTCTTCTGCTACTTTCTATATGTAGTAGACGCCGCGCCGGCCTCTTCGGTTACTACTACTTCCTCCACACAGGCGGGCGCACTTGTGCGAAGATGAACGGTTGAATCTATTGGGTCTCTCGCAAGCCTTAATCACGAGAGATTTTTGTTTAGGATGCATTACAGTGTCAGAGGTGTTACGGAATGGGGGAAGGCATGACTGACTGGGACGGAGGGAGGCCGGGGAAGCTTCGAGAATTCTTCGGGCTGGCCGCGGACGCCGAGCTGATCGCGCCCGAGGCGCGCGGCTTCGAACTGCCGCCAGAGGTCGGGGCCGGACTGAGGCACTTCAACGTCGAGTGGCACGTCATTCCCTCGGCCGATGCCCTGCCGCTTGACGACGCCTACGCGTCGCGGCTCTACCCTTCTGCGTCGCGCGACTTCACAAGGCCACGCGAGCACGGGGGCAGTTACCGGGAGCAGCTCTTCCGCGGGCACGAACGCCATCAGGGGCGCGTCGTCGGCGTCGAGATGACGCAGAAACCACACTACCTGCCCGGGAACAGGCAGTTCTACGGCACGCCCAACGGGCACGACCCCGCGGCCGACCCCTTCTCGGCCTATTTCGGGCGCGCGGGCATGGTGAACGGCACGCGCTACGCGCACAACTACCTGACGCTGCGCGAATTCATCCGGGTCGTTGACGAGGACTGGCGCTCGCGGGGGCTGCTGCCGCGTGGCTACCGCGCGACAATCTGCCCGCCCGCCGTCTTTAACCTCGTCGGTATGGTCTTTCACCCCGAGTGGTCCGAGACCGAGACGCTCGAACTCGGCTTCTACAGCGACGCGCAGGGGAACGCGACCTGCTATGCGGTCGGCCCCAACATGCCGGGCGACTTCTCTTTCGTCAGGGTGGTCGAGGGGGAGGAAGATTGGGCGCTCGCGGGGTTCCGGGTCGCGGTCGTTCCGGAGTAAGAGCCATCCGCGCTCACGGCGTATCTCGTCGCCGGTCTCATAGCGTCTGTACGTCTGCCGGTAGACGCGCGGCAAAGTTTTACCTTGCCTGATAACCGGCAGTGTTGCGAGAAATACTATGAGACAAGAAATGGCTTAGTGAGAACTTTCATCAAGCAGCGATCCCGAACAGGCTCTCGACGAACTTCGCCTGCCCTTGCGCATCACCTCCGGCTAACCTTGTGACTTGTCCCTTCCTCACCATGTTGATCGCTTCCATGCCCTCGATGGTTCGCTCAGCAGTATGAAACGTCTTGAAGCACTGTGACGCTCGCACCTTCTTCTTGACGAAGCGGTGGTCGTGCTCGATCACATTATTCAGATATTTCACGCGCCGCAGCTTACAGTCCTGCGGCACAATACCTTCCACCTGTGACGTGCTGAAGGCATCCGGGTACGCCGCGTTCTTATCGACGCTAATCGAGAACGGGAGACGGCGATGCTCCGCCCTCATCATCTTCTTAAAGAATCGTTTTGCGGCGGAAACGTCGCGTTTGGCGGAGAGCATAAACTCGACTGTATTCCCTTCTTTGTCCACGGCGCGATACAGATATTTACAAGTCTTCCCCACCTTGCTGTAGGTCTCATCCACGCGGTAGGACGTGCCGCTCATCTTCAAGTGAGGTCGGATGCGCTTATTGATTTCGGGTGCGTAACGCTGTACCCAACGAAAAACAGTCGAGTGGTCTACTTCGAGTCCGCGCTCGTACATCATCTCTTCGACATCGCGGTAAGATAGCTGGAAGCGACAGTACCACCTGACGCACAAAAGGATGAGCGACGGCTCGAAGTGACGCCATTTGAACGGGGATTTGTTCTGCTTCAAGAGTATGATGCCCAAGGAGTGGTGGCTGAGCTGATGGGTGGATTATAAGCTCTCAAGCAGTTCTTGCAACAGTGCCTAATGCTGCGGCTCTCACTGCGCGTCTCCGAGGTCTGCTCACTTCGTGCATCGTCCGTGAAGTGGAGTCACGGGCGGTGGACGCTGCGATGTAAAGTAAAAGGCGGCAGGGAGGAGGTCTGGTCCCTGCCGAAGGACGTGAAGGAGGTGATAGACAGCTACCTCCGCTTGGACCGTAGCCGGAGAGAGATTACTCACTCCTGCGGCGAGCATGCGTACCTCTTCCAGCCGCACACGAACTACCGCACTCTTGACTTCGACAAGCCGCTCTCGACGCGCATGGTGCAGAAGATAGTTAAGAAGTGGGCGGACTACTCACGCCTCGGCGACCTATCTCCGCACGACCTCAGGAGGACGGCCATCACGCGGGCGTTAGAGTCCGGGCTCACCTACCGACAGGTGCAGATGATGTCGAAGCATAAAGACCCGAAGACCGTCATGCGCTACGACCACGGACGGGAGAACATGGAGCAGAACGCGGTCAAC
Source organism: Pyrinomonadaceae bacterium (assembly GCA_040510435.1). Lineage (GTDB taxonomy): Bacteria > Acidobacteriota > Blastocatellia > Pyrinomonadales > Pyrinomonadaceae > QHXN01. Next base: position 1,536 of record JBEVJD010000347.1, on the reverse strand, counting down.
TTCCTCGGGTATGATGAAGGATGAAGGGGGTCTTGACTCGTGAGCGGCAGGGAGAAGAAAGACGTTAGACCGGGGCTCCGGGTCGACATCGTGCTGAAGCAGGATCAGCTCACCGGGAGGCTGACCCGAGGCATTGTAAAAGACGTCCTGACGAAGTCCTCTTACCACCAGCACGGAATAAAGGTCAGGCTGGAGACGGGCGAGGTGGGCAGGGTTAAAGAGATAATCCGGGAAGGGTAAATGGTTAATCGTAACCTGGTACTGACCCCGCCGGATGACCCGCCGCCCGAATCGGCGGGCAAGGAGGGAGCGGCGGCGCGAAGAAGTGGGCGCGTGTGAACGTGGCGGCAGAGCCTCGCTCGGCCTATCTCCTGAGCGGCCCGGCGCGCTCGGAGTGGGAGCACAGCATCCCGCCGGTCGAAGCGCTACGCTACTCGGTCACTTTCCGCAACTTGCCCGAAGGCTGAGCGCATCACTTTCTGACGGCCGTTGAAGAGAGTGGGGGCGAAGTTCATTTAACTTCGCCCCCACTCTCTTGTTTGAACGAGCGAAGAATGTCGATATGAAAGCCGGCGGCAATAGACGGTGCCCCTCGAATCAAACGACGCCATCATCCTGAAAATTCTAACCCTATCTTTATTAGGTATCCGGGCATATACTACCGCCAAATGAGCGACCAGTTTGCTCAGTTCAGGCAAGACGGCGACCGTGCCTCTGATGATGATCAAAGGACTGTTGTGCTGTCGCTAAGCGCCAGGCCGCGGAATGAAGGGCATTGCGACGAATGTCTCGTGCCGGCCAATCTCTACAGTAAAGCGTTGGCCAAACTGCCCGCCTGTCTGAGGTCGCTAACCCCCACCAAGAGTCTGACGGACGACATAGCCCGCACAATAGAGTTTAAGGAAATCCCCGCACGTAATATTAGTCATGGCTATCAGCCATGAATTTATATTCAGCGCGGTTTTCCGCTTGCCATGTCCCCGGCATAACAATTGGCTCGTAATTTCTTTTCGCCCAAGTAAGGCAGCTTTCAAAGCTCCCACTTGAGTGGTATGACGCAGACTTTTTCATTGTCCCTCACGTGGGGCGGTGACTAAGGTGCTCGCCTCCTGGTGAAGGGCTATCCAGAATGAGCAAATACACCGATGAATCAGAGAGACGGAAGACGGAAAGGAGGCGCACTAAACGCCGCCTGACTGACGAGAACTCCATCGAGATTCTGGAGCACATGTCGGACGCTTTCGCGGCGCTCGACCGCGAGTGGCGCTACACTTACGTCAACCGCGCGGTCGAGCGCAACACAGGACTCCGACGTGACGAGATGCTGGGGCGTACGGCGTGGGAGGTGTTCCCCGAATTCGCCGGCTCGCAGTTCGAGGGCGCGTGCCGCCGCGCGGCGGACGAGGGCATGACCGTTCACTTCGAGGAGTATTGCGCGCCGCTCGACAGGTGGTTCGAGCAGACCGTGTACCCTGCGGCTGAGGGCATCACCGTGTACGCGCGAGACATTACCGAGCGCAAGCGCACGGAGGAAGA
>JBEVJD010000346.1:0-6102 GCA_040510435.1 Pyrinomonadaceae bacterium | reverse complement strand
GCACGATGATGGCCGCAAAGCCCCAGCCGATCTTCTCCGAGAGGTTCTCCCAGACGACGGCCGGCCCCGCGCGCCAGACGAAGTACGCGAAGAGCACGAGCCCCGCGAGCGCGAAGACGAGCCCCGCGGGCGCGAGCCTTCTTCCGCGCGCGCCCTCCGCTTTCGACTTCTCTTCCATCACCTTCAAGGGTTACGCCCGACGAGCCGCCCTCGATCTACGCGGGCCACTGCAAGATACGCCAAAAGCTCCCCGACCCCAAACGCCGGGCTACAACACGCTTACTAAAACCGTGCCACGCCGCGCGCGCGGTTTTTCGCAGCCCGGCGCGCCGAGGGCGGGCGTTCCCCCCGCTGGATTTTTCCTGCTGCGACGGACGAATCCTGCGCCCGCGCCCCGAAAATTTTTATAAAAACTGTGTCCTTTCTCACCGCGAGCGCGTCTTATGATAAGTTGTAGTGTGCGCGCCCGGGGCGAACGACGGTCGAGAACCCTTTCGCCTGTTCCGTCTTGATTAAGGGGTTAGCAAACTTAAGCGACTGCTGACGGAGTTTCCGTTTCACCCCGAAGCTCGTTTGACAGGAGAATTTCCCGCTTGAATACGAGGTACTCTGCCCGCCTCACGCTGGCCTGTGTTGTGGTTTGCCTGGTCGCGGTGCTGGCCGCGGGCGCACGCGCCTCTCGCGTCGCGTCTCCCGCGCGTGTCGCACCCCATCCCGGCGTCGCGGCCGCGCCCGCGCCGGTCGCCCCCGCCGCCGCCGCACAGACATTCAACCTCGCGGACTTCGGCGCGGTCGGCAACGGTGTGACCGACGACGGGCCGGCGCTTCAGGCCGCGCTCAACGCGGTCGTCGCGGCGGGCGGCGGAACGCTCGACGTGCCCGCGGGGCGCTTCGCCATCGTGACGCCCGTCGTGGTGATCGTCCCGGCCGGCAACCCGACCCCCGCGGTCGAAATCCGCGGCGTCGGGCCGGGGACGCCCATCGCCGGCCCGTTCGACGGCGGCGACGCGCTCACGCGCGGGCTCGGCCTCGTCTCGGAGTTCGCGCCCAAGACGGGCACCGCGGCCGTCGCCATCCTGCTCTGGAACTTCCGCAGCCTCCTCGTCAAGGACATCGCCTTCATCGGCTCGCCCGAAGCCTCGACCGACGCGCGGGTCACGCTCGCCATCGGCGACATCGACGAGGCCGTCATCCAGCACTGCGAGTTCTACGGGCTCATCAGCCTCGTGCCGGGCGGCTCCATCGTCCAGTCGATGCGGACACATCTCACGATCCGCGAGACGGCGTTCCTCGGCTGCACGGCCAGCAGCGGCCTCTACACGCCCGTCGTCCAGAACTGGGAGTGGAAGGGCATCGTGGTCGAAGACTCGATCTTCGCCGACTACGGGCAGCGCCCGGAACTCTACGGCAAACTCGGCTACGGCCCGGCACTCTGCTGGGTCAACGTCGGCGACGCGCTGCCGCCGACGCCCGACTCGCCGCGGCGCGAGGTCATCCTGCGCCGCACCATGCTCGACGAAGGCGTCTGGCAGGGCATCACCGTCCAGCCCGCGCGCTGGCAGAACCCGGTCGTCCCCATCGACCTCTTCTACGCCACCGGCCTCTACGTCAACGTCTCGAACTTCTGGCAGACGGCGCACTACATCTCCAGCACGCGCCAGGTGTTGGTCGAGGACGGGCTCTACACCTGGGCCGACCGCGCCGACTCCGCCGTCCACGTCTACGACGCGCAGGACGCCATCATCGACCGCATCACGACGGAGAAGTCGGCCTCGCGTATTCGCGCCGACTACCTGACCACGCGCCTCACCGTCATCGACTCCGTCTACAACGACCTCGCGTCGGCGGCGGCGCAGACCGTCGTGCTCGACCCGGCGACGCCGGACGACGACCCCGTGCTCTACGTCCGCACGCGCTTCGAGTCGGCGCTCGGGCGCGAGCCCGACGCGGCGGCGCACTACTACTGGTCGCGCAGGCTCCTCGACTGCGCCGCGAACGCCCCCTGCCTCACGACGCAGCGCGCGGCGCTCGCGGCCTACCTCGCCACGAGCCCGGCGGCGACGTTCGCCATCACGGGGCGCGCGATTGACGACACGGGGCAGACGATTGCGGGCGTCACCGTCACGCTCTCGGGCTCGCAGGCGGCAACGACCACCACCGGCGCCGACGGCTCGTACCGCTTCGGCCGACTGCCGACCAGCGGCTCCTACACCGTCACGGCGGGCACCAAGCCCCAGTACACCTTCAACACGCCCGCGCGCACGTTCACGCTCCCCGCGGGCGACCAGACCTTCGACTTCAACGCGCTGGTCAGCCGCTACTCCATCGGCGGCCGGCTGACGGACGAGCTCGGCCGCGCCATCCAGGGGGCCACTGTGACGCTCTCGGGCGCGCAGGCCGGCACGGCCACCACAGACTCGAACGGCAACTACACGCTCGCGAACCTCGCCTTCGGCCGCAACTTCACCGTCACGGCGTCGAGCACGCGCCACACGTTCAACGCCCCTTCGCAGTTCTTCACGAACCTCGACGGGAACAAGACGGCCAACTTCGTCGGCGCGTCGCTCTTCCACACCCTCGCGGGGCGCGTGCTCGACACGAGCAACAACCCCGTGGCCGGGGTCGCGCTCGCGCTCACGGGCTCGAAGTCAGGCACGGCCACGACCGACGCGCAGGGCAACTTCCTCTTCGCAGACCTGCCGCGCGGCGGCAACTACACGGTCACGCCCGCGAAGCGCGTCGGCTACACGTACAACCCCGCCGCGAGGACTTTCGGCAACCTGACGAGCGACGCCAGCACCATCATCGTCGCCGTCCCGACCAACTACAAGATTGCGGGGCGCGTCACCGCCGCGGGCGGCGCGGGGCTCTCGGGCGTCGCCGTCACGCTCTCGGGCTCGAAGTCTGAGACGGCCACGACCGACTCGAACGGCGCTTACTCCTTCAACGTCCCCATCCACGGCGACTACGCGGTCGCGCCCTCGAAGACGCACTACACGTTCGACCGCGCGAGCGCGACCTTCACCGGCGTCGCCTCCAACCAGACGGCCGACTTCGTTGCGACGCTCAACCGCCACCGCATCAGCGGCAGCGTCAAGCGTTCGACGGGCGCCGCGATGTCAGGCGTCACCGTCACGCTCTCGGGCGGGCAGGCGGGCGCGACGACGACCGACTCGAACGGCCTCTACAACTTCGCGAACCTGCCCGCGGGCGCCGCCTACATCGTCACGCCGTCGAAGTCCGGCTACGACCTGGCCCCCGCGTCGAGGAGTTTCACAGACCTCGGCGCAGACCAGTCGGCCGACTTCACCGTCACGCCCTCGAACGTCGCGCTCGCGGGTCGCGTCACCTCCGGCGGCAGCAGTCTCGCGGGCGTGCTCGTCACGCTCTCGGGCTCGAAGTCGGGCACGGCCACGACGGACTCCAACGGCAACTACGCCTTCACCGTCACGTCCGAGGGCAGCTACACCGTCACGGCCGCGCTCAAGCACTACACGTTCGCGCCGCCGTCGCTGACCGTCAACAACCCGACCTCGGCGCAGACCGTCAACTTCGAGGGGACGCTCAACCGGCACAAGCTCACCGGGCGCGTCGTGGACAAGAACAACGCCGGACTCGCGGGCGTGGGCGTCGCGCTCACGGGCTCGCTGACGGTCAACGCGACCACGGACGCGCAGGGCAACTTCTCGCTGACGAACCTCCTGGCCGGCGGCAACTACACCGTCACGGCCTCGAAGGCGAACTACTCTTTCAGCCCCGTCAGCGTCCCCGTCAACGACCTCGGCTCCGACCAGACGATTAACTTCACGGCGACGCTCCTCGACTACACCGTGCGCGGCCGCGTCACCTCGGGCGCCAGCGGTCTCGCGGGCGTCACCGTCACGCTCTCCGGTTCGAAGTCTGGCACGTTGACGACCGACGCGCAGGGCAACTACTCCTTCACCGTGCCGGCCGAAGGGAGCTACACCGTCACGCCCGCGCTCAGGAACTACACCTTCGCGCCGGGCTCTGCGACCTTCGCGAATCTCGGCGGCAACCAGACCGCCGACTTCGCCGCGACCATCAACCGGCACAACGTCTCCGGCCGCGTCGCCGACAAGAACAACGCGGGCATTCAGGGCGCGACCGTGACGCTCACGGGCTCACAGTCGGGCACGACGACGACCGACGCGCAGGGCAACTACTCCTTCGCCAACCTGCCGGCCGGCGGCAGCTACACGTTGACGGCCGCGAGGGCGAACTACACGTTCAGCCCCGCGAGCGTCGCCGTCAACGACCTCGGCGCCGACTCCGCGGGCAACAACTTTACCGGCACGCTCGCCGACTACACGCTCGCGGGTCGCGTCACCTCCGGCGGCAGCGGTCTCGCCGGAGTCAACGTCACGCTCTCGGGCTCGAAGTCCGGGACGGCCACGACGGACTCCAACGGCGCGTACTCCTTCACCGTCGCGGCCGAAGGCAGCTACACCGTCACGCCCGCGAAGAAGCACTACACGTTCGCCCCGCCGTCGCGGAGCTTCAACAACCTCTCGTCGGCGCAGACGGCCGACTTCGAGGCGACGCTCAACCGCTACGCCATCTCGGGGCGCGTCGCATACGCGAATGACGCGGGCGTCCCCGGCGTGACCCTGACGCTCTCGGGCTCGCAATCGGGCACGACGACGACCGACGCGCAGGGCAACTTCTCGTTCGCCAGCCTGCCGGCCGGCGGCAACTACACCGTGACGCCCGCGCTCGCGCACCACACCTTCGCGCCCGCGTCGCGGAGCTTCGAAGACCTCTCGGCCGACGCGGGCGCGACGTTCGCGGCGACGACCGTCAGCCGCCTCGTCTCGGGCCGCGTCACGGAGAAGGGCGCGCCGCTCGCGGGCGTCGAGTTAGTCCTCGCGGGCGCGCAGGCCGGCAAGGCGACGACCGGCGCGGACGGCTCCTACTCGTTCACGGTGCCCGCGGGCGGCGACTACACGGTCACGCCCGCGAAGAAGAACTACGGCTTCTCCCCCGCGTCGGCGACGTTCAGGGGGCTGACCTCAGACGGGGTCGCCGACTTCGCCGCGACGCTCCAGTCGGTCGTCGGCTTCGGGGCGACGAGCTACACCGTGACCGAGGGCGGCGCCGCCGCCGTCACCTTCACGGTCACGCGCGAGGGCGACACCTCGGCCGCGGCTTCGGTCGTCTACGAGGGGCACGGCGACACGGCGAAGCTCGGCTCGGACTTCGTCGCCTCGATTGGCCTCGTCACCTTCGCGCCGGGCGAGACGACGAAGACCTTCACGCTCTTCATCACGGACGACGCCTTCGTCGAAGGCTCGGAGCGGTTCATGCTCACGCTGACGCCGTTCGGCGGCGCGGTCGCGGGCGACGCGGCGACCGCCTCGGTGACGATCAACGACAACGACACGGTCGCCTCGCAGCCCAACCCCATCGACAACGACGAGTTCTTCGTCCGCGAGCAGTACCGCGACTTCTTCAGCCGCGAGGCAGACGCGCCGGGGCTCAAGTTCTGGACGGACGAGATCAAGAAGTGCGGCACGGACGCCGCGTGCCGCGAGGCGCGGCGCATCAGCGTCTCGGCCGCCTTCTTCCTCTCGATTGAGTTCAAGGAGACGGGCTTCCTCGTCTACCGCCTCTACCGCGCCACGTTCGGGCGCGTGCCGACGCGCGTCGGCGAGTTCATGCTCGACTCGCGCATGGTGGGCGACGGTGTCGTGGTCGGGGGCGAGAACTGGGAGGCGCGGCTCGCGGCGAACAAGCGCGCGTTCCTCGAAGAGTGGACGCAGCGCCCCGAGTTCGTGCAGCGCTTCGAGGGCTTCACCGACTGGTGGTACGTCCAGATGCTCTACGAGAACATGGGCGTGACGCTCAGCGAGGCGCGCCGCGAGGAGCTGCTGGCGAAACTCTCCGCGGGCGCCACGCGCGCCGAGGTGCTGGCCGAGGTCATCGAGGACGGGCAGTTCCACAAGCAGGAGTTCAACCGCGCCTTCGTCCTCATGCAGTACTTCGGCTACCTGCGCCGCAACCCCGACGAAGCGCCCGACTCCGACCTGACCGGCTTCAACCACTGGCTCGGCAAACTCAACGAGTTCGACGGCGACTACGAGA
>JBEVJD010000345.1:0-17125 GCA_040510435.1 Pyrinomonadaceae bacterium | reverse complement strand
CCCCTTTAGGTGCCCTTATTGGTTTTGTTTAGGGGGGGCCCCCGGCGGGGGGGGGGGGGCGCTTTGTTGGGGCGCCCACGCCCCCCGTCATCCGCCTGTTGCCGGGAAGTTCTTACCGCGTCAGCGGTTCAAGTCAGGCATGAGGTTTAGCCAGTAAATACCGCCCCCGCCGACGGCCACCAGGTGGTGTCCGTCCGGGAGCCAGGCGCAATCGAGGAGCACGCCCTCGGCGAAGAAGGTGGTGAGGCATTTGCCGCTGCGAACGTCCCAGACCTTCAGCGTCCTGTCCCAGGAGACGGAAGTTACGAAAGCGTTATCCGGGCTGATCGCGCAGCCGCCCACCGTGTCTGCGTGCCCCTCAAGCGCGCCGAGCAACCTGCCGCTCGCGGCGTCCCACAGTTTCAGCGTCCGGTCGGACGCGGCCGAGACCACGAAAGTCCCGTTCGGACTGATGGCGCAGTCGTTCACCGGGCCCGTATGTCCCGAGAGCGAACGGATTAGTCTGCCACTCTTGGCGTCCCACACCTTGAGAGTGTGGTCGGCCGAGGCGGAGAGGATGGAGGCGCCGTCGGGGCTGATCGCACATGCGTTCACGGCGTCCGCGTGACCGCTGAGGGTCAGTCGTTTTTCACCGGCGAGCACGTCCCAGACTTTCAGCGTCAAGTCCGACGAAGCCGAGACGATGAAGGAGTCGTCCGGGCTGAGCGCACAGCCGTTGACCGTGTTTGTGTGTCCGCTCAGAGTCAGAATACCGTCCCGTGTTACGACCATAAGCTTCCGGTCGGACGAGGCGGTGACGATGAGAGAGCCAGCCGCGTTGACGGCGCAATCTCTCACGGAGGATTTGTGTCCTTTCAACGTAAATAGTTCTTCGCCGGACTCGACGCGCCACATCTTCAACGTCCGGTCGTCAGAGACGGAGGCGAGAAGCGTCCCGTCGCGGCTGACGACGCATCCCCTCACCCAGGCCGTGTGCCCGCCCGGCGGCGATGGCTCAATCCGTCCCCGGGCGTCCCAGATTTTTAACGTCCGATCATTGGAGCCGGAGACGATCTGCGCCCCGTCCGGGCTGACGGCACACGCTCTCACCCAGGCCGTGTGCCCCTTGAGCGTCCCCACCTCAGTCCCGCGCTTCAGGTGCCACACCTTCAGCGTCTGGTCGCTCGCAGCGGAGACGACGAAAGAGTTGTCCGGGCTGACGGCGCAGCCGTTCACACGGTTCACATGCCCCTTTAAGACGACCCCCGCGGCCCGCTCCTTCACGTCCAACACCTTGAGCGTCCGGTCGCTCGAAGCAGAGACGACGACCGAGCCGTCGGGGCTGAACGCGCAGCCATTCAGGCTGCCGTCCCACGTGGTGATATACGACACGGCGCCGCTCTGCGCGTCCCAAACTCTGAGCGTCCGGTCGGCCGAGACCGAGGCGATGAAGGAGCCGTCCGGGCTGATGGCACAGCCCGCCACGCCGTCCGTGTGCCCTTCGAGCGTCAGGCGCTCCGTTCCGCTCGCGGCGCCCCAGACCTTCAACGTCTTATCTCTGGAAGCGGAGACGATGAAGGAGCCGTCCGGGCTGAAGGCGCAGGCCGTCACGCCGTCCGTATGCCCCCGCAAGGTCATACACATTTCGCCGCTCCACGAGTCCCAAACTTTCAAAGTCCTATCGTCGGAGGCGGAGACGATGAAGGAGCCGTCGGGGCTGACGGCGCAGGCCGCCACGCCCTGTGCGTGCCCGGCGAGCGTGAATCGCACGGAGCCGCTCGGGGCGTCCCAAACTTTGAGGGTGTTATCGTCGGAGGCGGAGACGACGAACGAGCCGTCCGCGCCGAAGGCGCAGCCGTTCACGCGGCTCGTATGACCCGCGAGCGTGCGTACCAACGCCGGGGCCGGCAGGTCGGGCAGAGGGCGCCAGGGCTCAAGGTAGGGCACACGCAACGTGAGCCTGAACATCAATGTGCGGATGCCCAGTTCCAGAGCATGCTCTAGACGGCTGTGGAGCGTCGCCGCCAACTCATCGCGCGACAGGCCGCGGGAGAAGATGTGCGACGACCGGGAGAACTCGCGCAGGAGCGCGGTCAGCTCGTGGTTTTGAGGAGCCTGAGACAGCGCGGCCGAGAGGTCTGCCTCGGCCGCCCGCGTGCCGCGTAGATGAGTTTTTTCCACCAGGTAATGCAGCTCCAAGACCGTCTCAACTAACTCTTCCCCACGCCCGGCCTCCAGCAGATGAAAGGCTAAATGATCCCAGAGGTAAGGCTCCTCGGGTGATAACGCGGCCCACGCCGTCGCCGACGGCTCGACCGGGGTGGTCGGGCGGTATGCGTCTAGCAACTGCCGGTGGAGCAGTGAGAGATGCCCGGCCGGCAGCAAGGTGAGCAGGTAGGCCCGCACCACGTCGTGGAGGCGGATGACCCGCGCCGACGGGTCGAAGCGGAGCAGGAGCGAGGAGCGCGCGAGCCTCTCGCACAGCTCCTCTGTGTCGAACTCGTCGAAATCGCCGGTCACGCCCCAGAGCGTCGCCAGGGTCGCCAGCGGAACGTCGGCGTCCTCCGGGAAGATCGCCAGCTCGCCGAAGCGCTCGCGCTCGGTCTCGTTCAAGACCTGGACGCTGTGGCCGAGCGTCAGGCTCACGGCCTGCTCGCGCGAGACGGGGTCGCGCGCGTCGAAGAAGGTCAGACCGCGCCGGTCGAGCGCCTTGTTGGCGTAGTCGATGGCGTCGGCGAGAGGCTGCCCCGCGCCGGTCACGCGGTCGCGCAGCGCCCCGCCGGCAAGTTTGAGGAGCAGCGGCCACTCGCCGAGGCGCGCGGCGAGCCGGCGCAGGTCGGCCTCGCCGCCCGCGGGCAGCCCCGCGCCGAGGAGCGCGACCGCCTCGCCCTGCCGCATCGCGTCCACCTCAACCCGCACGGCCCGCCGCGGGAGCGCGTCGTGGTGGCGCGTCGTGATGAGGCAGGCGCAACGCTGCCCGCCCACGGTGAAGGGGCGCAGGTGCTCGCGGTTCCACACGTCGTCGATGACGACGAGTACGTCTCGGTCGGCGAGCAGTTCGGCCAGACGGTTCGCCGCCGCGTCGAGCCCGGAGAGGGCGGGGCGCTCGCCGCTGAGCACGTAGATCAAGTCCTCGACCCTCGCCGTCAAGTCGCCGGGGCTCTCGCCGAGCGTCGTCCACAGGATGCCGTCGGCGAACGCGTCCTGAATCCGCTCGTCGTGACACAGCGCGCGGGCGAGGGTGGTCTTGCCGTAACCGCCCGCGCCGCAGAGCGCCACCGTCGCCGCCACCGGCTCGTGGCGCTTCCCTTCGAGGAAGAGCGCGAGGAGGCGCTCGGTCTCGGCCGGGCGCGCCACGAAGTCTTCCGGCAGCTCCTCGGCCATGAAGGGCACGCGCGGGGCGTGGCAACGCGTGTGCAGGTCGTTGACGAGCAGCTTCCAGTCGGGGGCGGAGGTGAACTCCGGCCCGCGCCCGGGGTCGTAAAATCGCTGGTTGCGCAGCCACCGCGGCAGGGCGTCGTGGTCGAGTCCGGGCGCGCCTTTGATGGGGAGGATGCAGACGCCCTGCTGCCGCGCGTAGCGCCACTCTCTGTTCAGCAGACGCGACCGCAGCGCATCCGGCGTGGCGATGAGCAGGAGGAATTCGACCTGCCCCAAAGCCTCCGCGACGTGCGGCCACCATTCGCGGCCGGGCTCCAACTGCGCGGGCTCCCGCCAGACGTGGATGCCGAGCCTTTCCAGCTCGACGCGCACGCGACTCGCCAACTCCGCGCCGTCGCTCGGGGCGTAGGCGATGAGCACGCCGGAGCGCGGCAGAATCCTCCCCAGCACCCGCTCCGATGCGATGCTCAGGCGGTCTTGCCGCGCCTTCTCGGTGCGCTGCGTCCACGCGGAATCTTTGAGCGCCAGCGTCGCCAGGTAGGCCGCCAGCTTCTCGTAAGCCTCGACCAGCTCCTCGCTCGCGGCCTCGTCCCCGATGGCGAGTTTCTCGGCGTAGGCGTAGTTGGGGATGTAGGGGATGCGGAGCTTCCACAACGCCTCGGGGTCGAGCTTGCAGGTCTCCACCTCCAGCAGCGCCCGCCTGAAATCGGACTTGAACTTCTGCCGGAGGTCGTGCTCGGTGTTCTCGATGCGCGCGGGGACGACCACGATCTGCGGCGGCGGGTGCCCATGCTTCTGGCGCTCTTCCGTCACGTCGTCTCGGACGAAAGACCGGATCATCCTGACCACGCCCGAGAGGTTCTGGTCGTTGGGGACGCAGAAGGAGACCACCGCGTCCGCGAGCTGCCGCGTGCAGACGCCGCCCATCTCGGTGACGCCCGTGCGGCTGTCGATCAGCACCACGTCCGCCACGCCGCTGAGCTGCTCCCGCATCCACTCGAAGTAGGTCGCGCCCTGAAACGATTTGTAAAAATCAGTCCAGTCGAAGCTCTGCACGGACTGCGCGTAGACCGAGAACTGCTCCCCCGCCCTCCACCCGGAGGACAGCAGCCACAGCGCCCCCGACGGCCGCCCGTCCGAGGCCGTCTGCGGCGCGTGTACCGGGTAGAGAAAATCTGACAGCGGCGGCAGGTTGTCCCGCAGGATCGAGATGAACTCCCTCTCTTCAGCCTCCTCAGCGGGCGACTCGGGCCAGCTCGGGGGGCGCGGGACATCGGGCCGGTCGAGCATCGCATCCCCCACCGCCGCCGCGCGCTCGACGCGCTTGAGCGGCGGGGGCAGCAGGCGCAGGTATTGCCGCCTGTAAGTCAGCAGGGCGTCCATCAGCCCGAGTTGGGAATGAACCTCCGCGAGCTGGGGCGGCGAGGTGAAGAAGAACGACTCCAGCCCGGGCGCCTCCAGGTCCCAGTCGATGATGGCGACGCGCAGCCCGCGGAGGTAGAACCACTCGGCCACGTTCGCCACCGCCATCGAACGACCGACCCCGCCTTTGTAGGAGTAGAAAGTGTAGATCATGTTCGCGACCCCTAGTCGCTGGTGAAAGGGACGGACTTCGTCTGCGACCTGCGCGCGCGCTGGCTCATGGAGTAGTGGTAGTGCAGGAACCGCTGAATCTCAGTCTCGTCGCTGATGTCGATCCCGCAGTGCGCGAAGTGCTCGGTGAGCTGTTCCGACGGGTCGTAGTAGGGTTCGAACAGCGGCCTCCCGATCTCCCGCACCATATCCCGCAGGTAGGCCGTGGACGGCGAGACGCTGAAAGGCGTCAGCACCATGACCACCGCCGTGTCGCTCGCGAAACACTTGTTCAGGAACTGGAACCGCCGGTAAATCTCTTCGTGGTAGAGCGAGACCGGGTCGATGACGACGACCGAGGGTTTGTTCAGGAGCTTGCCGGCCTCGATGCCCGCCTCCTTCTCAGTCCCGGATAGCAAGTCCACCGGCTCCCAGCGGATTTGCGTCGCGCCGAGCTTCGCGTTGATGGCGTTTTTCAGGTCGTCGAGGATGTCTCGGATCGGGCGGACACTGTTGAAGGGTTTCCAGTCTTCCCGGGTCGCGCCGTAGCACTTCTGCAAGTCGCCGCGGCCGGGGAGGCCGAGGTTTGTGACGATGGTGTCCACATCCGCTGGGCGCCGCAATTCGAGCTGCCGGAATTCGGCGTCGAGCATGGTGACGACGGCCCTCGGCATGAGGAGCGCCGAATCCTTCCGCTTGATCGTGTCGGCGATGGCGTTGACGGACGTTCTCCAGGCGGCCGCCCGTTCGCCGGCCAACCCGGCCACGCCGCCGCCGTACGCGTCGGCCTCCCTGAGCGCGGTCAGCTTTTGAATGCTCCCGTAGGCGTCGTTGTCGCCTTCGAGCACGAGGATGAAGTAGTGCCGGTCGGGCGGGAATTCGTTAATGCCTTGAGGGTCAATCGCGGCCTCGAACGTCCCCATCTCCCGCCGCACCCAACTCGACTTCTCGGCGTTGCCCGACCAGAGCACCACCAGACTTTTTGAACCCCGCACGGCCTGTGCCAACTGCGTCTCCCAGGGGCGGCCCACGTCCAGGCGCTCCCGGTCGAAGTAAGGATTCACGCCCCTGGCGCGGAGGTCGTCGAACAGCTTTTGCGCCCACGGCCTGTCAGCGCTGCTGTAGGAGATGAAGAGGTCGTACTGATTCTCGTTCGGCATATGAGTCTCCGCGGATGGCGGCCGGCGGCCGTCCGGCTTCTACGCAGAAGCCGGCGCGGGCCGGCGCGGGTCACCGCCGGAAGCAGGCGACCGGGGTGTTGTGAACGCCTTCACCGAAGATGCGGCGCGCACCGCGGCCCCCGCGATGCCGCCGCATGCGCCCTCATGTTAGAGACCTGCGTGAGACGGGTCGAATTTATCACGCCGGGGAAGATTCTGTCCTGCCGCGAATTACGGCGGCCGGCTCCGGCGGGCGGCGCGCGCCCTCCGTCAGTAACTTCGTGTGAAAGGGCACGTGCGGCGCGCTTTTGTGTAGAATCGCGGGTGGGAGGACGACAGATGGGTGAAGAGAAAAAGCTTTGGGGCGGGCGCTTCACGGGGAAGATTGACCCGGGGTTCGCGCGCTACAACCGCTCGTTCGGTTTCGACCGGCGGCTGTTCGAGGCGGACGTGCGCGGGAGCCTCGCGCACGGAGAGGGGTTGCGCGCGGCCGGCGTGCTGAGTGACGAAGAGGCGTCGGCCGTCAGCGCGTCCCTGCGCAGGATGCTCGCGCGCGCCGAAGCGGAGGGCGAGGCGTTCTTCGCCGATGCAGAGACCGAGGACGTGCACTCGTTCATCGAGACGCGCCTGATTGAGCTGGTCGGCGACGCGGGGCGCAGGCTCCACACCGGCCGCAGCCGCAACGATCAGGTGGCGACGGCGCTCCGCCTGTGGCTGCGAGACGAGATCGACCGTTGCGCCGAAGCCCTGCGCGGCGTGCAGTCGGCGCTCTTAGACCTCGCCAACGCGCACGCCGACGCCGTGCTGCCCGGCTACACACACCTGCAACGCGCGCAGCCCGTCATGTTCGCTCACTGGTGCCTCGCCTACTTCGAGATGCTCGCGCGCGACCGCGAGCGCCTGTCTGACGCGCGGCGGCGGACGAACGTCATGCCGCTCGGCTCGGCCGCGCTCGCCGGGACGAGTCACCCCATCAACCGCGAGCTGGTCGCGCAAGAACTGGGCTTCGACTCGGTCTCGCGCAACAGCCTCGACGCCGTGAGCGACCGCGACTTCTGCGTCGAGTTCGCCGCCGCCGGCGCGCTCGTGATGGCGCACCTCTCGCGCCTGGCCGAAGACTTAATCATCTACGCGACGACGGAGTTCGGGTTCGTCGAGCTGTCCGACGCGGTGGCGACGGGGTCGAGCCTGATGCCGCAGAAGAAGAACCCGGACGCGTTGGAGCTTGTGCGCGGCAAGACCGGCCGCGTCTACGGCCACGCCCTCGCGCTGCTAACGATCATCAAGGGGCTGCCGCTCACCTACAACAAGGACATGCAGGAGGACAAGGAGGCCGTCTTCGACACGGCCGACACCGTGCGCGAGTCGCTTGAGGTGACGGCGACCGTGCTCCGCAACGTAAGGCTACGCGAGGCGCGCGCGCGCGACGCGGCGTCGGTCGGCTACATGAACGCGACCGAGATGGCCGACTATCTCGTCCGGCGCGGCCAGCCCTTCCGCGAGGCGCACGAGGCGGCCGGGCGCATGGTTCTTTACGCGCTCTCGAAGGGGTTGGAGCTGCACGAGCTTGAGCTTGAGGAGTTGCAGGAGTTCTCGCCGCTCGTCTCAGAGGACGTGTACGAAGCGCTCTCGCTCGAACGGACGCTCGGGACGAAGTCGCAGACCGGCGGCACCTCGCCCGAGCGCGTGCGCGAGGCTTTGGCCGCCGCGCGCGCGTCGCTCGGCACGCGCGGCGACTGAAAGGATGAGAATGACTCGGTACGCACTCCTTCGGGCGGCGCTCTCTGCCGCGGTTCTGTTCGCGGTGCTCGCGCACGGCGCGCGCGGGTTTTCGGAAGCGCCTGACATTCGACCACAGGAACAGACCCAGACCTTTTACCAACCGACGGGCGAGGAGAGCACGCTCGAAGGCGTCGTCAACGTCGAGGGCGCGGTGCCGCCCCGGCCCCTGATCTCGATGGAGGCCGATGCCTTCTGCGCCTCACAGAACAGGGGCGGCGCGCCGGTGGACGACATCGTCGTCGAGCGCGGCCGGCTCGCCAACGCGCTGGTCTACGTCGAGTCGGCCGCGCTCGACGCACAGAAGTTCGAGCCGCGGCCGTGGGTGCCGGCGCTCGGGCGGCGCCGCTGCCGCACGGTGCCGCACGTGCTCGGCATGCAGGCCGGCCAGACCCTCCACGTGCAGAACAACGACCGGACGGCCCACAACTATCGTTTTCAGACGAAGGTGAACCCGCTCTACAACCAGGCCCTCGCCCCCGGTGGCGGCTTCCAGATTCTCTTCAAGGAGCCCGAACCGCCCTTCGTCGTCACGTGCCGCCAGCACCCCTGGGAGCGCGGCTACGTCGCCGTACTGCCCCACCCCTTCTACGCCGTGACCGGCCGCAACGGCTCGTTCATCATCGAGTCGTTGCCGCCGGGCGACTACGAGGTCGTCGTCTGGCATGAGAAGTTTAAGGAGGCGAGGACGAAGGTGAGCGTCGGCGCGCGGGAATCGAAGGCCGTGAGCTTCACGCTCAAATTCCCCGGAGACCTGCGCTGAGTTTCACGCGCGGCGGCGTGGCTCAGCCGCGTCTGCGGCCGCGGCCGCGCCGGGGCGTCGGTGTCGGCGAGGGCGTGGCGGGCGGCGGCGCCACGTCCTCGGGCGTGACGTGGCCCTCGACCGTCTGGCGTCCGCCGGCTCCGATGCGGACGACGACGATGGGCTTGATGGCGTTGCGCTCGGGGTTGAAGGTGACGGAGCCGGTGACGCCGGGGAAACCCGTGGTCGCCGCGAGCGAGTCGCGGACGGCCGCGCGTTCGAGCGCGGGCGCGCGCTCGATGGCGGCGAGCATGATGCGCGCGGCGTCGTAGGCCGTGGCCGAGAAGGAGTCGGGCGGCGAGCCGAAGAGCCGCCGGTAGTCCGCGACGAAGCGCTGCACCTGCGGGTCGGGGTCTTCGGCCGAGAAGTGTGTGGTGAAGAAGTCGCCCGCGAGCGCCTCCCCTCCCATCTGCATGAGGCGCGGCGAGTCCCAGCCGTCGCCGCCGACGAGCGGCACGTTCAGCCCGAGCGTCCGAGCCTGCCGCGCGATCAGCCCGACCTCAGAATAATAACCGGGGACGAAGATCACGTCCGGCTGCGCCGCGCCTATCTCCGCGAGCTGCACGGAGAAGTCCGACTCGCCGCCGGGATACTCCTGCACGGCGACGACCGCGCCGCCGCGACCCTCGAAGTCCTCGCGGATGAGTCGCGCCAGCTCGACCGAGTAGCGCTGGTCGCGGTCAACGAGCAGCGCGGCGCGCCGGGCGCCGAGGCTCCCGATGGCGAACCGCGCGAGCGCCACGCCCTGGAAGGTGTCCGTGTAGCAACTGCGGAAGATGTAGTCGCCGACCTGCGTCACCTCGGGGCTCGTGGCCGAGGGCGTGAGCATCGGCACCTGCTCGCGCTGCGCCACGCGCGCCGCGGCGAGCGAGCGCGAGCTGACCACTTCACCCAGGAGCGCGTGGACGCGCTCGTCGCGCGCGAGCCTTTCGACGACGAGCCCGGTCTCGACCGCGTCGGAGCGCGTGTCACGCACGACCAGATCGATGCGACGCCGCTTGAGCCCGCCCGCGGCGTTCGCCTCGTCCACGGCCATGCGGATGCCGTTGAGAGCCGAGATGCCGTACTGCGCCGTGTCGCCCGTCAGAGACATGAAGGCGCCGAGGCGCACGCGCTCGGGCGGCGGCGACTCGACCACGCGCGCGTCCTGCCGCCGGCAGCCCGGCGCGGCCAGCACAGCGCACAGCGCGAGCAGCGACGCGAGCACGGCCCTGCATGTCTTACGAATCAACACCTCGGACATCATACGCCCCGGCGGCCGGCGTGGCACTCAGAGCCTATTCGAGAAATCTTCGCCCCGGAGGGGCGGGATGTTTATAGCTCAATGCTTACTGTCAACGCTTAAGCTCCGGAGGAGCGACATGTTTATGTCGCCCCTGACAGGGCTCGGATTCAGTTAAAGCCGAAGCTATAAACATCCCGCCTCTCCGGGGCTTTCCAAATGGACTCTCACTGCTCTGTGCGGCGCGCCGCGTCTTCGCCCACTTCGGCGACCGCCTCGGCCTGCCCCGGCTCGGGCGCGGGCCGCGTGCGCCCGAGCGACCACTTGAGCGCGGGCGGCGTCAACAGCGTCGTGACGATGACCATGATGACGACCGCGCCGAAGGTCGCGGGGCCGATGACGGGCTCGGACACGCCCTGCGCGTTCGGCAGCATGAGCGACGCGCCGATGCCGGCGAAGATTAAGCCGACCTCGCCGCGCGGGATCATCCCTAAGCCCACGGCGAGCCGGTTGACGCCGCGCTCGACGACCGCGAGCGAGCAGACCTGTTTGCCGACGACGGCCGCCGCGGTCAGCACCGCCGCGAAGCCCAGCAGCTCCCAGCGCGCGAACGCGCCGAGGTCAACCCTCATCCCCATCTGCACGAAGAAGACGGGGACGAGCACGGCGCTCACGGGCGCGAGCAGGTCTTCGAGCTTCAGTTCGCCGCGCCGGTTGAAGGCTTCGAAGTGCGCCTCGTCGAGCACGAGCCCCGCGGCGAACGCGCCGACGATGGGTGCGAGGCCGACCGCCGCCGCCGCCCACGCGAGGAGGAAGCAGAAGGCCAGCGACAACGTCAGCAGCACTCCGCGCGACTCGAAGCGCCCCGCGCCGCGGAACAGGTGCGGCACGACGAAGTGGCCGACGAGGAGCGCCCCGACGAGGAAGGCGACCGACTTGCCCGCGATCAACGCCACGTCAACAAACGCGAGTGCGCCGCCCGCGGCCGAAGCGCGGATGGCCCCCGCGACGACCGCGAGGATGAGCAGCCCCATCACGTCGTCGATGACGGCCGCGCCGAGGATAATGCGCGACTCGCGCGTCCGCAGCCGCCCCATGTCGCGCAGCACGCGGGCGGTGATGCCGACCGAGGTCGCGCACAGCGTCGCGCCGATGAAGATGTGGCCGAGCGTCGCCTCCTCCGGCAGGAAGTAGGCCGAGACGCCCCAGCCGAGGAAGAACGGCACGACGACGCCCGCCACCGCCACGAGCAGCGAAGACCACCCGACTTCGAGCATGTCCGAGAGGTTCGATTCGAGCCCGACCTCGAACAGAAGGATGATGACGCCGATCTCCGCCAGCGCGCTGATGACGGCGTGCGTGCGCAGCGTCTCGACCCCGCCGACGCCCGCGAGCGCGAGCGCGCCCACGCACATCCCGGCGACCAGCTCGCCCAACACCGCGGGCTGGCCCGCCCGCTCGAACAGCTCGCCGCCGGCCTTCGCCACGACGAAGATGAGCGCGAGCCCCGCGAGCACGAAGGGGTCGAGCCCGTGCCCCGCCGCCTCCCCCGCGTGCGCCGTCTCGCCGCCGGCCGCGAACGCCTGAACAGACGGGAGCGCGCAGGCCCCGGCGAGCCCCGCCGCCAACGTCGGCAGCAGTACTTTGGTCACTCCCCTTTTCATCGGCTTCGGAGAAAGAGTCTCGAAGGCGAGCGAGGCGGCGGCGCCTCACTCGCCGAGGTAGGCTTCCTTGATGCGCGGGTCGGCGGCGAGTTCTTTGGAGGGGCCTTCCATCACGATGCGGCCGGTCTCAAGCACGTAGGCGCGGTCGGAGTGTTTGAGCGCGGCGTGCGCGTTCTGCTCGACGAGGAGGATGGTCGTGCCCTCGCCGCGTATCTCGTCGATGGCCTCGAAGATGGTGTGGACGACGAGCGGAGCCAGCCCCAGCGAGGGCTCGTCCAACAGGAGCAGGCGCGGGCGCGACATCAGCGCGCGCGCCATCGCCAGCATCTGCTGCTCGCCGCCCGAGAGCGTGCCGGCCTTCTGCGACTCGCGCTCCTTCAGGCGCTTGAACATGCGGAAGCCGCGCTCCAAGTCCTCGTTGATCTCGGCCTTGTTCTTCTTGAGGTAGGCGCCCATCATCAGGTTCTCGCGCACGGTGAGGTTGGCGAAGACGCCGCGCCCCTCGGGCGACATCGAGATGCCGCGCGCGACGAGCTGGTGCGTCGGCTTGCCGCTAATCTCCTGCCCCTCGAAGAGGATGCGCCCCTCCGTCGGCGAGAGCAGCCCCGTGATGGTGCGCAGCGTCGTCGTCTTCCCCGCGCCGTTGGCGCCGATGAGCGTCACCACCTCGCCCTGCTCGACGTGCATCGACACGCCCTTCAGCGCCCGGATGGCCCCGTAACCGACTGAGATATTTTCGATTGTAAGCATGGCTCAGGAGTCAGGAGTCGGGAGTCGGGAGTCAGAATAAAAACGGTCTCGGCCTTTCCATTCTGACTCCCGACTCCTGACTCCTGACTTCTAGTCTCCTAAGTACGCTTCGATGACCTTCGGGTCGTTGCGGATTTCGTGGGGGAGGCCGAGGGCGATGGACTTGCCGTAGTCCACGACCTGTATGCGCTCGCAGACGCCCATGACGACCTTCATGTTGTGCTCAACGAGCAGGATGGTCAGGCCGAAGCGGTCGCGTATCTTGTGAATCAGATTCAGGAGGTCGTCCTGCTCCGAAGGGTTCATGCCGGCGGCCGGCTCGTCTAAGAGTAATAGCTGCGGACGCGTCGCCAGCGCCCGCACGATCTCAAGCCGCCGCTGGTTGCCGTAAGGCAGCGAAGTCCCGCCCTCGTCCTTGAAGCGCGCGAGGTCGAAAATCTCCAGCAGCTCCATGCAGAAGTCGCGGTGCTCGCGCTCGTCGCGCCCGTAGCGCGGCGTGCGCAGCACGGCGTCGAGGAGCGTCTGGTTCGCGTGGCGGTGGCAGGCCGTCATCACGTTCTCAAGCACCGTCATGCCGGGGAAGAGCCGTATGTTCTGGAAGGTGCGCGAGACGCCGCGGCGCGAAATCTGGTAGGGGCGGAGGCCGTCCACGCGCTGCCCCTGAAAATATATCTCGCCCGAGGTGGGCTTGTAGACGCCGGTCAGGAGGTTGAAGACCGTCGTCTTGCCCGCGCCGTTCGGGCCGATGAGGCCGTAGATTTCGCCGGGCCTGACGGCCATGTCGAGCGTGTTGACGGCGACGAGGCCGCCGAAGCGAATCGTGGCCTTGTCGGTGCGCAGGATGGAGTCGCCGCCGGCAACCTTCTCGGCAGAGCGCGCCGTGCGCGCGGCCTCGGCGAGGATGCCGTCCTCCTTCGTCGCCCTCACGTCGCTGAGTTCGGGTGCGCCGCTCATCTCTTCTCCACCTCTTCCGTCTCGCCCGCGCGCTGCGCGATGGGCACGCCCTTGTCGTCGCCCACCTGCCGGTCACCCTCGGGGACCTTCTGCGCGCGCCTGAGCCAGTGCAGCCCGATCTCGCGCTCGCCCAGCACCCCCTGCGGGCGCGTCAGCATGATGACTATGAGGAGCGCGGCGTAGATGACGAGCCGCAGGTCGGCGAAGTTGAACCCGCCGACCGACGGCAGCATCCGCAGCAGCTCCGGCAAAATCGTGATGACTATCGCGCCCAAGACCGCGCCCGTGATCGAGCCCATCCCGCCGAGCACGATCATGATGATGACTTCGAAACTCTTGATGAAGGTGAAGTCGGGCGTCGCCAGAAACCGCTTGAAGTGGCCGAAGAGCACGCCGGCCACGCCCGCGAACGCCGAGCTGATGGCGAAGGCGAGCACCTTGTAGCGCGTCGTGTTGACGCCCATCGCCTCGGCCGCCAGCTCGTCCTCGCGGATGGAGATGAGCGCGCGGCCGGTGTCGGACTTGACGATGTTGTGGACGACGACGATGGTGATGGCGGCGAACAATCCGACCCAGAAGAAGCTGACCGAGCCGGGTACGCTGAAGCCCGTGGCGCCGCCGACCACGTCGAGGTTGAGGATGACGATGCGGATGATCTCGGCGAAGCCGAGCGTGACGATGGCGAGGTAGTCGCCGCGCAGCCTCAAAGAGGGTATGCCGACGAGGAGCCCCATCACGCCCGCGACGACCGCGCCGATGAGGATGGCGACGGTGAAGACGAGCGCGTGCGCGAGCGTGCCGCCGCCAAGCGACGCCTCCAAAGCCTCCCCGTGGTAGACGGTGAAGTACGCGGACGCGTAAGCGCCGATGGCCATGAAGCCCGCGTGCCCGATGGAGAACTGCCCCGTGAAGCCGTTGATGAGGTTCAGCGAGACGGCGAGGATGACGTTGATGCCGACGAGCATCAGGACTTCCGCGTGGTAGGCCCCGAGCCCGAACCCAAACAGCCCCTCGCGGCCCATCGCCGCGCTGACGGCGTAGAGCACAACGAGGATGACGACCGCGCCGAGGAGCTTTTTAGCGAAACCAGGCATAGGTTAATAAGTGATGAGTGATGAGAGATGAGAGATGAGAGAAGATAAGGCCCGACGTTCCTTCTTATCACTCATCACTTATCACTTATCACGCCTTAGACTTTCTCCTGCACCGTCGTGCCCAGCAGGCCGGCGGGGCGGAAGAGCAGGACGAGAATCAGGATGGCGAAGGCGACGGCGTCGCGGTACGTCGAGGGGATGCCGATGAGCTGGCCGTAGCCGACGACGAAGGTCTCGGCCGCGCCGATGAGCAGTCCGCCCAAGACCGCGCCGGGGATGTTGCCGATGCCGCCGAGCACGGCCGCGACGAACGCCTTCAGACCCGTGATGATGCCCATCAGCGGGTAGATGGTCGGGTTGTACTGCGCGGTCAGGACGCCGCCGGCCGCCGCCAGCGCCGAACCGAGCGCGAAGGTGAAGACGATGATGAAGTCGGTGTTGATGCCCATCAGCTTCGCCGAGTTGAGGTTGAAGGAGACCGCCCGCATCGCCGTCCCGACCTTCGTCTTGTAGACGATCCACTGGAGCACGATCATCAGCACAACCGAGACGCCGAAGATGAGCAACTGTGACTTCGAGATGGCCGCGTTGCCGAAGAGCGTGTAGGTCTCGTTCTGCAAGAGTTCGGGGAACGAGCGCGGCGCGCCGCCGAAGATGACGACGCCGAGGTTCTCAAGCAGCAGCGAGACGCCGATGGCCGTGATGAGCGTCGTCATGCGCGCGTACTTGCGCACGGGGCGGTAGGCGAAGCGCTCGATGGCCATGCCGACCAGCGCTGCCACGATCATCGAGCCGACGAGCGTCACGCCGAGGCTCGCCAACGAAGGCTCGGCGCCGAACCCCATCCACTGCGCGATGAAGAAGCCGCTGTAGGCGCCCAGCATGTAGATGTCGCCGTGCGCGAAGTTGATGAGGCGCAGGATGCCGTAGACCATCGTGTATCCGAGCGCGATGAGCGCGTAGATCGAGCCGATGGTCAGGCCGTTGATGAGTTGCTGAACGAAGGTGTCCATGCCCTGCTTCCGTCGCGTCCTACGGAGTCGCGTTTCTGTTGGCGTTCGTGTTGGTGGTGGCGTTGGCGTTCGTGTTCGCCGCCGCGTTCGTGTTCGCGGCGGGCGAGGCGGCAGCCGCGGGGCTCGCGCCCGCCGTCGGGGCGGCGCCCGGGGGCTGGATGGTCTCCTTGTAGACCATCTTCTTGTCGCGCAGCTCGAAGACGACGGCCGGCTTCACCGCGTCGCGGCCGGCGTTGAGCGTGATCGCGCCGGTGACGCCCGCGAAGCCCTTCGTCTGCGCGATGGCGTCGCGCAGCTTGGCGCTGTCGGTCGCGCCCGCGCGCCGGATGGCGTCGGCCAGGACGTTCATCGCGTCATAGCCGAGCGCGGCGATGGCGTCGGGCACGACGCCGAACTTGGCCTTGTAGGCGCTGACGAACTTCTGGACGGCCGGGGCCGGGTCGTCGGTCGAGTAGTGGTTGACCATGTAGGCGCCGTCGAGCGCCGTGCCGCCCAACTCGAAGAGCTTCGGCGAGTCCCAGCCGTCGCCGCCGAGCAGCGGGGCGGTGATGCCCAGCTCCTTCGCCTGCTTGGCGATGACGCCGACCTGCCCGTAATAGCCGGGGACGAAGATCACGTCGGGAGCGGCGGCGCGGATGTTGGTCAACTGACCCTTGAAGTCGGCGTCGGTCTGCGTGTAGGACTGGCGCGCGACGATCTGGCCGCCTGCGCCGGTGAACTCCTGCTCGAAGTACTGCGTCATGCCCTTGCTGTAGTCGGAGTTGAAGTCGCCGAGGATGGCGGCCTTCTTGGCCTTCAGGGTGTTCGCGGCGAACTTGGCGGCGACCGCGCCCTGGAAGTCGTCGGTGAAGCAGACACGGAAGATGTAGTCGCCGACCTGCGTCACCTTGGGGTTGGTCGAGGAGGGCGTGATCATGGGCACCTTCGCCTCCTGCGCCTTGGGCGCGGCGGCGAGGCTGTTGCTCGACGCCACCTCGCCGATGATGGCGATCACCTTGTTCTGGTTGATGAGCTTGGTGACGACCGTCGAAGCCTGCTGCGGCTGTCCCTGGTCGTCCTCGACGACGATCTCGACCTTGCGGCCGTTGATGCCGCCGGCCGCGTTAATCTCGTCCACGGCCATCTTGACGCCGTCCCTCGTGGACTCGCCAAAGCTCGAAGTCTGACCCGAGAGGTCGCCGTAGACGCCGACCAGGATGGTGCCGCCAACGTCAGACGTGCCGCCCGTACCGCCGACCTCGCGCCGTTCGCAGGCGAAGGACGAGAGCAGCAGGAGGGTCGCCAATCCGAATGTGATTAAGGTGCGCTTCATTTTCACCTCACTTAGTTTCCGTGTTGAATCGGTGTGGCGGGGGGGGGCGCACGGGGGTGCGCCGGCAGACTTAGCGCGGCCGTGCGGCGGGTCGTTCGTGCAAACCCTCGCCGGCGCTGACGGGCGGTCGGATTCTGGTATCATTACCGCGAGCCGAGTGCGCAGCCTAGCTCCCGCAGAAAAGATTTTGTCTGGCTTACGTCGCGCATTATACAGTTTTACCGCCCGGTGTCGAGTGCAATCGGTCACCTTTTCGCCGCCAAAGCCGCGACCACGCCGCGGCTTGCAAAGCCCCGCCGGCCGTGACGCGGCGCATATTACTCTGTAAAATCCTCGCGCGGCCCCGACGCCGCCGTGCAAGACCCGGCCGGGTAACTTCAAGAATTCCTTAAAGCAGATGAACCGCCTCTTCCCCCCTGGACTCTCCGCGCACGCCGCCGCCC
>JBEVJD010000344.1:0-14241 GCA_040510435.1 Pyrinomonadaceae bacterium | reverse complement strand
CCGGCCGGTGGATGGCGACGCCGCCGAGGTCGAGCGGCTGCGACTTCATCGCCACGCCCGCCAGGTCGCTCGTCACCAGAATGTCGCCGACCTTGACCGCCCCGCGCGACGCGTCAACCTTGACCTTGACGCGGCCGGTCGTCGCCACCAGCACCTTGCCCTCACCGCGCTCGCCGAGCGAGATGCCGGGCTGTGCCGAGATGACGCCCGCGACGCCCGTGTCGTAGGAGCGTGCGGACGAGCGCACGTGGTTCAGCTCCGCCGTGTCGAGGACGACGACCGTGCCGGCCGCGAGCTGCTGCTGCTTGGTGGGCACCCACTCCGCCAAGTCCTGATACTTGGCGTTGATGTTGCCGGTGACGGTGATGTCGCCGACGACATGGAGCTTCGAGGACGGGGTGGCGGTGCCGATGCCGACATTGCCGCCGAAGGAGGCGTTACCTTCGCGCCCGACCGTCAGGGCGTCGGCGCCCGCGGCGTTGACGAGCCGCAGAAGGCGGACGGTGCCGCCGGTGTAGAGGCCGTGGTTGCCGAGGCCGGTGCCGTTGACGAGAAGGATGTCGTGGCTGTGCCCCGCGTGATAGCTGCCGGACGCGTCGGGCGCGAGCCGCAACGTGTAGGGGCTGCTGTTGGTCTTAGGCGCCGCGGTGAGGTCGCCGTACTTGCCCAACGAAAGGGCCTCGGCGTTGTCGGCCGTCCTGAAGCGCATCAGCCGGACGGCTTGCCCGGTGTAGAGGCCGTGATTGGCCGTCAGCGAGCCGTCAACGAAGAGCGCGTCGTGGGCGTTGGGGGCGTAATACTGGCCGCTGCCGTCGGGGACGATCAGCATCGTGGCGCCGATGGTGGTGGTGCCGGACGTGGCGTGAAGCCGCGCGCCCGGGCTCGCCGTGCCGACGCCGAGCCGGCCGGGGAAGTAGCCCAAGGAGTTCGCGTTCGACGGGGCGAACTGCGTGTAGAACATCCACTGGCCGTTGCCATCGGTAAGACCCATGCGGTGCTGCGAGGACTCGTACTTGTAGCGGATGTCGATGGCGCCGCTTGTGCCGCCCGCGTTCGAGAATCGTGTAATCACGTCGCCGGACGGCGCCTTGAGTTCGAACTGCGCGGTCGGGGTGGTCGTGCCGATGCCGACGTTACCCGTGTTGGTGTTGTTGATGTTGCCCTGCGAGTCGGGTTGCGACCACTGCGCGCGCGCCTCGCGCGACTGGAAGAGCGTCGCCGCGAGCGCGAGCATCCCGAGCGCCGCGACGCGCACGAGCCTTGAGGGATTGGCTAATGTCCTTGTCTTCATCTCTGACCTTCCTTGCTGGATGTGAGTGTGTTACTGGAGGCTGAGGAGGACGAGTATCTCGCCCGTGCCCTTCTCAAGCGTCTCAAGCGCCTTGCCAATGATAGTGCCCGGCCGGTGTATCTCCGTCCCGCCCAGCTCGACCGGGATGGACTTCATCGCCACGCCCGCCACGTCGCTCGTCACCAGGAGGTCGCCGACCTCGATGGGCCCGCGCGACGCGTCAACCTTGATCTTGACGCGACCCGTCGTCGCCACCAGCACCTTCCCTTCGCCGCCCTCGCCGAGCGAGATGCCGGGTTGGAGCGAGATCACCCCGGCCACCTTCGTGTCGTAGGCGCGCGTCGAGGCGTGGACGTGGTTCGTCGCCGACTTGTCGAGCACGACGACCGTGCCGGCCGCGAGCTTCTGCGTCGAAGGCACCCACTCCGCCAAGTCCTGATACTTCGCGTTGATGTTGCCGTCCACCCTGATGTTCCCCGCGACGTGCAGCTTGTCGGCCGGCGTCGTCGTGCCGATGCCGACGTTGCCGTTCGTGTTCTGATCGACGAAGAGGCCGTAGTAGCCGCCCACCTGCCGCACCATGAAGGCGCCCGGCAGTTGGGGGTGCTCGGAAGGGTTGAAGATGAGGCCGTTGACGGCGCGGCGGACGACGGTCTGGTTGTCGCCGTCCGGCCCGTTGTGCTCGACTATCAGTCGGCCCCCGGCGAGGCTCACCACCGGCGTCGTGCCGTAAGTGCTCGTGCGCGCGCTCGTGGAGAAGTACTCCCGGCCGGCGCTGTCGCGCACGCGGAAGGCCGTGCCGGTGCTGCCGGAGATGTCGAGCAGGTAGGTCGGGGCGGACGTGCCGACGCCGACGTTGCCGTTCGTGCTCTGGTCAACGAAAAGGATGGGGGAGCCGCCGACCCGCCGCACGAGCAGACCGCCCGGCAGGTTGGGGTGATCCGAAGGGTTGAAGATGAGGCTGTTGACGGCGCGTCGGACGACCGTTTGGTTGTCGCCGTCCGGCCCGTTGTTCTCCACAATCAGTCGGCCGCCAGCGAGGCTCACGATGGGCGTCGTGCCGTAAGTGCCGGTGCGCGAGCTGGTCGAGAAGTATTCGCGGCCGGCGGTATCGCGCACGCGGAAGGGCTTGTCGGTCGGGCTCAACAGGTCGAGCTGGTAAGTCGGGGTGGTCGTGCCGATGCCGACGTTGCCCGTGTTGGTGCTGTTGATGTTCCCCTGCGTGTTGGGCGTCGTCCACTGTGCCTGTGCATTTGAAGACCCAAGCAGCGTCGCCGCGAGCGTGAGCATCCCGAGCACCGTCGCGCGCGCGAGCCGACCCCTGCCAGCCCGTCCGTGTGTTGCGGTCGTCATATCGTCCCCTCTGTCCCGAGTTCGTGTGCGTGTCGGATTGACTACATGAGGCCGGAGTAGCCAACTGAATTCTTGCAGCAGTGTTGCGAATAGCAAGCCCCATGCCTCGTTCGAGACATTTCCGTTGTGGTCGGATTACAAGATGAATATGAGGTATCGGGTCTGGGCCGCCCGCGCGGCCCTGTTTCGGCGTGCAGCACACGGAGGCCCCGTGTGTTTCACCGTGTGTCACACCCCGGCCGGGCGTGTGTGTGCTCGTTTGAAGTGTGAGGACACAAGGGGAGGCCGGGGCCGGCAGTGACGCTATGCCGGCCCCGCTCTAAGCGTGTCGTCTGTCGTTGCTTCGGCCTCCGCCGCGTGGGCGGGGGCGTGGGCAGGTGTGAGACCTACTTCCCTTCGCTGGTGTTGAGCGCGGCTTCGATGGCGGCCTTCAGCCCCGCGTACGAGCGGTCGCTGACGCGGCGGCCGTTGATGAAGAGAGAGGGCGTGCCGTT
The DNA here is from genome assembly GCA_040510435.1 of Pyrinomonadaceae bacterium. Lineage (GTDB taxonomy): Bacteria > Acidobacteriota > Blastocatellia > Pyrinomonadales > Pyrinomonadaceae > QHXN01. The sequence continues at coordinate 11,103 of JBEVJD010000344.1, read as the reverse complement.
GACCCCGACCTTTTGCCCGTCGAGCAGGTCGCGCCGCACCTGAGCGGTGAACCTGTCGCCGTCGAGCGCGGCGTCGAACTTCGCGCGGTCGAGCCCCAACTCGGTCGCGTAACGCTTGAGGTTGTCCACGCCGAGCGCCGACTGGTTGCCGAAGAGCTTCGCCGAATACTCCCAGTACTTGCCCTGCGCGCGCGCGGCCTCGGCGGCCTCGGCGGCCTTGAAAGCCTCTGCGTGCTGCGGCAGCGGGTAGTCGCGCGCGACGAGGCGGACGCGGCCGCCGTACTCGCCGACCAGGCGGTCGAGCACGGGCTGCACCTGCGCGCAGCTCGGGCACTGGAAGTCTGTGAACTCGACGATGGTGACGGCGGCCTTCAAGTCGCCCTTCGCGGGCTGGTCGTCGGTGGCGATCTGGAAGACGGGCGAGACCGGCGCGGCGAGGTAGGTCTGCACGCCCGCCTCCTTACGCAGCCTCCCGGCCAGCGCGACGAGCAGCCGGCGCCCCTCGGCCTCCGCGAGGTAGCGGATGATTTGATCCTTCGTCTTCGCAAAGTCGCCTTCGATGCGATCCTTGTTCTGGTTGTAGAACTCCTGCGCCTGCGCCTCGGTGACGGTTGTCACCTTCGAGTCAACTTCCGCTTCGAGCAGCGCGCGCGTCGTGACCTGCTTCTTCTGCGCCTCGTATGCGAGCACCGTGTCGTTGATCTTGAGGTCTAACTCGCGCTGCCGCAGACGGTAGACCTCCTCCTGCACGCCGTAGACGAGCGCGCGGAGGCTGTCTTCGATGTCGCCCGAGGTGACGTTCCGGCCGCCGACGGTGGCGAAGACGCGCGCGCGGTCGGCCTCAGTCTTGGGCGGCGTCGCTTCTTTCACTAACACTTTCACGTCGGCCGCGGCGCGCAGGCGGTCGGAGAGCTTACCGGCGAGTTGCTGCTGACGCTCGGCGCGAAGCAGCGCGACGATGTTCTCCTTGACGAGCTTGAATTCGACGGGGCCGGCGGCCTGCGCCTCGATGCGCGCCTTGTTCTGGTTGAAGAAGGCCAGCGCCTCGGCGTCGGTCGGCGCGGCGGCCTTGGCGATGACCTCATCTTCGAGAATCTTCGTGGTCGTCACGCCGCGCTTCTTCGCCTCGGCGTCGAGGAGGATGCTGTTGATTTGCAGGTCGAGTTCTGCGCGGCGCGCGTCGATGACCTGGCGCTGTATCTCGGCCACGCGCTCGCGCGTCTGCTGGCCGATGTCTTTCGGCGTGAGCTTGACGCCGTTGACGACGGCGAGCACTTCGGGCAGCGGCGCGGTCTCGCAGCCGCAGTCCTCGACGGCCGGGGCTCCGGCGTTCGCAGGCGTGTTAGCGGCGGGGGCACCGGCCTGCGCGGCGGCGTTGGCGGCGGCGGCCGCCAGCAGGAGACTTAAATATAAGAACCTTTTCATTAGAACACCTCTGGGAAATCTTCAGGGCAGTTTCAGTCGAAGACGGTTGCGTTGCGTGTCGGCCGGAGCCGGTCGTCGTTTCAGTAAGCCTTGACCCAGCCGCTCGCCGGGGCGAACTCTTTCTTCTCGGGGTCAATCGTCATGATGTATGCGCCCGCGGCGCCGACCCGGCGGTTCGGCCCGAAGGTGAGGCGCGGCGTGACGCCGGTCTCGAACTCGTAGAGCCCTTCGAGCGCCGTGATGAGGCGCTCTCGCGTCAGGTCGCGCCCGGTGCGCTGTAGACCCTCGACGAAAATCTTCGCGGCGGCGAAGGCCGAGAGCTGCGCCGCGGCGTGGCGCGGCTCGACCTTGTGCTTCTCAAGCAGCGCGCGAAACTCCGCGAGCCCCGCGGGGGTCACGTCCGCGGGCACGGTCGGGAAGGAGTAAAAGATTCTCTCCTTGAACGAGGCCGGCGCCGTCGTGAGCAGTTCGCGGCCGTCCATCACGCCGAGGAAGAAGAGGTGCGGCGCCCAGCCCGTCGTGCTCGCCTCTTTAACGAGCGCGTTCTCCGCGCCGCCAGCACCGAAGATGAAGATAGACTCGACGCCTTCCTGTTTGAGCCGGCGCGCGACCTCTGCGCCGTCGGCCCCGAGTTGCTTGAGAGCCTGCCTTGTGACCGTGCCCCAACCAGCCTTCTTCAACTGCTCCTCGGCGGCCGCGGCCGCGGCGCCCGCGAGCGCGCCGTCGCCGTAGACGACGGCCGCGCGCGTCTTCTTCAGCTCGGCCTTCGACGCGGCGAAGTTGGCGAGCGCGCGCGCCTGTTCGGCGACGCCGCCCAGCAGGTAGAAGACGTAGCGGTTCGGCGGCGTCGCCGCCTCGGGCATGAGCGTCGAGGTGCCGACGACGGGGACTTCCTGCGTGCGCGCGAGCGCCGCCAGCTCCGCGTCGGCCCCGGCGCTGATGCCGCCGACGAAGGCGAAGACCTGCTCCGACGGCGCCGCCGCGCCGGCCGCGGGCGAGTCGAAGACCCGCAAGCTGACCTTCCGGTTGTAGACGCCGCCGCGCGCGTTCAAATCTTCAAAGACCGCGGCGAGCACGCGGCGCATGGACTCTCCCGTCTCGGCCAGCGCGCCCTTCGTCGGCATCACGACGCCGACCTCAATCCCCGCATCGGTCAAACCCGGATCGCGGTCGGTCTCAATCCGCTTGAGATAGGCGATGAGGTCGGCCATGTCCTCGGCCGACATGCGGTAGCGCGGCATCGCCGTCAAAAGGTTGTTGCCCGCCGGGTCAACTCCGCCCGTGACGGCGCGGATGAAAGCGGACTCGGTGAAAGGCCCGTGCTTGCGCCCCGTCGGGTGCGTGTGGCCGTAGGGCTTCAGCAGGTTCGACCAGACGAGGTTCCCGGCCGTGACGCCGCCCTCGGTCTTGCCCTCGGCGCGCGCGCCGTGACAGCCCGCGCAGGTAACGGTCGTCGCGGGCACGTCCAGCTCGCCGACGGCCGCCGCGATCTCGCGCCCCGCGGGGCTCTCGCCGCGCAGGTAGATGGCGCGACCGCGCCGCTCCTGCTCGGTCAGCGACCGCGGCGCCGCCGAATCCTGCGCCGCCACTCGCGCGCCCACGCCGAGGGCGGCGAGACACGCGAGTGCGAAGACGCAGGCGGCGAGTTTGAGACTTGTGAACATTACCGGGGCGGTGAGTGAAACTCTTTCGTCTGGCGTTTGTTACTTGGAGGCGGCGGCGCCCTTGTCGTCGGCGACGCTCCCGACGATCTCGATCAGGTCTTCGACCTTCGCCATCCCGAGCGCCTTCTTCCAGAGGCCGGTCGCCTCGTTGCCGACGATGATGACGGTCTTGTGGCTGTCCTTGTCCTCGACGTACTGGCCGAGTTTGTAGAGCGCCCAGTCGAGGTTCTCCTTCTTGCCCGTGAGGAACGTCCAGCCCTTCCCGGCGTGGAACTTGGCGGCGTACTCCTTCAGGCGCGCGGGCGTGTCGGTCGCGGGGTCGACGGTGAGCGAGACGAGAAACACGTCCTTACCCACGCGGTCGCCGAACGCCTCCTGAATCTTCTCCATGCTGCGGTTCATCGGCGGGCAGACGGACGTGCAGGTGGTGAAGAAGGCGTTGACGACGACCGTCTTCCCCTTGAGCACGTCGCTGTAGAAGCGCACCTTCTCGCCGTCCTGGTTGACGAGTTCAACGTCCGAGAACCACTTCTCGGCGGGGGTCGGCGTGTGCGCCTTGTCGGCGTGCGCGCCGTGGCCGGCGTGCAGGTCTGCGGGCTGCGCGGGCGCGGCCGGCTTCGGGGCCTGCGGCTCCTGCGCCGCGGCGGCGGCGGCGAGCGAGAGGCAGAGCGCGGCCGCGTACAGAAATCTCTTCGTCATCACTTCGACTCCTTCACGTTTTCGGCGAGGCGGCCGTCGGCCGCTTGATTGATGAGCTGGATGAGCTTGGCCGGCGCGGCGAGCCCGTAGGAGCGCGTCCACTGCTGCGCCGCGTCGTTGCCGACGAGGACGCTCGGCGAGTGGTCTTCGCGTCGCGCGGTCGCGGCGCCGAGCGAGCGCAGCAACTCGTCCACCTGCGGCTTCGAGCCCGTCACGAACGTCCAGCCGGGGCCGGCCTTGAACTTCGCGCCCCACGCCTTCAGGCGCTCGGGCGTGTCCGTCACGGGGTCAACCGAGATCGAGATGAGGTGCACGTCGCGCCCCGCGCGCTCGCCCAGTTCCCTCTGCACGCGCGCGAAGGTCGCGCCGAGCGGCGGGCAGACCGTCGTGCAGGTGGTGAAGATGAAGTTGACGACCACCACCTTGCCGCGGACGAGGTCGCTGTAGAAATGCACCTTGCGGCCATCCTGGTCGAGCAGCTCCACGTCGGGGATGCTCATGCCGTTATTGGTGGGGGCCGCGCCTCCCTCCGGCGCGGCCCCTTGCGTCTCCGTCGCGGCTACCCCTTCACGCGACAGGCGCAAATCCATCTTGCACAACGGGCAGGTGCCGGGCTTGGCGGACTTGACCGACGCGTGCATCGGGCACGTGTAGTGCGCCGCCGTCTCGCTCTTCGCAGCCGGCGCGTGGTGCTCGTGCTGTGCGTGGGCCGGTGCGACGACGGCCAGCAGCGCCGTCAGCGCGAAGGCCGCGCGCGCGGTGAACGAAAGCAAAGTCCGAAAGCTCATTCTCCACTCCCCTTTCACTTCGCGGCCGTCTGCACGGTCATGTACGGCAACTGCCTGAAGCCGACGCCCTGCGACTGGCTCTCGACGAAGACCATGTAGACGCCGTCCTGCGGGACGTTGACCTCAAGCTCGTAGACGCCGCCGCCGGCCGACGTGGCGAAGTCGCGCTTCTGCCACACGCCGGGCGCGAGGAAGAACAGGACGCGCACGTCCTTCAGCCCGTCCTTCGGCTGCCCCGCCGCGTCGGTCAGCTTGAAACGAATCTTGTAGTTGTCGCCCGCGCGCGGCGACTCACCCTTATTGAGGTACTCGACGCGGAGCCCGGCCTTCTCCTCCGGCTTCACGTTCGGGTCGGGCTTGGCCGTCGCCTCGAAGCAGTGGACGACGCGCGGCGAGCCGAGCAGGAACGAGACATCATAGGTGCCGTCCTTCGGCAGCCGCACGGTCGTCGCGTAGAGGCCGAGCGACTCCTCGCGCAGGCTCCGGTCAACGATCTTCACGGCGCGCGGCTCGCGCTTGTAGTTCTGGAAGTTACCCATCGGGGCGGCCATGCCCTCGGAGTAGTAGTAGATCATCCGGTCGGCCGGGTTGGCGATGAGCACGGAGTTGCCCTCGGGCGCGGGGACGAAGACTTCGGCGCGCGAAGGCATGGTGCTCGCCAGCCCCGGCGCGCTCTGGCCGCCCGGGAACTTGATCACGTCCGGCTCCTTGCCGACCGTGGCGAGCCGCACGGCCGAGACCTCTTCCGTGCCGAGCGAGCGGACGTAGGCGAAGGCGTCGGTGAAGGCGACCTGGTCGGGCCCCTTGCCGACGGCGACGCTGTGCGCCATGCGGTTGGTCGAGGCGTCGAAGATGTGCACGACCGAGCGCGTCACGTTCGGGACGAAGCCCCAGCGCCCGCCCGGGGCGAAGCGCACCGACTTGAGCCCCGGCTCCGCGACGATGCGCGTCACGAGTTCGTGGCTCCGGCCGTCAACGACCGCGATGCTCCCGTCCGTCTCGTTGGCGACGTAGAGCGACTTGCTCAGCGAAGAGTAGGCCATCGCCGAGGCAGGCGCGCCGGTCTTCACGTCCTTCAGCTTCACGAGCTTCGACACGTCGATGACCGAGAGCGTCCCGTCGGCGCGGTTGCTGACGTAGGCGAACTTGTTGTCGTCGGAGAAGGCGACCTCTTGGGCGCCCGCGCCGGTCTTGAAGCTGCCCGCGACCTTCAGGCTCGTCGTGTCAACGGCCGTGACGCCGCCCGGCTCGCCATCGACGCCCGCTTCGTTCACGACCCACAGGTACTTGCCGTCGGGCTGCAAAGCGACGCGCGTCGGCTTCGAGCCCGCGCTCACCTCGGCGACCACCTTCCACGTCGTCGCGTCCACGACCGCGACCGCGTTGACCAGCGGCATGCTGACGAAGAGCTTCGTGCGGTCGGTCGTCAGCGCCCAGTCCTCGCCGGGGCTCTTCAGGAAGACGAGCGTGACGAGCTTGCTGCCGCCGAAGCCGAGCAGCGGGTCGATGACGGAGAGGTTCGGCTCCTCGTTGAGCGTAATCAGGTAGTAGGCGTTGAGGTCAACGTCGGGGCGCGCGCGCAGCGACCCCTGAAGGTACGACTGCACCTTCTCGCGACACTGCGTCGCGTCGGGCGCGGGGGCCGTGCCGCGCCGGCTGGCCCAGGCCGACGGCCTGACCCCGGAGAGCGGCGTCCCCGTCGCCGTGTCGCGGATGCGGAAGCGGACGGCCGCGTCCTGGCCCGCCGTCACGTCGCCGCCCTGCGCCAGCGGCTCGACCGTGAACTCGACCTCGACGCCGTCCTTGACGAACTTCTGTGGCGCGCCTGCGGGGGCGGGCTTCGCCGCCGTGGTCGCGGGCTTCTGCGCCGTGCCGGAATTGTCCTGCGCGCGGGTCGGCGCGAGGTAGAGTGTGGGCGCGCACAGGAGCAGCGCCGCTGACAACAGTTTTCTGCTCATCTTCTTCATCGTCGTTTCGGCGTGAGAGCGGGTCGGTTGAACACCGCGTTTGTCGCCCCGTAGGGTCGCCCGCGCGACTCCTTCCCCGGGTCAGTTCGCCCGCGCGGAAGGCTCTCCGGCGCGAGACCACGACATACACAGCGCACGGCCTGAGTGCAACCGCCGTGCCTTGCCGCTCTACCTCTTCTTGACTGGAATGTTGGGAATTTGTTGCGACGCAGCGCGCCGCCCCGCGGCTCCCTGTTTTAACCTAAAACACGGGCCTCGGCCGTTGTCTCAGCGCGAATCACCCCCGCGCGGCCGTCACGGGGGTTGAGAATACTATCGTTTCCCCGGGAATCCCAGACCCGGATTGAAATTACTTGACACGCGCCACGCAACAAAATTAGCATCCTCCCGCAACATTACGAACTGTCCTATTTGCCCTGAAGTTTCCCTTTAGTCTCCCGCTCCCAGGACGTACGCTCTCAGGTTCCTTTTTTCGGGCTCTTGCGGTGTGGGCACGCCCCCTCTGTCTTTCAGATAAGCCCGCGCCGTAGCGTTCCGAGTCTCCGACTTTATAGACACAATCTCACTCCATTCCTAAGGTCAATCTCAGGAAACAGACTACCCCCGACACAGGGCTGACCCAGCCACGCCGCCGCAAACGCGGCGCAAATCCCCGTCGCACGCGTGGCCGGGCCCGGCCGAAGAAGAGCGCGGAGGGCGCTCCCATGAAACTACTTGATGAACTTGAGACGAAGAGGTTTAACAGCCTAAAGGTCGTCCTCTTCTTCGCCTTTCTCACCACGCTGGTGACCGCCCTGGTCATCATCATCTGGGAGAAGTTCATCATGATCCCTTTCAACGCGTGGCTGGCCACGCAGTACACGGCCGACACGGGGGCTTTTTACGTCCTCTCGCAGCGCATCGAGCACTTTTTCATCTCGACCACGGTGGACGTGATGATCGTGACGCTGCTGCTGCGCATCGTGGCCCGGCAGCAGCGGCGGCTTGTGACCAGCGAGAAGCGCTACCGCGCGCTCTTCGAGCACGCCAAGAACGGAATCGGCGTCCTGAAGGCCGAAGACCAACGCCTGACTGATGTCAACAACAAGTTCTGCGAAATCCTCGGGTGCCAGCCGAAGGGGCTCGTCGGCAAGCGCATTCAGGAGGTCGTGAGCGCGGACGACGGCTCGGGCGCAGACCCGCTCGCAGACCTGCTCCGCGGCGACCCGCGAGACGATGTCGAGATGGAGTTGCGGGCGCCGGCCGGCAACTCGACCCCGGCCGCGGTCTCGACGTACGAAATCACGGCCGACGGAGGGCCGCTCATCATCCTCATCGTCCGCGACCTCACCGAGCAGCGCCGGCTCGAAGCCGAAAAGGAGGAGATGCAGCGCCAGCTCTTCCAGTCGTCGAAGCTGGCCTCCATCGGCGAGCTCTCGGCCGGGGTGGCGCACGAGATTAACAACCCTCTGAACGGCATTATCAACTTCGCGCAGCTCCTCAAAGACGACGGCGTGGCGCGCACGGATGAGCACGGGCGGATGGTGGACGGCATCATCGGCGAGGGCGAGCGCATCGCGCGCATCGTGCGCGACCTCCTGACCTTCGCCCGCCGCGACCCGAGCGAGATGACGAGCGTCCGCCTCGCCGAGACCATCACGACCTCGATGTCCCTGTTCGGCCACCAGTTCGTCAAGGACGCCATCCAGGTCGAGATTAACGTCGAGGAGGGGCTCCCGCCCGTGACGGCCGACGGCTCGCGCCTGCGGCAGGTCGTCATCAACATGATTAGCAACGCGCACCACGCGCTGCGCGTGAAGGCCGGCGGCCCGAAGGTGCTCCGCGTGACAGCGAGCGCCGTCGAGCGCGCGGGCCACCGGCGCGTGCACCTTGAGTTTTACGACAACGGGGCCGGCATCCGGCGCGAGGACATTGACAAGGTCTTCGACCCGTTCTTCACAACCAGGCGGGCGACCGGCGGGACGGGGCTCGGCTTAAGCCTCAGCTTCGGCATCGTCCGGGAGTACGGCGGGACGATTACGGTCGAGAGCGTCGAGGGCAGCTACACGCGCTTCACCGTCGAGCTGCCCGCGGAAGGTTCGAGGGGAGTAGAGAATGAGCACGCCAAGAGTGCTGGTGGTAGATGATGAGCCGAGCATGCGGTGGACGATGACGGAGTTCCTGCGGCGCGGGGGCTACGAGCCTCTGCCCGCGGCCGACTTCGACGCGGCGCTGTCCCTCGCCGGCGAGGGACAGCTCGACGCCGCGGTCGTTGACCTCATCCTGCCGGGCCGCAGCGGCCTCGACCTGCTCGGCGAGCTTTCGGCGCGCGACGAGTACGTCCCCGTCGTGATGATTACGGGCGAGCCGGATTCGCCGGCCGTCGCGGAGATCGTCCGCCTGGGGGCCTACGACTTCATCCCGAAGCCCGTCACGAAGGACGTGCTGCTCAAGGCCGTCGCGGGGGCGGTCGAGCGGAAGCGGCTGGTGGACGAGAAGCGGCGACTCGAACGCAAGACGCAGCGCCACGCCGAGGAGCTGGAGGTGCGCGTCGCCGAGCGCACGGCCGAGCTGGCCGAGGCGCACAGCTTCCTCAACCTCGTGCTCGACAGCTCAACCGAGTACGCCATCGTTGCTACCGACACCTACGGGCGCATCACGCTCTTCAACCGCGGCGCGGAGCAGATGTTCGGCCACCCCGTGGCGCAGGCGCTCGGGCAGGAGCCGTGCGTTTTGTGCGGCCGGGAGGGCGAAGAAGAGTCCCTGAGGCGGATGTTTGGGGAGGGCGTGCGCGAGGCCGACGACAGGGGCCGGCACCAGAGCGAGGCGCGCTTCCAGCGCGCGGACGGCGAGGGGTTCGTGGCCTCGGTGGCCGTCACCCCGATACGCAAGCACGGCGGCGAGATCATCGGACACCTCGGCATCGTCAAAGACCTGACCGCCGAGCGTGAGTCCACCGAGAGGCTGCGCCGGATGCAGGAGCGGCTCGCGCATCACGAGAAGATCGCCTTCCTCGGCCGCGCCGCCGCGCAGGTCGCGCACGAGGTGAAGAACCCGCTCGCGGGGCTGCTCCTCTACGCGATGCACCTGAAGAGCAAGGTCATGGACAAGCTCACGGAGGGCGAGCTGGCGCTGATTGACAAGATGGTGGACACCATCAACCACCTGACCGCCACGGCCAACCAGGTGCTCGACTTCGCGCGCCCCATCAAGCTGAGCCCGCGCCCGACCGACCTCAACCGCGTCATGGCCGACGTGCTGCAACTGCTCCGGCCGCAGATCGAGGCCGGCCGCATCGAGCCGCGCATGGAGCTGGACGACGCCTGCGACCGCGTCGTGCTGGACGAGCCCTCGATACGTTCGGCGCTGATGAATCTGGCGCTCAACGCCGTGCAGGCGATGCACGGCGGCGGGACGCTCACCGTCAGGACGGAGGCCGTGGACGGCCACGTCAACCTTGAGATACACGACGAGGGCGCGGGCATGAGCAAGGAGCAGGTCGAGAACATCTTCGAGCCCTTCTTCACGACGAAGAGTCAGGGGCTCGGGCTCGGGATGCCCTTCGCGCAGAAGGTGGTCGAGCAGCACGGCGGGACGGTCACGATTGAGAGCCGCCCGGGCGCGGGCACGACCGTGAAGGTCAGACTGCCGAACGAGAGGGAGGTGGGCGCGGATGCCACAGGTTAACCGAATCCTCGCGGTGGACGACGAGGCGAGCGTCGCCGACGCGCTGTCGCTCGTCCTCGGCGAGCGCGGGCACAAGGTCGAGACGGCCAAGAACGCAGCGGAGGCCGAAGCCCTCCTCAAGGCGCGACCCTTCGACCTCGTCTTCACAGACCTGCGCCTGCCGGACGGGAGCGGCATCGACCTCCTGACGCGCATCAAGGCCGACTCGCCCGAGACGGAAGTGGTGCTGATGACCGCGCACGGCTCGCTCGAACTGACCATCGAGGCCATCAAGCGCGGGGCCTTCTACTACCTCGAAAAGCCCTTCACGCCCGAGCAGGCGCAGGTGCTCGCGGCGCGCGCGCTCCAGTTCAAGGCCGTCAAGAGCGAGAACCGCGCGCTCAAGGGCGCGCTCGGGAGCGAGGGCGAAGACTTCGGGCTCGTCGGCCATCACCCGAAGATCAGGCAGATTCGTGAGGTCATCCGCACGGTCGCGCCGTCCGACGCCTCCGTGCTCATCGAGGGCGAGTCGGGCACGGGGAAGGAACTGGTCGCCGCGGCCGTCCACTTCCAGAGCGCGCGCGCCGAGCGCCCCTTCATCCGCATCAACTGCGCCGCCATCCCCGCGGAGCTGATCGAGTCGGAGTTGTTCGGCTACCGCAAGGGCGCCTTCACGGGCGCCGACCGCGACAAGCGCGGGCTCATCGAGGCGGTCGCGGGCGGCACGCTCCTCCTCGACGAGATCGCCGAGATGCCCGCGCACCTTCAGACGAAGCTGCTGCGCGTGCTGCAAGACCGGCGCGTGCGCCGGCTCGGCGACGAGCAGGAGATGCCCGTCGAGTTCCGCCTCGTCTCCTCGACCAACCGCGACACGTCGCTGATGATTCAGGAGGGCGTGCTGCGCAAAGACCTCTA
>JBEVJD010000343.1:0-23777 GCA_040510435.1 Pyrinomonadaceae bacterium | reverse complement strand
TCGCCGACGATTGCGTCTTCGGGAAAGCGCTTTAAGATTTCGTGACGGAGGAATTCTTCGGCCTCAACGTCGGCCTGCGTGACGAAGTTGTCTTTGCCCTTCAGTCGCGTCTCGAACTTTCGCCGGAAGTAGCGCAGCGTGATGTCGCCCGCCTCGCGCGCGGCGGAGACCGAGAAGTCGAGCAGTTCCCGCAACACATTCTCGTCGGGAGACTCTTTCAACACGTCCTCACTCATTTGCCTTCCCTCCCCCGCGCCTGCGCGCAAGCTCGCCGCCGAGCGCTTCGAGCGTCATCCCGCGCTCGACCATGAGAACGACGAGGTGGTAGACGAGGTCGGCCGTCTCGGCCGTCAGCGCGCCCGCGTCTTCGTCCTTCGCCGCGATGATGGTCTCGGCCGCCTCTTCGCCGACCTTCTTGAGAATCTTGTTCAGCCCTTTCTCGAAGAGGTACGTGGTGTAAGAGCCCTCGGGCATCTCGCGCCGACGCGCGGCGACGACCTCGTAAAGCTCTTCTAGCACTTCGCCGATTCCGGCAGAGCGCTTTTCAACATCTTCACCACCAAAGCACGAGACCGCGCCGGTGTGGCAGGCGGGGCCGCGCGGCTCGACGAGCACGACGAGGGCGTCGGCGTCGCAGTCGAGCCGCACCTCGACGACGCGCTGCGTGTTGCCCGAGGTCGCGCCCTTGTGCCAAAGCTCCGAGCGCGAGCGCGACCAGAACCACGTCTGCCCTTCGGCGAGCGTCCGGCGCAGACTCTCCTCGTTCATGTAGGCGAGCGTCAGAACCTCGCGCGTCCGCGCGTCCTGCACGACCGCGGGGACTAAGCCCCGTTCGTCGAAACGTACGTCCTCCGGCCTCACACTCATCTCACCACGACTCCCCTCTCGCGCAGGTATGACTTAACCTCACCGATCTGGAACTCGCCGAAGTGGAAGAGCGACGCGGCGAGCACGGCGCTCGCGCCGCCGTCGGTCAGCGCCTCGTAGAAGTGTTCGAGCCGCCCCGCGCCGCCCGACGCGATGACGGGGATGGAGACGGCGTCCGCGACCGCGCGCGTGAGCCCGATGTCGTAGCCGTCGCGCGTGCCGTCCCTGTCCATGCTCGTCAGCAGAATCTCGCCCGCGCCCAACGCCTCCGCGCGAACCGCCCACTCGACGGCGTCCCAGCCGACGTTCTTACGCCCGCCGTGCGTGAAAACGTCCCAGCCCCCGCCCTCCTTCCGGCGGCGCGCGTCGACGGCGACGACCATGCACTGGCTGCCGAAGACGGTCGCGCCCTCGGTTATCAAGTCGGGGCGCTCGACGGCGGCCGTGTTGAGCGAGACCTTGTCGGCGCCCGCGCGCAGCACCGCGCGCACGTCCTCGATGGAGCCGAGGCCGCCGCCGACGCAGAGCGGGATGAAGACCTCGTCGGCCACGCGCCGGACGAGGCCGGCGACGATGGCGCGCTTGTCGGAGGAGGCCGTGATGTCGAGGAACGTCAGCTCGTCCGCGCCTTCGAGGTCGTAGCGCTTGCCCTGCTCCACGGGGTCGCCCGCGTCCACGAGCGACACGAAGCGGATGCCCTTCACAACGCGGCCGGCGTCAACGTCCAGGCACGGGATGATGCGTTTAGCCAACATAATCTTCTAAACAGAACCGCGAGCGGTGGCGGGCGGGTGCGCCTTATGACATACGCTCGCGCTGCGTAACTATGACCCGCTCGCTACCGCTCGCGGTTCTGATTCGCCTCAGCCTCCGCGAAGTTTTTCAGTAATCGCAGCCCCGCGGCCTGGCTCTTCTCCGGGTGGAACTGCACGCCGCAGACGTTGCCGCGTGCGACGACTGAGGCGTAAGTGATGCCGTACTCCGTGCGGCCTACGACCGACGCGGCCTCGTCCGCCTCGCAGAAGAAGGAGTGGACGAAGTAGAAAAACGTCCTGTCGCTGATGCCTTCGGAGAGCGCGTGTTCACTCTTCCATTCGACCTGATTCCAGCCGACCTGCGGCACGCGCAGACCTTCTGGAAAGCGGCGCACGCGGCCCCGCAGAAAGCCGAGCCCGCTTGTTGTGCCGAACTCCTCCGACTCCTCGAAGAGTATCTGCATGCCGACGCAGACGCCGAGCAGCGGCGTCCCTTCCGCCACGCGTTCGCGCACGAGCCGGTCGAAGCCGCGCTCGGTCAAAGCCTCCATGCACGCGCGGAAGGCGCCGACGCCGGGGAGTACGAGTTTGTCCGCGGCGCGCAGCACCGACTCCTCCGAGCTGACGACGGCCTCGACGCCGCCCGCGTGGAAAGCCTTCTCCACCGAGCGCAGGTTGCCGACGCCGTAATCGATGATCGCGACGCTCACAACGAGCCCTTCGTGCTCGGCACGCCCGTGACGCGCGGGTCGCGCTCGACCGCGCGGCGCAGAGCGCGCGCCGTCGCCTTGAAAGTGCCTTCGAGAATGTGGTGCGTGTTGCGCCCGCGCAGGCAGTCTATGTGCAGGTTGCAGCGCGCGGCCTCGGCCAGCGAGCGCCAGAAATGTTCGGCCAGCTCGACCGAGAAGTTGCCGATGGTCTGCCGCCGCGTCTCGACCGCATAGACGAGATAGAAGCGGCCCGACAGGTCAACGACCGAGCGGCACAGCGCCTCGTCCATCGGCACGGTCGCCTCGCCGTAACGGCTGATGCCGGCCTTGTCGCCGAGCGCCTCGTTGAGCGCCTGACCCAATGTGATCGCTACGTCCTCGACCGAGTGGTGGTCGTCTATGTGCAGGTCGCCGCGGCACTCGACTTCGAGGTCGAAGAGGCCGTGGCGCGCGAACAGCTCAAGCATGTGGTCGAGGAACGCGACGCCGGTCGAGACCTGCGCGCGCCCCTCGCCGTCGAGCACGAGGCGGACGCGCACGTCCGTCTCCTTTGTTTTGCGCCGCACCTCCGCGGCGCGCCGAGCCGTCTGAAGTTCAGTCGCCATCAGATGAGCCTCCCTCCAAAGATGTGGTGCAAGCCTTCGAGCAGACGGTCGTTCTCGTCCGGCGTGCCGACGCTGACGCGGAAGTATTCCCCGAGCATGGGGTAGCCGCTCACGTCGCGTATGAGCACGCCGTGGCCTTCGAGCAGCTCATCGTAGACGCGGCGCGGCTCGATTGAGGAGCGGACGACCATGAAGTTCGCGCACGAGGGGACGGGCGCGAGCCCTTCGATGTGTTGCAACTCCGCGTAAAGTCGTCCACGCTCAGCAACGATGCGCTCGACCGTCGGCCGCAGCTCCGTCTCGTACAGTTCGACGGCGACCTCGGCCGCGGTCTGCGAGAAGGCGTTGAGGTTGTATGGGAGCACGGCCTTCGAGACTTCGCGCGCCAGCTCGGGCGCGGCCAGCAGGTAGCCGACGCGCAGCCCCGCGAGCGCCATTGCCTTCGAGAAGGTGCGGAAGACCGCGAGGTTTGCGTGTCGTTCGAGCAGCGGCGCGACCGTGCGCCCGGAGAATTCGAAGTACGCTTCGTCTATGACGACGATGCCGCTGGTCGTCGTCAGTAAATCTTCGAGAGCGTCCTCACCGATGCGGCAACCGGTCGGGTTGTTCGGCGAGCAGAGGATGACAACGTCGGGCTTCTCTTTCTCGACGGATGCGCGCAACGCCTGCACGTCGAAGCCGAGTTTGTCGTTGAGGGGCACGCTCAACACCTCGCCGCCGAGCACGGTCGCGACCTGTCGGTAGAGCGCGAAGGTCGGCTCCGAGATGAGCACGCGTTTCCCTTCTCCGACCGTCACCATCAGCGTCGCCTGTATCAACTCGTTCGAGCCGTTGCCCGCGACCACGCCGTCGGCGCGCCAGTCCGCGAAGCGCGCCAGCCTCTCGTGCAGCGACGCCGGCACGAAGTCCGGGTAGCGACCCCACGCGCGCCTCTCCATCCGCCGCAGCGTCTCGCGCCGCACGGCCTCGGGCGCGCCCCACGGGTTCTCGTTCTGGTTGAGCTTCACCGCGCCGCGGTCGGGCTTCAGAGTGTAAGCCTTCAACTCGCGGACGCGCGGCTTGATCTTGTCGAGGGGGTTCGTCATCTGCCTCTTCTTCAATCCTTCAGCCTGATCATGGCCGAACGTGCGTGCGCGTCGAGGCCCTCGGCCTCGGCGAGCGCGGCGATGAGCGGCGCGGTCTCGCGTAGCTCGTCGCGCGTGTAGCGGATGACGCTCGTGCGGCGGAGGAAGTTGTGGACGCCGAGCGCGGACGAGAAGCGCGCGGCGCCGCCTGTGGGGAGCACGTGGTTGGGGCCGGCGAGGTAGTCGCCGACGGCCTCGGGCGTGTGCTCGCCGTAGAAGATGGCCCCGGCGTGCCGGACGAGCGCGGCCGCCGCTTCGGGCTCGCGCGTCATGATTTCGAGGTGCTCGGGCGCAAGCTCGTTGACGATCTCGCAAGCCTCCGCGATATCTTTGACGACGAAGACGGCGCCGAAGTTTGCGAGCGAGCGCTCGACGATGCTCCGGCGCGGAAGCGTCTCGGCCTGGCGCGCGACCTCGGCGGCGACGCGTTCGGCGAGTTTGAGATCCGTCGTGACGAGAATGGCCGAAGCGTCCTCGCCGTGCTCGGCCTGCGCGAGCAGGTCGGCGGCGATGAAGTCCGGGCGCGCGGTCTCGTCGGCGAGCACGACGACCTCGCTGGGGCCGGCGACCGAGTCGATGCCGACCGCGCCGTAGACGAGCCGCTTGGCCGCGGCGACGAACTTGTTGCCCGGCCCCGTGATGACATCGACGCGCGGGATGGTCTCGGTGCCGTACGCGAGCGCGGCGACGGCGTGCGCGCCGCCGACCTGATAGACCTCGGTCACGTTCAGCTCAAGCAGCGTCGCGGCTACGGCGGGCGTGTCGCCGAGCGTGCGCGGCGGCGTGACGACGGCGACGCGCGCGACGCCCGCGACCTGCGCCGGCACGACGTTCATCACGACCGACGAAGGGTAACTCGCCGTCCCGCCCGGCACGTAGAGTCCGGCCGCCTCGACCGGCGTCACGCGCTGGCCGAGGCGGACGCCGCGCGCCGCCTCGAACTCCCAGCCCTCGAACATCTCGCGCTCGTGGAAGGCGCGGACGTTGCGGATGCTCGCGCGCACGGCTTCGAGCACGCGCGGCTCGCAGCGCGCGGCCGTCTCGCGCAGAGTTTGTTCCCCGACGCGCAGCTCGCCCGGGCGCAGCCGCACGCCGTCGAAGCGCGCGGCGTATTCGACGAGCGCCGCGTCGCCGCGCCGCCGCACGTCTTCGACGATGTCAAAGACCACCGCGGTCAACTCCGCGTCGGCCGAGACGCTGCGCGCGTGTATCGCGGTCAGCCGCTCGCGCCGACGTTTTTCATCCGTGACGACCTCTATCAACCCTTTGCTCCTCCCTCGCCCACGACGCGGCTCAAGTCGCTTATCAACCGGCCGACCGCCTCGGCCTTCAACTGGTAGCTGGCGCGGTTGACGACGAGGCGGCCGGTTGACTCGGTTATCGTCTCGACGACGGCGAGGCCGTTCTCGGCGAGCGTGCGGCCGGTCTCGACGAGATCGACGATGCAGTCGGAGAGCCCGAGCACGGGGGCCAGTTCGACCGAGCCCGACAGTTCGATTATCTCGACGGGGACGCCGCGCGCGCCGAAGTGCGCGGCGGCGACGCGCGGGTACTTCGTTGCGACGTGGAGCACGCCCGCGCGCTCCGCGCCTTCGCCCTCGCGCGCGGCGACGGCGATGAGGCAGCGGTTGATCCGCAGGTCGAGCGGCTGCAACACGTCGGCCTCTGCTTCGAGCAGCACGTCGCGGCCGACGACGCCGCAGTCAGCGATGCCGTGCTCGACGTAGACGGGCACGTCCGACGGCTTGACGAAGACGAAGCGGTAGCCGCCCGACTCGTCCTCGACGGCGAGGCGGCGCGACGCCAGCGCCTCCGCGCTCACCCGCACGCCCGCGCGCGCCAGAAGCGCCAGCGCGTCCCGCTGCATCCTCCCCTTCGCAATCGCAATCGTCAGCATGTCTGGTGATAAACCTGTCTGCGTGCGCCCCGGTCAGTGCCGCGGGCGGGCCGGCGTTACTCGGCGCGGGCACTTGCTGTATCACGCACCCGCTCGCTAACGCCCGCGATACTGTTTCACTCCATCCTGATGCGCTCGCCGCGTTCGCGCCTGCGTCGCGCATCGCGGAAGCGCTCGGCCACGTCGGAGCCTTCGACGGCCGTCGGCGCGTCCGGGGCGTTTCGCGTCTCGAAGTCGCGGCGGGCGAGTATCTCCGTGAGCGCGTCGAGGTCGAGGACGAAGCCGACGGCGGGGTCGCGGCGTCCGAAGTTGGCCGTCAGGTCGTCGTAGCGCCCGCCGCCGCCGACGCGCGCGCCCGCGCCCTCGACGTAGACTTTGAAGACGAGCCCCGTGTAGTAGTCGAGCCCCGACACGTCCGAGAGATCGACGGAAAAACCGTCGCCGAGCCCGAGCGTTTCGACCGCCGACAGCAGCCCCTCCAACTCGTCGAGCGCGGCGCTCGAACGTTCGTTCGAAAGCACCTCGCGCGCGCCCTCGGGGATCGTGCGCCCCGAGGAGAGGCGCGCGAGCCGCGCCGCGCGCACGGCGGTCGCGTCGGAGCGGCCGAGCGATTTGAGAAACTCTCCGAGCGCGCCCGAGTCGCGCGCGTCAACCAACTGCCTCATCTGCTCGCGCGCGTCCGGGTCGAGGTTGAGCTGTTCGGCGACGCCGTTGAAGACACCGACGTGGTTGAGCGTGACGCGGTATGAGCCGCCGAGTCCCAGCCGTTCCAGCACCTCTGCGACGATGGCGAGCACTTCGATGTCGGCGTCGGCGCGGCCCGCGCCGATCAGCTCGCAGCCGAGCTGACGCCCCTGCCGCCTCCACTCGGCGTGCGAGCGCGGGCGCTGGCGGAAGACCGACGCGGCGTAGCAGAAGCGCAACGGGCGCGGCGCGCCCGCGAAGAGCGTCGCCGCCGCGCGCGCGACCGAAGAGGTAACGTCGGGGCGCAGCGCGAGCAGATGCCCGTCGGTGTCGGCGAAGCGGAAGGAGCGTTGGGCCTCGACGCGCCCCATGCCCCGCTCGAAGAGCGCGTAGTAATCGACCGAGGGCGTCGCGATCTCCTCGTAGCCCCAGCCGTCGAAGACGCCCATCGCCGCCGTCTCGACCGCGCGACGCAGACGCGCCTCGCGCCCGAAGTAGTAGCGCATGCCGCTCGGGATTTTGGAAAGAGGCTCCATAAATGCCGTGATAGGTGATGAGTGATAAGTGATGAGACAGAAACCACGGGCTTGTGTTTTCTTATCACTTATCACTCATCACTTATCACCCCTCGCCTATCACTCCAAACGAAAACGCCGCCCGACACCAAGTGTGTCGCGTGCGGCGTGTGCTGGTGAAATCTGTCTGCGCCCTACTTCTGCTTCAGAGTCGGCGCCCTACGAATCACCCCACACGCGGCCGCGCGCATGGCCGTGGTGGCCATGATGTTGGTGCGCTGCGGTGTGGGGGTTGTGCGTCATGCTCTGAACCGTGTCCTGTGTGACGCGACCGTTATAAACGAGCAAGTCGGAGGGTGTCAAACGTGGGGAGTAGGCAGTAGACAGTTGGCAGTAGGCAGTTGAAAGCCGTTTGAGAAGCCCCGGAGGGGCGGGATGTTTATAGCTTGAGTCGTTTATCAATTCGCCAAGCTCCGGAGGAGCGGCATGTACATGTCGCCCCTGATGGGGCTCAGGCTCAATCAGAACGCCGGGGCTATAAACATGAAGCCCCTCCGGGGCTCACTGACTACTGTCTACTGCCTACTGTCTACTGCCTACTTCTTCCCCCCGGCGCGTAGTAGCCGATGCGGGTGGCGACCTCGTAGTCGCGCCCGGGCACTTCGACGCGCACGCGGCGGAAGCGGCCGTCGCGCGCGCCGACGCTCGGCGTGTAGTAGATGGCGTACTGGTGGCGCAGCTCGTCGGCGATCTCGGCGTAGACGCGTTCGAGCGAGCGGAAGCTCTGCGGGCGGTAGAGCCGGCCGCCGGTCGAGCGCGTCATCGCTTCGAGGTTCTGTTCGCTCGCGTCGAGCACGCGCAGGCCCTCGCGCAGGTCGCCGATGCGTAGCTGGTTGAAGCGCACGGAGGCGTCGCCGCCGCCCAGCAGGTTGTCCAGCTCCGAGCGCTTGCGCGCACGCTCGATCTCTGTGTTGGCGATGGCGTAGACCGTCACCTGCGTCTCAAGGAGCGCGCGCAGCGCCGCCTCCGCCGTGGCCGAGCCGCGGTTGCTGTCGATGCCGTCACTCAGGACGACGAGCGCGCGGCGCCGCTCGTTCTTCTGGAACTGTTCGCGCGCCGCGAGCAGCAGCGCGTCGTTGAAGCGCGTGAAGACGCCGGTTGAGAGCCGGTTCAGCGCGCGGCGCAGTTGCAGTCGGCTCTTCGACCAGTCGAGCAGAAGCTCGACGCGGTCGTCGAACTTGACGAGGCAGAAGCGGTCGTCGGTCGAGACGCGCCCGGCGAACTCCTCGGCCGCGCGGCGGAAGTCCTCGAAGCTCTCGGCGACGGACGAGGAGGAGTCAACGAGCAACGCCACGTCCACGGGCACCTGACGCAGCGAGAGGTCGCTCAAGGGCTGCTCGCGCCCGTCCTCGAAGACCTTGAAGTCGTTGCGCCCGAGCCCCGTCACGAGCCGCCCCCCGGCGTCGCGCACCGTCACGGGCAGCATCACCTCGGAGGCGTTGATGGTGACGACCTCGTCCTCGTCAATCTCCTGCGCCTCCTGCTTGACGCCGCCGACTCGTCTCCCCGCCTCATCCTTCTGCGACTGAGCTTCGCCGCCGGCCCGCAGGCCCGGGAGAGGTGGCGGTTCGGGGTCGCCGGCCGAAGGCCGCACGTACGGCCCCACCGCGCCGCCCTGGCCCCGTGACGTTTGCACGGGCGCGGCGGGCCGCGAAGCGCCGGGCGGCCGCTTCCGGTTCTGCGTGAAGGCCACGGGGGCACTCATAACGAGGCAGACAAGGATTAAACCCAGAGACACGGAGACGCAGAGACGCGGCCTGTTGCCTTTGGCTGCGGCTCTGCGTCTCCGTGTCTCTGGGTTGAAAGCCATCTCGACCACGTTCGTCGTTTTACTTCTCTTACTTCGCGTCCTCGCCCATCGCGGCGCGCATGGCGTTGATGACGGGCTCGCCCACGCGGCGCTTGCGCAGCTCGGCGAGTTTCGCGGCCGACAGGTCGAACTCGACCGGCGACTGCTCGATACGCCGGACGATGGTGCCTTCGGAGAAACCCGCCTCGACCAGCTCGACGACTGAGTCGTTCGTCAGCGTCGGCGTGCGCTCCAGCTTCGCGGCGCCGCCCGCCTCGACGGGCGGCTTGATGATGCGCACCGAGGCGCTGCCCGTCGTCAGAGTGTCCGTGTCCCCGCCGCCGTCGCGGCCGCGCGAGCGCGTGCGCCCGCTCGCACCGCCGGCCGAGCCGAAGATGTTTGTCTCGCCGGGGTCGGAGCCCGACGTGCCCGGCCGCGCGCCCTCGCGCCCGAAGCCGCCGAGAGGCATCTCGTCGTCGTCCCACCCCTCGCTCGCGATATCGACCGACTCCGCGCGCGCGAGCATCGCGAGGATGACGCGCTCGGGCACGCCGCCCTTCTTCAGCTCGATCAGGCGGTCGGGCGACAGGTCGAAGTTGACGGGGCGCGCGTTGATGATGGCGATGATCGTCTTCTCCTTGAAGCCCGCGCGGACGAGTTTCACCACCGCCGCGTTCGTTAGCGTCATCGAAGCCGCCGGAGTCTGCCCCTGCGCGCGCGCCGTCGAAGCCGCGGCGACGAAGACCAACACGAAACTCAACAGACAAGTCTTCATCTTCAAAACACCTCAGCCACTAGACAGGCGCAACCCGTAGGAAATTCCAGCAGTCAGTAGACAGTAGTCAGTAGACAGTAGGCGCTCCGCGTTTGGAGCCGACCCCTCGGCGAAAGAAGGTCTTTGCTACTGTCTACTGACTACTGTCTACCGGCTACTCTCCCCTGGCATACTTGCCGCCCACGCGCTTCACGTAGTTGCGCGTCTCGCGGAAGGGGGGCACGCGGTAGCCGTAGCGCATGACGTTGCCCTCGCCCGCGTTGTAGCCCGCGAGCACGAGCGTGACGTTGCCGTTGAAGCGGCGCAGAAGCTCTTTGAGGTAACGCGTGCCGCCCGAGACGTTCTGCGCCGCGTCGTGCGGGTTGCGCACGCCGAAGCGCGCCGCCGTCCCCGGCATCAACTGCATCAGGCCGCGCGCGCCCGCCGGGCTCAACGCCTTCGAGCTGAAGTGCGACTCCTGCTCCATCACGCAGAAGATGAGGTAAGGGTCAACGCCGTGGCGCGCGCCGTTGTGGCGGATGATGGCGTCGAGCCCGGCGCTGCCGGTCGTCCAGCGGCGCTCGCGCTTCTTCTTCGTCGCCCCCGCGGCCGCGACCTCTTCGGGTTTGACGCGCTCGCGCTCGATGTGGTCAATGCGCGCGCGCTCGATGAAGGTCGAGATGTTGCCGCGCTTGAACCAGACGCCGTCCGCGCCCTCGTTCGCCTCGTCCACCTCCATCTTCGCGCCGCCGATGAGGTATATCCAGACTGTTTGAACTTCTTCGACTTTAGGCTCCGCCTCGGCGACTGTCTTAACAACCGAAGCCTCGCTCGCCGCTTTCGTCTCTTTAGAATCTTTCACGGCCGAAGCCTTCACCACCTCGCGCACGCGCGAGCGCTCGACGAGGTTCGTCACCCCGCCGCGCCTGTACCACACGCCCTGCGCGTCCTCCCAGGCTTCGTCCACCTCCATCGTCGTCCCGTCGGCCAGCCGCAACTGGTCGGCCGACGCCGACGAAGTTAATGACAGAAGGATGACGACGAGCAGCGCGGCTCTCGTCAGCGAGCGTTCAGATTTGGAGCGGGTTCGCATCGGCCAAGTCCCCCGTGCTCTTGCGTGTCTGCTCCTGCGCGGCGAAGCCGTGCGAGGTGCCGAAGTAGTTACGCCAGGCCGCGTCGATGAGGCGCACAGACACCTCGGGCGGGCGCGCCTCGAAGAGGCAGATGTCGGTCATGCGGTCGAGCAGGTCGCGTGGCTCGCACGCCTTCATCTGCCGTTTTTCGAGCATGTAGTTGTTGAGCAGATGGTCGAGACAATGCTGCTCGACGCGCAGGCCGCGCGTGTAGGCGGCGCGCTTGAAAATCTCGACGTAGGCGGCGGGCGTCGGCGACTCGACGCGCGCGCGGTAGCCCATGCGCCGCAGGAACGCTTCGTCTACCAGGTCCTTCTCGTCGAGGTTCGTCGAGAAGACGACCAACTGCTCGAACGGCACTTCGATCTTCTTGCCCGTGTGTAGCGTCAGGTAATCGACCCGCTTCTCCAGCGGCACGATCCAGCGGTTCAAAAGGTCGGTTGGCTCGACGCGCTGGCGGCCGAAGTCGTCAACGACGAGCGTGCCGCCGTTCGACTTCAACTGGAACGGTGCCTCGTAGAAGCGCGCCGCCTCGCTCCACTGCAAGTCCGCGTCGTCGAGCGTCAGCTCGCCGCCGACGATGACGAGCGGGCGCTCGATGAGCACCCAGCGCCGGTCGTAGTCCGAGGGCGTCTCGTCCGGCGGCGCGGGCCGATGGTTGTGGTTGTCGAAGACGCGGATGATCTGGCCGTCAATCTCGATGGCGTAAGGAATCCAGATGTAGCCCGGGAGCCCCGAGTTGATGCGCTCGGCGACGGCCGTCTTGCCCGTGCCCGGCGGGCCCGTGATGAAGAGCGAGCGGCGCGAGTTGATGACGCAGCCCATCGTCTGAATCAGAGACTCGGGCAGCACGAGGTCGCGGAAGGCCGCGCGCACGGTCTCGACGGAGGCGGCGCGCGCCGGCACGGCCTGCAAGCGCATCATGTGCGCGTAGTCGTGCAGCGAGACGGGCGCGGGGCCGACGTAGCCGCAAAGGTCGCGCACGCGCGCGACGCGATCCCAGCCGCGGTCGAGCATCGAGTAGCGCGTCGCGCCGACGGCGATCTGCCCCTTCACCTCGATCATCTTCTCGCGCGTCAGGTGCACGAGCATCTCTTCGACGAGCGAGCGCGGCAGTTTCAGCTCCTCGCTGATGCTGCGCGTCGTCGGCTCGGGCATCTGCGCCACGTGCTTGAGCGCGAGGTCGCACAGGAAGCTCGCCGGCACGTCGGCCTCGCGCAGCTCTTCGAGGACGGGCGGCCCCATCGACTCTATCTCGACGCGCGTCAGGATTCCGGTGTGAGTCATTACAGCAACCTTTCGGGTTTACAGGGGTGGAGAGAGGTGTGGGGTGTTGGGTGTGGGGGTTAAGCGACTTGCTTTTACCCAACACCCAACACCTAACACCCGGAACCCTCCTTATCGCTCCTCGGCGGCGGCGACCGCGCGGCGCGCGTCGATGGCGGCGAGCGTCTGGCGCGTCTCGCCGGCCTTCTCCCCGCGGCCGGTGCGCTCGTAGAGTTCGGCGAGCTGGCGCAGGATGTTCTCCGCCTCGGGTTGGAGCCTGCGCGCGGCTTCGAGGTGTTCGACGGCCTTCTCCTCGCGCCCCGAGCGGATGAGCAGCGCGGCGACGTTGGCGTGGCCGTTGAACTCGCCCTCGGCGCGCGCGAAGTTGCGGTAGGCGTCGTCGAACTTGCCGAGCCTCACCTGCGCCAGCGCGAGGTTGTTGAGGATGCGCGCGTCGCCCGGCGCGAGCTTCGCCGCCTTCTTCAGCTTGTCCACGGCCGCGCGGTAGTTGCCGTTGATGTAGAGCGAGTAGCCGAGGTTGTTCAGGACTTGCGGGTCGCGGTCGTTCACGTCGATGGCGCGGCGGTACGAGTCCTCGGCGCGGTCGTGCAGCCCCTTGCGGTCGTAGGCGACGGCGAGCAGGCTGTGCGCCTGCGAGAGCTTCGGGTCGAGCGACGCGGCGCGCGACAGCTCCGCGACGGCCTCGTTCAGGCGGCCGTCTTCCAGCAGCGCGCGTCCGCGCTCCATGTAGTCGCGCGCCGAGCCGCCCTCGTCCTTCAGGTCGGGACGCTTGTTGTTGCTGTCCTCGACGCGGACGACACCGGCGCTCTCGAAGCGCTCGCCGTCCTTCTCCGTCATCCGCGTCACGCGGCCGTCGTCGCCGCCCTTGCCGATGAGTTTCCCGACGGCCTTGAACGGCGCCTTCAAGATTTTGCTGAAGAGCCCGCCGCCCTTCTTCTTCGGGACCGGAGCGTCCGAGCCCGCCTCCGCACCCGACGTGGCGACGACGTTCGAGGCCGTGTCGCCGTCGCGCTCGTCGCCCGAGGCGTCCCACAGCGCGGTGGCGCTGACGAGCAGCGCGAACGTGACGAAGATGATGATGACCCTGCGCGTGTTCATGGCTGTCTCTCTCCTGTCTCGCTTACAAGTTCATGGTGCCCATCGTGTCCATGAGGTTGATGCCCGCCGGGCCGAGGATGATGATGAAGAGCGTCGGGAAGAGGAAGAGCGCGAGCGGCATGAGGAGCTTGACCGCCGCCTTCTGCGCGGCCTGCTCGGCGCGCTGGCGCCGCTTCGTGCGTAAGGAGTCGGCATAGACGCGCACGGCCTTCGCGATGGAAGTGCCGAAGCGGTCGGCCTGGATGAGCATGGCGACGAGGCTCTTCAGGTCGTCGATGCCGCAGCGCTCCGAGAGGTTCCTGAGCGCCTCGTCGCGCTCGCGCCCGACGCGTATCTCAAGGTTCGTGATCTCGAACTCGTCGCTCATGTCGGGGTGGACGGGGCGCAGCTCTTCGCCCACGCGGACGAGCGCGGCGTTGAGGCCGAGCCCCGCCTCGATGGAGACGACCATCAGGTCAAGCGCGTCGGCGAGACCCCAGCGCAGGAGGAGCTGGCGGCGCTTAATCATCCGCTTGAGGACGAAGCGCGGGAGGTAGCCGCCGACGGCCACGGCGACGATGATCCAGATGAGCGCGCTGCTGAGCGGCCGCCCCAGGACGGCGCACGCGAAGGCCACCGCCGCCGGGAAGAACGCGAGCGAGAAGAGCTGTATGCCGCGGTAGATGACCGGCCCGTTCTCGGAGCGGAAGCCCGCGTGCATCAAATCCTTCTGCACCTTGCGCGCCTCGGCCGCCGAGGGCGGCGCGAGCCTTTGCAGCGGCGACGCCATGCGCTCGGCCAGCGCGCCCGCGGCCGACGGCTCCGCCGAGACGGAACCCGCGCCCACGGCCGCCGTCAGGCCGTCGGCCCCGCCCAGATTCTTCAGGCGCTCGGTCGCCGCGCTCGTCGGCCGGAACATCAGCCAGTACAGCCCCATCACGCCCAGCGTGACGCAGACGAAGATTGAGATGGTGATGATTAGCACGTCGCTTCGCTCCGGTGATGAGTGATGAGTGATAAGTGATAAGAAGAAGAAAGCGGCTTGCTCTTATCACTCATCTCTTATCACTCATCACTAAATCTTTATCTTCAGAATCTTCCGAATAATCAGCATGCCCATCAACTGCATGACGCCGGCCGCGTAGAGCAGGTTGTGGCCGCGGGGGTCTGTCCAGAGGACGGACATGTATTCGGGGTTCATGATGGTGACGGCCAGCGCGACGAAGACGGGCAGGCCGCAGAGTATCCACGCCGACATGCGCGAGCTGGTCGTCAGCGTGTTCAGGTCTTCGAGGATGCGGAAGCGCTCGCGAATGGTGTGCGAGACCTTCTCAAGAATCTCGGCGAGGTTACCGCCCGTCTCGCGCTGGATCATGATGGCCGTGATGCAGAAGCGCAGGTCGAGCAGGGGCACGCGCTCCGAGAGGTTTTCGAGCGCGAGCTTCAGCGAGAGGCCGAGGTTCTGCTCCTCGTAGGTCTTGCGGAACTCGGTGGAGATGGGCTCGGGCATCTCGGTCGAGACCATGTGGAGCGCCTCGGCGAAGCCGTGCCCGGCCTGGAGCGCGCGGCTTATCAGTTCGAGCGCGTCGGGCAGGTGTTCGAGGAAGGCGTTCAGGCGCCTCTTCCGCTTGAACATGATGTGCACGAACGGGAGCGCCGCCGCCGCCGCGCCGGCCGTGACCATCAGCAGCTTCGAGATGGTCAGCATCGAGACGGCGAGCGCCGCCAGCAGGCCCGCCATCAGCGAAAGCATCACCAGGCGCGAGACCGTGATGTGGAGGTCGGCCTGGTCGAGCATCTTGCGCAGGCTCGTCGCCAGCCGCACGCGCATCAGCGCGCGGCTGAGGGCCGGAATCTCGCTCATCAGCTCCTGGCGCGCGAGCTGCACCTCCTCGTCGCCCGAGCGCTTCGAGTAGATCAGAGCGTCCGACAGCCGCTTCTGCAAGCGCTTCCGCTTCTCCTCCGTCCCGCGCGTCGCCAGGAGGTAGGCGCCGAAGACGCCGCACATGCAGGTGATGAAGACCAGGAAGGGGATCATGTTGTTTCTGGGGAGTCAGGAGGAGAGTCAGAAGTCAGAATAAATAAGAGCGGTTTCGGCCTTTCTATTCTGACTTCTGACTCCCGACTCCTGACTCCCTTCCTTTCTCAAACCTCTTCGAAGAAGACCCTCGGCAACTGCATGCCGTACTGCTTCAGCCGCTCGGCGAAGCGCGGGCGGACGCCGGTCGGGCGGTAGCGGCCGATGACCTTGCCGTCCTTGTCCACGCCCTTGCGCTCGAAGTGGAAAATCTCCTGCATCGTAATCGTCTCGCCCTCCATGCCCGTGATTTCGGAGATGGAGGTGACGCGGCGCGTGCCGTCGGAGAGACGCGCGGCCTGTATGACGAGGTCGAGCGCGGAGGCGACCTGCTGGCGCATGGCGCGGTCGGAGAGGCGCATGCCCGTCATCTGGATCATCGTTTCGAGCCGCGCCAGCGCATCGCGCGGCGTGTTGGCGTGGATGGTCGTCAAGCTCCCGTCGTGGCCGGTGTTCATGGCTTGCAGCATGTCGATGGCCTCGCCGCCGCGCACCTCGCCGATGACGATGCGGTCGGGGCGCATGCGCAGCGCGTTCTTGACGAGGTCGCGCTGCGTCACCTCGCCCTTGCCCTCGATGTTGGGCGGGCGCGTTTCGAGCCGGACGACGTGCGGCTGCTGCAACTGCAACTCGGCCGAGTCTTCGATGGTGACGATGCGCTGGTCGTCGGGGATGTAGGAGGAGAGCGCGTTGAGGAGCGTCGTCTTGCCCGCGCCGGTGCCGCCCGAGATGAGGACGTTGAGGCGCGCGCTGACGCACATCTGGAACATGTCGGCCATGTCCTTGGTGAGCGCGTTCTTCTCGATGAGCGACGCCATCCGCAGCGGCTCCGCGCCGAAGCGGCGGATGGAGAGGACGGGGCCGTCCAGCGAGAGCGGCGGGATGATGGCGTTGACGCGCGAGCCGTCTTGCAGGCGCGCGTCCACCATCGGCGACGACTCGTCGATGCGGCGGCCGACCGTCGAGACGATGCGCTCGATGACGCGCATCAGGTGCTCGTCGTCCTTGAACTCGACGTTCGTCAGTTCGAGCTTGCCGCGGCGCTCGATGTAGACCTGCTTCGGCGAGTTGACGAGGATGTCGCAGACCTCGGGGTCGGCGAGCAGCGGCTCCAGCGGCCCGAGGCCGAACAGCTCGTGGCGCACCTCGCCGATGAGGCGCTCGCGCTCGCTGACGGAGAGCGGCGCGTTCTCGGCGGCGATCATGTCCTCGACCAGCCGCGAGACCTCGGCGTGCAACTGCTCGGAGTCCATCTGCCCGAGCTTGGTCAAGTCCATGCGGTTGATGATGGCGCGGTGCAGGCGCGCCTTCATCTCCTGGTAGACGTTGCCGCCGCCCGGCCCCGCGGCCTCGTCGCCGCGCCCGAACAGCGCCACGCTCGGCGCACCCGGCTCCCTGATGAGTCTTTCGCGAAGTGACATGGCAGTTAGTTTTCCGGTCTCCGGTTTTCAGTTTTTAGCCGACCGCCGAGAGCTGGCCGCTGACGGCCTTCTCCTTGCGGAAGAAGGAGCCGAGGAGGCCGCGGCGCTGCTCGGGCGCGGCGGCCTGCACGTTGTTGCCGAAGCGCGCGGCGATCTGGCGCAGCTCGGTGGCGATCTTCGACTGCGGCTCGGACTCGACGAGCGGCTGGCCGAGGTTGATCGAGTTGACGGCCGTCTTGTAGTCGCTCTGGACGTAGCCCGTCACGCGCTCGCCGAGGAAGCGCTCGACCTGCCGGAGGTCGAGGTCGATCTGCTTGCTGAAGCGGTTGACGACGACGTGCAGCTTGTGGCGCGGGTAGCCGAGCCGGTCGAAGATTTGCAGCGCGCGCTGCGTGCTCCGGATGGCCGGGATGTCAAGCGTCAGCACGAGCAGAATCTCGTCCGACTGGTCGAGCGCCGCCAGCGTGATGGAGTCGAACGTGTGCTGCGGGTCAACCACGACGTAGTCGAAGCGCTCGCGCAAAATCTCCATGACCTGAAAGACGTGCTCGGCCTCGATGTCGTCGGCGGAGTCGGCCTCGCGCGGCGCGGCGAGTAAGGACAGGTTCGCCGAGTGCGGCGTCAGGTAGCTCCGGAGCAGCGTGTCGTCCACGCGCTCGCGGTTCTCGATGAGGTCGGCGATGGAGAACTTCGGCTCGACGCCGAGGAAGAGCCCGAGGTCGCCGGCCTGCAAATTCAGGTCGAGGAGCACCGTCGGCGCCCTGAGCGCCGCCGCGATGTTCGTCGCAACGAAGGTCGTCCCCGTCCCGCCCTTCGACGAGAAGACCGAGAGCACGCGGCCGCGCTTCTTCGGCACCTCGGGCTGGACGGCGCAGAACTCCGCGACGCGCTGGTAGACGGTGGCGAACTCTTCGGGGCGCACGGGGAGGCGCAGGAACTCGCGCGCGCCGGCGCGGATCGAGCGCAGGATGGTGTCGGGCGACGAGTCGCGCGCGGCGCAGATGACGGCCGTGCGCGGGCACTCGCGCGCAACGCGCTCGACGAAGCGCAGGGACGACTCGGGCTCGGCCCCGAGCGCGACGATGACGGCGTTGGGCGCGAGCCGCTCGATCTCGGGGTAGACCTGCTCGGCGTCGTCGCCGCCGACGAGCACGCGCGCGCCCTCGTGCGTCGCCAGCGCCGCGCGCAGCTCCTTGAAGTTCTCAAGGCCGCTGCTCAGGATCACGAAGGTCAGTGTGTGTGTCATCGCTCGTCCTTGTTCTCTGTCTTCTCTCACCTGCCGGCTCTCACGCTCACATGCACTTGCCGGAGCCCGTCTTCTTCATCGGCGGCTTGCAGACGCAGCCGGTCGAGACGTTCTCGCCCTTGTTGCACGTGCGCGGCGTGGGCGCGGGGGTCGGCGTCGGGGCCGGAGTCGGGGTCACCGTCGGGGCCGGAGTCGGGGTCGCCGTCGGGGCCGGGGTCGGCGCGGGCGTCGCGGTCGGCGCGGGCGTGGGCGCGGGCGTCGCGGTCGGAGCCGGCGTGGGCGTCGCCGTGGGTGCGGGCGTCGGGCCTACGTCGGGCGGAACCTGGCCGGCACTCTCCGCGGTCAGAGTCGTGTGATAGTCCGGCATCGAGATGGTCGTGCCGATGATGGGCACGACGAACTTGAACTTGAAATTGGTGACGCTCACCATCACGGAGCCGCCCGGGTAGCTGAAGGCGCCCGTGACCGGCGAGGTCGTGTAGTCCACCTGCACGTTGTCGTCGGTGAAGCCGTGGACGACGGGTTGCCCCGTGCCATCGGCGTTGCCGTAGACGACCATGTTGATGACCTCGGCTTCGTCGCTCGCGGGGTGCGTGACGGCGTAGCGCGCGCCGCGGCGCGCGGCGTCCGAGAGCGCGTTGTGCGTCCAGAGCAGCCGCCCCACCTCCAGCACGCCGAAGATGGCCGTCAGGAAGACGACCGCCCCGATGGTGAACTCCACCAGCGCCGCGCCCCGCTCAGTTCCGGCGTTCTTGTTGGCTCGTCTGCTCACGCACGTCACCTCAGCTCGGGATGGATGAGAAGTAGCGCATCGTCGTGCTCGGGCTCACCGGCACGCGGAGCGAGAAGGTGGGCTTGCCGATCAGCTTGCCGAGGTCGAAGACCGGCTGGTAGACGTAGCCCTCGATGCGGACGGTGACGCGCGCGGGGAAGGCGGACGACCCGCCGGTGCGCACCACCCGGACGTTCGCGCCGGAGAGCCCCGAGAGGACGGGCGTGCCCGTCCCCGAGGGGTTGCCGTAGACGACGAGGTTCTTCGCCTTCGCGTCCGAGATGCCGGCGGCCGACTCGGTCATCAGGTAGCGCGCGCCCGTGCGCGTCGCCTTCGAGAGCGTCTGGTAGGTGTAGAAGAAGCGGCCGAACTCGGCCGACGCCCCGAGCAGGATCAGCACGACGGGCAGCACGATGGCCAGCTCGACGAGCTGCGTCCCGCGCTCGTTGCGCGCGAAGCGCCGCAGGGACAGGGCCGGCTTGAATGTTCTTGAGAGCATTTCCCTCACCCCCACTTCAGCGGTAGAGCACGGGCTGCGCGAGCTGCGGGTTGACGGGGCCGCCGCCGGGCTTGTAGCCGTTCTTGCCGAACATCACACGTTCGCCGATGTACTCGGCCTGCACGTCGCCGCCCGACCCGCCCTGCACCTTCGACTGGAGGAAGAAGGCGGCGAACTTGTAGAAGGTGACGGTGTCGCGGCCGTTGTCGAACTCGCTGAACTTGACCATCGGGATGAGCACGACCCGCCGCATCGGCACGCCCGTGTGGCGCGGCGCCTCCCAGTTCGACGAGCCGGGGGTCGCGTTGCGGTACTGCTCCCAGGTGATGCCCTCTTTCACGTTCACGTCGGGCGGGGCCGTCTCAGGGTCGAGCCCGGCGTTGTAGTCGTCGAAGCGCGTGTTGAGCCCCTGGCGGACGGGCCCGGCCGAGACGCCGGGCTTCGTGTCCACGGTGTAGACCGTGCCGGGCTCGGCGCACTCGTTGATGCCGGTGGCGAGGTCTTCGCGCGTGGCGCTGCCGCCGCGGCCGGTCGGCGCGAGAATCTGGTAGTTGCCGGGCGAGACCTTGTTGCCCGGCCCCGCGCGGATGGTGTAGGTCGAACCGGGCTGCATCGGGTTGGCGTCGTCGTCGATGACCGAGAGCGGTATCCACTCGCAGAAGACGTTGGGCGGGACGCTCATCCCGGCGACGGCCTGCTGCGTCATGTCCACCGAGTTCTTGCCCAGGGCGCTGGCGGAGAAGAAGACGCCGACGGCCTTGGGCGGCACCTCGACGCTGACGAAGCGGACGCCCGCGGCCACCCCGCGCGCCGCCGCCTCGTCCACGTACGGGCCGCCGAAGTTGGCGGCGAACTTCACCTTCTCGCGCGTGATGGTGACGCCCGTCCGATTGAACTCGTAGTTGTTCATCACCTCGACGGCGCGGTTCGCGGCCTCGGTGATGCCCGCGGGCGAGGAGTTGAGCGCCGAAGCCCCCGCGAGCGCGGAGGCGTCGGCCGCGTTCTGCAACTCGGCCTTGACGACGTAGAGGTGGCTGATGTCAACGCACAGCCCCGCGGCGAGGATGAGGGCCAGCATGCCGAGCGCGCTCACGGCGAGAACGGAGCCGCGCTGCCCTTTGCTCTCAGACTTCAAACGCCTCATCACACCCTCCTTCTGCGGAACCCGGGGCGGTGCCCCCCGCCAGCGCGGGTGGCACCGCCCCGTCTTACTACTGCTGCTGCTTCTTCGAGACCTCGACGGCCTTGGCGTCGTCGGCCTTCTTCTTCGGCTGCGCCTCGGGCTGGGCGGCGGGCGCGGCGCTCTTCTCGCCGGTCGAGAAGCCGTGGTCGCCGGTGATGCCCTCGCCCTTGGGCTCGCTGCCGAGCGGCGAGCCGTTCTTGAGGCCGTCCAGACCGCGGTGCTGCGGCAGGTCGTCGGGGTTCACGGGCTTCACCAACTGCGCCGTGACGATGAACATCAGCTCGGTCTCGCTCTTCTGGAAAGACTTCGAGTTGAAGAGCGTGCCGAGGATGGGGATGTCGCCGAGGATGGGCATCTTCGAGAGCGAGCGCTGCTCGCTGTTGTCGAGCAGGCCGGCGAGCGCGAACGACTGGCCGTCGCGCAGCTCGACGCCCGTCTTGGCGCGCCGCGTCCTGAGCGCCGGCACGAGGAAGCCGTCGAACTTCACGCCGTTGGCGAAGTCGATGCTGGAGACCTCGGGCTCAAGCTCAAGCCGGATGTGGTCTTCGTCGATGATGGTCGGCTTGAAGTTGAGGCGGACGCCGTACTCCTTGAACATGATCGTGACCATCGCGCGGTCGCCCGTGTTCTGGACGACGGGGACGGGGTACTCGCCGCCCGCGAGGAAGCTCGCCTGCTGGCCGTCCATCGCAATCAGGTTCGGCTCCGCGAGCGAGCGCAGCGCGCCCTGCGTCTTCAAGGCGTGGATGAAGTTGTAGGTGTTGCCGCCCATCACGAAGAGGTTGAGGGCGCTGCCGACCATCGTCCCGAAGATGTCGCCGCCGTCCACCTTGCTCGCCGACCACGGGCCGCCGCCTGAGCCGATGATGCCGCCGATGCCGGGACCCGACTGGTAGGCGTAGGTCGCGCCCAGTTCGCGCATCCGCGAGCGGCTGACCTCGGCCACGCGCACCATCAACTGCACCTGCGCCTTGTTCACCGTGGGCGAGTTGAGCATGTTGACGACGTTGAAGCCGGCGGCCTTGACGACTGCCTCGGCCTGCGAAACCGTCACGGCCTTCTTCACGTTGCCCGAGAGCACCACCGAGCCATTGGCCTGGCTCAGGCGGATGTCGTCGTCGGGGAAGAGCGCCTTGATCTGCGAGTCGATGAGCGAGAGGTTCGAGCGGACGTACACGTCGAAGACGATGAACTGGCCGCCCGACTTCTCCCACGCGATGAAGTTGACCTGCCCGAACGCCTTGCCGTTGACGACCGCCTGGTCGGGCGAGACGAGCACGGCCTCGGCCACCTCGGGGTTCGAGACCGAGAAGCGACCGATGGGCCGGTCGAAGTTGATGACGCGCGACTGGCCGACCAGCACGTTGATCTGGACGGGCTCGGGCGACGCCTTCTCGAACGAGGCCGGGACGAAGTTCTGCTGCGGCTGGCCCTGCGCCCGCGCCGGCGCCGCGCACACCGAGAGCACGCCGACGAGCGCTAAGATTTTCGCGACGAGGGAACGGTTCTGCATGGTTGTTTGACTCCTCTTCTTGGATGATTGGCCGATTGATTGATCTCTTCACCGGCTCGCCGGTTCACTTCTCGACGGAACCAACGAGCCGACGACTCAATGAACCAATCCATCATCAGGGAAACTCGACGGTGCTTCTCTTCGTGCCCTGGATCATCTCGACGTTCGGGCGCGGCGGCGGCGGGGGCTGAGGCTTCGGGGCTTCGGCGGGCGCGGCCTGCGAGACGCGCGCGGGAGCCTGCGAGCGCGGCGCGCGGCGCACCGGCTGCGGCGCGGGCTGCGTCTGCTCGCTCTTGAGCGAGCCCGGCGGCGGCGGCGGTGTGGCGCGCTCGCCGCCCAGGAGGCTCTGCTTGTCGGCGCCCTTCGTCTGCTCGTCGTCCTGGTCGATCATGTTACGCAGGACGAGCCGGAGCTTGCCCTCGGTCGAAGCGAGCGCGAGCTTCTCGGCCTGCTCCGGCGTGACCTGGAGCGTGACGGCCTTGACGGCCTCGGCCTCGCGCTCGTCCTTCGGCTTGTCGAGGTTCTGGCCCGAGGCAAGCACCTTGACGTACTGGAGGACGATCTTCGAGATGGGGTTGCTGCTGATGTTGTTGCCGGGCGGGTCGATGACCGTCAGCACGTCCACCATCGTCCCCGGCTGGAGGAAGCCCGCCACGCCGATCACGTCGTCCACCTTCACCGTCATCGCGCGATAGCCGGCGGGGATGACCGCCGAGAGGCCGCCCGTCGAGCCCTCGGGCGCGAGCTTGAAGTCCGTGACCGGCTCGCGCGCGGCGACGCCGACGACCGCGACGCGGCCGACCAGCTTCTGCGCGTCGGCGAACGTCCCCTCGGGGATGGCGTTGGCGGGGAACTGCACGGTCTGAAGCTGCTCGGCCTCGATCTTGGTGCCGAGGGGGATGTCCACCTTCGCCACCACCACGTTGTTCATGTTGCGCGCGCTGGCCTGCGCGTCCGACAGGTAGCGGCTCACGGAGACGGCGGCCAGCAGCCCGAAGACCACGGCGCTTCCCAGCACGAAGAGGAGACGTTTGTTCCGCATTTCCAGTTTTCTCCAGTCGAGGTTTTAACTACTCCGCGTCGCCGAACCGGCCGCGGCTCTCAGGCGCGAAAGACGAACAGCGAGATGAGGCTGCCGAGCGTGATGGCCACGCCGTACGGCAGCGTGTGGCGCCTGTCCGCGGGCACCTCGAAGCGCGGCATCTGCCAGCCGGGCAGCAGCCCGACGAAGATTTGCAGCACGCGCGTCAGCGTCGTCAGCACCGTCCCGTTGCGCAGGATCGTGTAGACGGCCAGCACGCCGCCCGTCAGCAGCACGACGAGGAACGTCGGCAGGACGAGCTGCGTCCCGAAGACCGCGCCGACCGCCGCGAACAGCTTCACGTCCCCCGCGCCCATCGCGCCGAAGACGTGCAGGAAGAACATCAGCCCGAAGGCCAGCAGGCACCCGCCCGCGCTCGCCACGAGGCCGGGCAAACCGGCCGTCATGAAGTTGATAATGAGTCCGCTCAGCAGGGTGGCGAGGACGAAGACGTTCGGGATGCGCCGGTAGCGCACGTCGAAATAGGTGATGACGGCCGTCAGCGGCAGCAGCAGCGAAAGGGCGGCGATGGTCGTCGAGTCGAACATGACGCTTTATCTTTTATGAAGAAGGAATGAGTGTAGTGTCGGACGAGTACGGCCCCTCGCGCGGGCCGGGGAAGTCGTCGCGGGGGGGGCCCCCGGGGGGGGGCGGGTGGGGCGCCCCCCCCCGCAGGTGGTGGGGGGGGGGGGGGGCTGGTGTACCGCACGGGCCCCAGTGGGGCCGGG
>JBEVJD010000342.1:0-8798 GCA_040510435.1 Pyrinomonadaceae bacterium | reverse complement strand
CCCGCCGGCTCTGCTTGGGCCGGCGGGCACTGCCCGCCTCTTAACGGTCACACTCAACTGCCAACCGCTAATGTTAATGATCATTCCGCCAATAACCATCAGATTATTGGCGGAAGCGAGCCTCCATTAGTCGGTCGGCGGAAGCCACGATCATCACCCAGACGAACGCCGCGACGTAGCCGGCGGCCACGTCGCTCGGGTAGTGGACGCCGAGGTAGACGCGGGAGAGGCCGATGAGTGCGACCAGCAAAACCGCCACGGCCCAGACGGAGGCGCGCCGCCCCGTTCCTTCAATGCGTGCGGTTATCACGGCGGCAATCAGGCAGTAGAAGCAGAAGGAGAGCAGCGCGTGCCCGCTCGGGAAGCTGTAGGATTCGGGAAGCGGCGTGCCGAAGAAGGGCTCCGGCCTCTCACGCCCCGACAGCAGTTTGAGCGTGAAGTTGAGGAGGGAGGCTCCGGCCATCGTCAACAGCAGCATGACGGCCTCGCGTCTCCGGCGTGTCAGGACGAAGGCGAGCAAGACACACGCGCCCGCGCCCGCGAGAAACGCGTTCGAGCCGAGGAAGGTCACGGCGCGCATGAAGGAGGTCAGCGTCGGCGACGCGAACCCGTTGACGAGCGCCAGCGCCGACTCGTCGAACCGTCGTGTGTCGCCCTCGTGCACCTCCTCGGCCAGCCCGTAGAAGAGGAACAGAGCGCCTACCGCCGCGACCAGCCCGAGCGACAGCAACAGGCCGAGCGCGGGGAAGACGTTCGTCAGGAGGTAGCCGAGGGCCGCGCCGACTAATCTGCCGGCAGCCGCGAGAGGCTTTCGCAGGGGGAATGATCTGCCACGTTGTTGAGTCAAGCGGGCGATTAGAAAATCTCAAAATGAGGGAGACGAAAACGCCTCCCCTAATCCGTCGCCGCGTAGCCGCTCGTGTCGAAGACGATGAAGGTGAAGTCGCGGCCCGCCGATGAGACGCGCGTGACGCCTTCGGGCTTGAGCCTGCGGTCGTACGTGCCCATCTCGCGGAGCGCGGGCCGCGCGGCGTCGCCGTCCCACTCCCAGAGCTTGAAGTCCAGCTTCTCGGAGTTCGGCCCCGCGCCGGCGATGACGCGGAACGCCTTGGCGCGCTCGTCGTACTCGATGCTCCGGACGCCCGCCCCGCCGAGCGGCAGCCTGATGGCCTTCGCCCCTTCCACTTCGAAATTGTCAGAAGAGAACGTGCCGCGTGGGTCACGCAGCCGCAGCGGCACGACGAGCGCGTGACCATCGACGACCGGCGAGCGCAGGCCGAGCAGGAGCCGACGCCCGCGCGCGTCCCACGCCAGCCCCTCGACGTTGATGCCGCCGTCCTTGTACTTCCGCTCAGCCATCCCGCGCAACTCGGCCACGTTCTCCGAGAGGAAACGCTTTAACCCTGAGACCGTCTCGACGCCCTCGGTACGCTCCCCCTGCGCGTCGAAACGGAAGCGCACGAGCCCCGCGAGGCCGCCGCCCTTCGACTTGGACTGCGAGCCGACGACGTAGAAGTGCGTGCCGTCCGTGGTGATGCCTTCGAGGTCGATGACGCTCGCGCCGAGCCTGACGGGCTTAATCGCGCCCGCCTGTGTGCGCCCCTCGCCGAGCCTCATCCAGAAGACCTCGTCCGTGCGCCCGTCATCCACGAAGAGCACGCCGTCGGTGCCGGGGACGTGTGCGACGCCCGACGCCTCGAACGTGCCGCCCGCGAAGGCCGTCATCGGCGCAGACGCTCCGGCGACCGTGTGCGCCGCCGCGCCGTCAGCCTCGCGGACGACCGCCATCACGACGTAGCCGAAGAGCAGCAACATCCCGACGACCGGCAGAATTACCTTCATCCTGTAGCTCATACACCTCAACCCCTTTGTGGTACAGCCTGTCACCAATAGATTCAACTCCCGAGTATAGCGGGTTGATGGTAAACGGACGGTAAACGCCTGAAGTGTTGAGTTAGCAGTCAGTTACGGGCGGGGAAGGGGAGCCGGACGATAAAGGTTGCGCCGGTGCCGTCTGAATCGGCGAGTTCGAGGTCGCCGTCGTGCGCCTGCGCGATCCATCTGGCGATGGCGAGGCCGAGGCCCGCGCCGCCGTCTTCCGAACGCGAACGCGCCTTGTCCGCGCGGTAGAACCGCTCGAAGACGTGGTCGCGCGCCTCGGCGGGAATGCCCGGCCCTGTGTCTGAGACCGAGAGCAGATACTCGTCTGCCCGTCGCGTCAGACTGAGCCTGACGACGCCGCGCGCGGGCGTAAACTTCACGGCGTTATCCAGGAGGTTCATGGCCATCTGGCGGAGCAGGTCTTCGTCGCCGTGGAAGGCGGCCTCCGGCAGGTTCGTCAACTCCACGGTCACGTTCTTGTCGGAGGCCAGCAGTCCCCCGGCCCGCGCCACTTCGTCGAGCAGGTCGTTGAGATAGAGCGCCCTGTTTTGCAGAGGGTAATGCCCGGCGTCAGCGCGCGCGAGGATGAACATGTCCTGCACGATGCGGGAGAGCCGCCGCGTCTGCTCGGCCATCATCTGAAGCGCCTCGCGGTACTCCTCCTCCTCCCGGTGCTCTTTCTTCAGCGTCACGCCCGCCGCCGTGCTCATCACCGAGAGCGGTGTGCGCAACTCGTGCGAGGCGTCGGCCATGAACCGGCGCTGCTCGACGAAGGCCGCGTCGAGACGCGCGAGCAATTCGTTGAAACTGGTGGCGAGTTGGCCCAGCTCGTCGCGCGGGTTGGCGACGGGCAACTGCCGGTCGAGACTGCCGGCCCCGATCTGGCGCGCCCTCTTCGCCATCGCGCCCACCGGCGCGAGACCTTGGCGGGCCAGGAACCAGCCGCCGAGGCCGGCCACGAGCAGCACCCCCGGCGTCGCCAGGTAGAGAATCTCCCGAAGCGACTCCAACTCGTCCTCGACCGTTTCGAGCGGCTGGCTGGCGAGGATGATGTAAGGGGTGTTCGCCGGAGGAATCCGCACTCTCCGCACGGCGAGGCGATGATGGTCGTCCGCGTCGCCCTCCTCCGCGACCGTGTAGAAATAGACCTCGTCGTCGGTTATCGCGCCGAGGTCGGGCGGGCGGATGTGCAAGTCTCCTTCGTAGGGGTGCTCGGCGAGCAGTTGCCCCGCACCGTCGAAGATCATCATCGCCTGTTGGGGGTGGGACATCTCGGCGGTCGTGCTCTGCGCGGCGCTCTGGCTCGACTGCCCCTCCTGCGTGTCGTGCGTCAACGAGGTGATCGAGATTTCGAGGGTCGAGCGCAGCGCCTCGTCCACGCGCCGGTGGAGCGCGCGCGACAGCATGACGTAGACGGCGACGCCGAACACGACGAGGATGAGCGCGAGCGCGCTCACGTACCAGAGCGTGAGGCGACCCCTGACCGTGTTAATCATCGGCGTCGGCTCCCTCGGCCGTCAGCGTGTAGCCCTCGCCCCGCCGCGTGCGGATCAGCTTCAGGTCGTGTCCCTCATCGACCTTCCGGCGCAGCCTCTGGATAAAGACTTCGATTACTTTCGAGAAGGGGTCGTAGGATTCGTCCCAGACGTGCTCGGCGATGTCGGCGCGTCCCACCACCTCGTCGGCTCGCCGCGCGAGGTACTCCAGCAGCGCGTACTCCTTGGCCGTGAGTTCCACGTCGTGCCCGCGGCGCCGCGCGCGGCGTGTGCGCGTGTCGAGGGAGAGGTCGGCGAC
This sequence comes from Pyrinomonadaceae bacterium, assembly GCA_040510435.1. Classification (GTDB taxonomy): domain Bacteria; phylum Acidobacteriota; class Blastocatellia; order Pyrinomonadales; family Pyrinomonadaceae; genus QHXN01. The sequence continues at coordinate 5,123 of JBEVJD010000342.1, read as the reverse complement.
GTTGATGACTTCCGGGTAGAGCGCCGGCCTCCGCCGCAGCAGCGCACGCACGCGCGCGAGCAGTTCCTCGAAGTCGAACGGCTTCGGTAAATAATCGTCGGCCCCCGAATCCAATCCCGCAACCCTGTCCTCGACCGCGTCGCGGGCCGTGAGCATCAGGACGGGTACGGCCGACCCGGCGGCGCGTAACTCGCGGCAGACCTCGAAGCCGCCCTTGCGCGGCAACATGACATCGAGGATGACGAGGTCGTAATCGTTAACGAAGGCCAACTCCAGCGCCCTCTCACCGTCGGCCGCCACGTCCACCGCATACGCCTCCTCGCGCAGCCCCTTGGCGAGCATCCTTGCGGCGCTCGGCTCGTCTTCGACCAAAAGAATCCGCACCCCTCCGCCTCCCCCCGACCTTCCCGCGATAACTGGTCAGACACTATCCTATTACAGCAATCTGTCCCGTTAAATCGTAGAACGATTATAGTGGGACGTAGCTGTACGTCGAACATTTTAGTCTGGGGTGACGGATGAATCGTCATGCGCGTACGGCCGCGGGCTTGCTGAGATTGACCCCTCCCGTCCTCATCCGCCCGGGTTCACCTCGGTCGAGTCACCCGTCCGGTGGTCTTCAATCTGGAAGCGCAGGAACTCGTGGACTGCACGAAGTGCCTCCTCGTTAGCTGTCGTGATACGGACTCGCCCGCCGCGCTCCGTCTCCTCGTAGCGGTACTCGATCTCCGCCTTCAGCCGCTCCATGACGGGTATGCCCGGCGGCGTGCGTTCGTGGATCAGCATGGGCGCCTTGAAGTTCCCCTCCGAGAACATCTTCGCGATGTGTCCCAGGTGCTTTCTGATCAGGTCGCGACTCTCCTTGTCGTCCGCCGCGTTGGCGGTGACTTCGATGGCGCCTCCGTCCGCGCGGAGCAGGAAGCGGTGCTTTGTCTTCTTGTGGTCGAAACCCATCACGCGGTCGCCGCGCTTATCGACCCCTTCGGCGTGCGAGTCGTGCCCGTGCCCCCGCGCGGGGAGTTGGCCGTCCTGGGGGAAGTGACCGCCGCGGGCGTAGACGGCGGTCAACAGCGCGGCGACGACAGCCGCCGTCATCAACAGCTTACTTCTCATCGTGCTTTCTCCTCTTCCGTCTTAATCCTGTCCCCGCCGCGCGGCGTCTCCCCGACCCGCCCTTCGCGGCGAGGGATTCCAGCAGCCCGGCGCGACCTCCGTCGGCCGCACGTGTGAGCCGCGCGTCCCATTCTTCGAGGGTCGCGCGCAACTCCACGCGCAGCGCGGCCAGTTCGGCGAGCTGCTCTTCGACCTCCGTCAGCTTCGCCGCGGCCAGCGCCCGCACCTCCCTGCACGGCGCGGCACCGCGATCCCTGACCGACAGCACCCGCGCCAGCTCGTCCAGTGTGAAGCCCACGCCGAGCGCACGCCGCACGAGCAGCACCCTGTCGAGGGCCTCGGGCGGGTACTGCCGGTAGCCGTTCGCGCCGCGCCGCGGCCGCTGAAGGACGCCTTTGCGCTCGTAGTGACGCAGGGTGTCGGTGCTCACCCCGGCCGCGCGCGCCAGTTCGCCCGCCCTCATTGACGCCTTCTGCTCCATAGGTGCGACCGTAAAACATTCTAGACCCCGGAATCAATTCCAGGGTCAAGCGTTAATTTCAGAAAGAGAATGGCCGCCCGGTTGTCTGACACAGCCGCACAGACTTATGCGCGCGGTGTTAACTTTTGCGGCAAAGCCGTGTCACGGAAAAGCGAACAGGCGCGTCGGCCTTGGGGGCCTCGCGCCTGTTCTATGTGCTCACTGTCCTCACCCCAGCAAACACGTGGCGGGTACATTCAGCACCCGCCTTGGTGATGACAATATATCCGGCCTTACGTGACTTGTCTATCGACGAGACGACGAACGCCGCCGGAAAGTAAAGGAGACGTTAGTGAACCCGAGTGGAGACTGAGCATAGCAATTCGGCAAAACCACAGTTTCATTCCCGCGCGGCCGACATCATATCTCGTCGCACTGTTCGTCCGAGCGCCTCAATGTTCAAGGTTACTGCGCGGCCTCGCGATGTCACGCCGCGGCGGGGCGCCGAGCAGCTTGCCGGGCCCTGGATTGATGAGCGGCGGCTCAATGTCCACGAAGTGCAGACGCTCAAGTCCATGAGCTGCGAGTTACCGAGGTCGTGCCCGGATAAGTCGGCGAGACCGGCTCGGGGGGCGTCGCCTGCGTCGCCGCGCCGTGGCCTGCGGCTCGGGCCAGATCGTCAAACATCGCCTGGTTGGCCGCACGCAGCCGCCGGGACAGGAACACCCGGCCCAGCCACGGGAGCAGTCCAACCTGGGTTTCATGGCTGACGATAATGGTGCTCAGGCCGTCGGGCGTGGGGCGGATCGTGAACGTGCGCTCGGCGTGCAGCCCCGGGGCGTCCGCGACGATGGCGAATAAATGCGGTCGCTCGGCGGCGACCACGGTGCTGCGCAGCTCGACTGGGTGTGCCTTCCACCGAAAGGACAACGGTCGGGCCGCAGTACCAGTTGATGCCGCATTACCATTTGACCCGACTCGAACCCATCGGCAGGCCCGATACCACGACGGCCAGCCTTCGACATCAGTCAACAGACCCCACACGCGTTCGGCCGAGGCATGAATCACGGTCTCGTTGCGAACCTCTATCGGTGGCCGAGAGGCCGTGCCGACCGGGCGGAGCAGCCGGGCGGAAACCCTGGTGAGCCACTCGCGCGGCATGAACCGGCCGCTGGCGGCGACCAACTTGTTCCGCACGCCGGGGATGTGCACGGCCCGGCCCCTGTCCAGCGCCCTGAGCCCGGCCTCAATGACGGGCTCGGGGTCGGCGAGCCGACGGTAGATCACCGTGTGGCCGACATCGGCGCCCAGTGCGTCAACGAAACCTGTGCGGGTGGGGCCCGGACACAGCGCGGTGACCGCCACGCCGGCCGCGCGCGCCTCGGCCCACAGAGCCTCGCTGAACGAGAGCACGAAGGCTTTGCTCGCCCCGTACACCGCCTGATAAGGCGCGGGCTGGAAAGCGATGGCGGACGCGACGTTGAGAATCCCGCCACTGCGTCGGGCGAGCATGCCGGGCAGGAACGCGCGAGCCAGGGTGACGACGGCATTGACATCAACTGCCACCTCGTCGGCCGCGCGGTCGGGGTCGGCCTCGGCAAACGGGCCGTAGCTGCCAAACCCAGCGTTGTTGACCAGCACCTCGACGGGGCGGTCGCCGATGTGTTCGAGCAGCGCGGACACGCCTGACCGCGTCGAGAGGTCTGCGGCGACCGTCTCGACCTTCACCCGGGGAGTGGCGCGGCGGATTTGATGCGCCGCCTCGTCCAAACGGGCCTCGTTGCGGCCGGTCAGCACCAGTGACATGCCCCGTTCCGCGAGTCGGGCGGCGAGCCCGCGGCCCAACCCGGAGGACGCCCCAGTCACAACAGCCCACCGCTCCTGATAGTGGATCATGACAGCTCCTTTGTGCGTGGCATTAACTTCCGCGCCTGTGTTACACGGTGGCGCAGAGTTGTCCGCACTATGCGCTTATCACGTCGGAGGCGCATCACGAGATGGAGGGGTTTTTGGTTACCACTGTGGGTGGCATCGAGTCGTACCACAATCGTGGTAATGAGGACTTCGGAGGCGCAGAGCAGTCCGAAAATCATAGACTCGTCGTGCGGCTTCCAGTCATTGCCGCGGCGACGAAAAAGAGGCTCATGTCTCGCTTAAGATTGCACGATGAATCTGCTCAGATAATCTTGCAGCCTGCCCGACGGCTCCGCCGGGGAGATGAATCCGATATGGTTGTCGGGTCTTAAGAGCACGTTAAATGGTTTGTCCGTGCCGAAGATGTCCGCCACTTGCGGGCCGAGCGGGACGAGGTTGAAGTCAACCAATTCGGCGTAACCGTTTTCGAGTTCAGTCCCCGACGCCTGACCGTCGCCTTGTGAGTTCGAGAAGGCGAGCAGATGAAACTTCGGTTGACGCAGCCGGTCATAAATACTCTCGCCGCCGGCCAGAAAATACGGCATCCGATCCCCGGCCTTGACCTTGAAGTTCTCATCGCCCGCATGACTGCTCAGCGAGCCGTGCCGGTAGTTGATGCCGATTTGCGAAATAAGGGGGAAGACGAATTTTTTAACCGCGTCGAAACTGAGGATGTATTGCGCCACGGACGGCAAAACGTTCGTGCGAAGGAAGGCGAGAAACCATTCCGACCCGGCGGCGAGCTGAAACATCCGGTCGGTCGTTTCCAACAGGCGTTTGGCATTTTCGAGCCGCTCTTCGTTATAAGTTTCCAGCAGCTTTTCGCCCGCCGCGCCTTTCAACACCAGTGCCATTTTCCACGCGAGATTGTAAGCGTCCTGAATCCCCGTATTCATCCCTTGTGCCCCCGCGGGCGAGTGGATGTGGGCGGCATCCCCGGCCAGAAAACATCTGCCCTCCGAGAATCTGCCGACGTGGCGCGTGTGTACTTTGTAAGTTGAAAACCATTCGACATCGTGGATGTCGAGTTCAAGATTCGTTATCTCCTTCGTGCGCCGTTCTATCTCCTCATACAACACGTCGCCTTCGTCCTTCGCGAACTCTTCCGGGAAGACGCCGACGATGCGGTAACGCTTTTCGCCTTTGAGCGGAAAGAACAGGACGAACGAATCCTTCGACAGACAGGCGTGCAGCGCGTCGTGGCTGAACTGCCAATCGACCTGCGCGTCGGCGACGTAGAACATGCGCTCGAACGTGCTGCCCTCGAAAGTGAGCCCGAGCGCGTGTCTCGTCGGACTTTTGGCCCCGTCACAGCCGACCAGATATTTAGCTTCGATAGTTTGAGACGAGCCGTCGGCGGTTTTGACTTGCGCCGTGACGCCCGACTCACTCTGCGAGAAGTTTTCCAGCTCGGTGTTCCAGAGAACGTCTTTGCGCCGGGTTTGTAAGTATTCGTAAAGGAGGCGCTCGTTCTTGCTCTGCTCCAACATGAGCACGTAGGGGTAAGGACTCAAACCCTCCCCGATGTTCGACAAGTCCAGTTCGCCGCGCACTTCGCCGCCCGCCAGCAGACGCCCCTTTCCCGCAATCGCGCCCTGTTCGATTGCTCTCCCGGCCAACCCGAGTTGCTCGTAAA
>JBEVJD010000341.1:0-20749 GCA_040510435.1 Pyrinomonadaceae bacterium | reverse complement strand
CTGGGCCTGCGCCTGTGCGAGGTTGGCGCGCGCCTGCTGCACCTGGGCCTGCGCGACCGACGGGTCGAGCTGCGCGAGCAACTGACCCTTCTTCACCGTCGAGTTAAAGTCGGCGTAGAGCGCGGAGAGGGTGCCCGAAGCCTGGCTGCCGACCTGCACGGTCGTCACGGCCTGGAGCGTGCCCGTCGCGGTCACGGTGTTGCGCAGAGAGCCGCGCTCGACCTTGGCCGTCATGTACTCGGCGGCGTTCGCGCGGTCGCCCCAGTACCAGAAACCGCCCCCCGCGACGAGCGCGACCAAAAGGGCCACGACCGCCAGCCGTCTCTTCGTGTTAAGAAATGATTTCACTCGCTGCATCTTCTTTTCCCCTGCGGGCGCCTCTCACGTGCGCCTTAAATAAGGTCAAACATAGGGGCGGCAAAATCCCACCCAATAAGCTAGACACCGGCCCGCGCCGTCCGGTTACAGGGGCGCGGTCATTTATGGCGGGTGTAACGGAAAGGGCGGGCGCGGTGTCTAGCATGACAGGAGGCCAAAACGAAGGTTTCGGCCGGCCGGGATTTAAGGAAGAGAAAGAGGGGGAGTTATGAAAAAGATTTTCGGACTGATTATGAGCATCGTTCTCCTCGCGGGCGCGGCCCTGCCGGCGGCGGCGCAGACCCCGCGGCGCGGCGCATACGCTTCCCGCGCGGCGCAGCAGAGGGCTTACGAGCGGCAGAGGGCTTACCAGCAGCGGCAGAGTGAATACTACGACGACCGCTACGACGACCGCTCGGTCTTCGAGAAGCACCGCGACAAGATTACGGTCGCGGGCGGGACGGCCGCGGGCGCGGCGGTCGGCGCGGCGACCGGCGGCAAGAAGGGCGCCATCATCGGCGCGCTCATCGGCGCGGGCGCCTCGGCGCTCTACACCTACAAGCTGCGCGACAAGACGGAAGACCGCTGGCGTCGTTAATAACCGGACGGACACGCGCCGCACATGTAACGCACGGGCGCGGCGCGGTGTCTAGGCTGGGAGAGGCTCTCCCTCTGGGCAGGAAACAAGGTAGACTAGGAGTATAAAAGGAATCATGAAGAAACTCGGAAGGATACAGACGTTGGCCGTCGCCGGTTTGTCGGCGTTGGCCCTTGCGACCCCCGTCGTGCTGGCGCAGACCGCGGGCGGCGAGCAGGGGCAGGAGCGGGGCGGACGCGCCGAGCGGCGCGGCAAGGGCGGCCACCGCGGCCACCGCGGCGGTAAGCGCGGCGGCGGCCACTTCGGCGGGCGCGGCCACTTCGGCGGCCTGCGCGGCGTCGAGCTGACCGACGCGCAGAAGGCGAGCTTCAAGCAGCTCCGCGAAGGCTTCGGCGAGCGCACGAAATCTCTGCGCGAGCAGCTCCGCGCCAAGCGGCAGGAGCTTCGCCAGGCCGAGTCGGCCGGGACGTTCAACGAGGCGCTCGCGGCTCAGAAGTTGACCGAGGCCGCCGGGCTCCAGGCCAAGCTGATGGCCGAAGAGTTCAAGCTCCGCCAGGACTCGCTGGCCCTGCTCACGGCCGAGCAGAAGGCGCAGTTGGAACAGCGCCGCCAGCAGCGCGAGCAGCGCCGCGAGCAGTGGAAGGCGAAGCGTCAGCAGCAGGCGCCGCTTCAGTAACCTTTAACCGGGACGCGGCGGACTCGTGCCCGACGGACGAGTCCGCCGCCGCCCGCAAACCGACAGGGACGGACAGCGACACTGCCCGATGAGCTGGAACATGCGCCCGACGAGGAACTGGCGAGCCTCGCGCGCGCGGGCGACGAGCCCGCCTTCGGCGAGATCGTGCGCAGGCACAGCCCGCGGGTCTTCCGCACGGCCTCGCGCTTCTTCCGCCGCCGCGAGCAGGTCGAAGAGGCCGCGCAGGAAGTCTTTTTGAAGGCGTTCACGCAGCTCGACACCTATGAGGGGCGCGGCTCCTTCGAGGGCTGGCTGACGCGGATCACGACCAACACCTGCCTCAACCTCCTGCGTAGCGCGCGGCGAAGGCCCGAGCTTTCGGCCTCCGACCTTTCGGAAGACGAGGGCGACTGGCTCGAAAATATTCAGGCCGGCGAGTCGGGCGAGCGCGAGCAGCCGTTCGAGCGCGCCGTCGTCGCGGCCGACCTCGCGGACAAGGTTCTGGGCACGATGTCCGAGGACGACCGCGTCGTCCTCATGTTGATGGACGGCGAGGAGGCTTCGGTGAAAGAGGTCTCGGAGGCGACGGGCTGGACGGAGTCGAACGTGAAGGTCAAGGCGATGCGCGCGCGCCGCAGGATGCGCGAGGCGGTCGAGAAGCTTTTAGGGATTTGAGATTGTCGTGACGCGGGAACGGGAAAGCGCAGGTGAGCGATGAGGGACGAACACATCAAGAGGCTTTTGGACGAAGCGCCGCTCTCTAGTCTCGGCAAGGCCGAGCTGGCGGCCGTCCGCGCGCACGCCGAGAGTTGCGAGGAGTGCCGGCACGCCGTCGCCGCCGCACAACTCTCTACGCTGCTGTTGAAGGCGCGCACGCAGGAAGTCTTCGAGCCCTCGCCCTTCTTCCAGACGCGCGTGCTGGCGGCGCTGCGCGAGCGGCGCGGGGCGGACGAGGGCTGGACGTTCGCGCGCCTGTGGAGGTCGGCGGGGCTGCTCGTCTCCTCGATGGCGGCGACGACGGCCGCGCTCGCCGTCTTCACCTTCGTCGCCCCGGCGGAGCAGACGACGGCGCAGGAGTTGGCCGCCGGGACTTACTCGGCGGAGTCCGTGATCTTCGGCGAGGCGTCCGAGGAGATGACGTACGATCAGGTGCTCACGTCCCTCTACGGGTCTGAGGAGGAGACGGCGAGGTGACTATGGACAGGGCGAGAAAGAACAGTTGGCTCGTGCGCGTGGCGGCGCTCGCCATCTTCGTGCTCGGGTTCGCGGCGGGTGCGCTCGCGCCGACGGCCTACCGCGCGTGGGTGCGCGACGGCGGCGGCGGGCGGCAGCAGGGCGGCCGCTTCGCAAAGATGAGCGAAGAACTCAAGCTGACCCCGGAGCAGCAGGAGCGTGTGCAGCAGATATTCGGCGAGACGCGCACGCGCCTCGAAGCGCTGCGCAGGGAGTCGGAGCCGCGCTTCGCCGAGATACGCCGCGACGCCGACGAGCGCATCCGCGAGGTCTTGACGCCGGAGCAGTGGGAGCAGTTTCAACGCTCGCGCGAAGAGCGGCGCGGCCGCGGCCGACGCGGCGGCGGCAGGGGCGGTGACGACGCCCCGCGCCCACAGTCCGAGCGTTAATAATCCCCGAAGGGGAGACAGACAATGGCCGGGGGCGGCGCTTACTTTCGTGAGCGCCGCCCCCGGCCATTGTCTTGCTCCACCTCCGCGGAAGTTATGCCTTGCCCGCGACGAACTTGAGCGCCACGCCGTTCATGCAGTAGCGCAGACCCGTCGGCTCGGGGCCGTCGTCGAAGACGTGGCCGAGGTGCGCGTCGCAGCGGGCGCAGAGGACTTCGGTGCGAACGTCGGGCAGGCTCCGGTCTTCCGCCTCGCGCACGTGCCGCTTGTTGAGGGGCTGCCAGAAGCTCGGCCAGCCCGTGTTCGAGTTGTACTTCGCCTGCGAGCTGAAGACCGGCAGGTCGCAGCAGACGCACAGGTACTGGCCGCGCGCGTATTGCTTGTCGAGCGGGCTCGACCCGGGCGCTTCGGTGCCCGCGCGCCGCGCCACTTCGTACTGCTCGGGCGTAAGCCTCCGCCGCCACTCCTCGTCCGACCTGACGACCCTGCCGACCCCGCCGGCCTTCGCGCGCCGCCCCTTGTCGTCCGCCGCGAGCGCCGGCACGCCCACCGCCGCCAGGGCCCCGAAGGCCAGCGCCGACGTGAGAAAGCTTCGCCTGTTCATGATGTGAACGCCTCCCTTTAAAAACAGTACCGCGAGCGGTAGCGAGTGAGTGTGTCTTACAACATGCGAGCCCGACCCCGCAACACGCACCCGCTCGCTACCGCTCGCGGTTCTGTTTTTGTGCTTCTCGTTAGCTGGGCATGACGACGGTGTCGATGACGTGGATGACGCCGTTCGACTGGTAAACGTCGGCGATGGTGACGTTCGACATGCCGCCCTTCTCGTCGGTGAGCGTGATGCCGTTCGAGCCGTTCATGCGCGCCTTGAGTGTGCCGCCGCTCACGGTCTTGAGCGAAGCCTCGCCGCCGCCCTTCTTGATGGCGTCCATCAGCTTCTTGCCGTCGTACTTGCCGGCGACGACGTGGTAGGTCAGGATTTTCGTCAGCATGCCCTTGTTCTCGGGCTTGACCAGCGTCTCGACCGTGCCCGCGGGCAGCTTGTCGAAGGCGGCGTTGGTGGGCGCGAACACCGTGAACGGGCCCTTGCCCTGGAGCGTCTCGACGAGCCCCGCGGCCTTCACCGCCGCGACGAGCGTCGTGTGGTCGGCCGAGTTCATCGCGTTCTCGACGATGTTCTTCGTCTTGTACATCGGCGCGCCGCCGACCATCGGATTGTTGTTGCTGGTGCCGCCGCCCATCATCTGCGCCGAGGCGCTGAGCGCCAGCGGCATCGAGACCGCGGCCACCAACATCAGTGCGAACATAGTTCTCTTCATCTTCATTCCCCCGTAAGTTTTGTTTCGTAACTTGCCCGATATACGGGGCGCGACCGGCGGGTGGTTTTAGGCGGCGGGGAAATTTTTTTACTTCTCACACTCGGGCTACGGCCTAGGCGGGGCGGCGCACCATCTGGTCGAAGAGGCGTTCGAGCATCCGGTCGCCGTCCTCGCAGAAGCCCGTGTGGACGGGCGAGGTCTGGATGATGGTGCTGCGTGGGGCGACGAGCCAGTGGAAGCGCGCGCGCTGCGGGAGCTGCCCGATGGGGCCTCCTCCGGCGCTGCCCTCGCAGATGAGGGGGATGGCCGCGAGGTGGCGCTCGATTGTCTCGCGGTCGAAGCCGGGGGCGAGGGCGGCCAGGCGCTCGGCGTCGAGCTCGACGCGCGCCTTGAGGTAGTGCTTCGCCGGGCACGAGACGATGACGCCCGCGTTGATGAACTCGCCGCGCTCGACGCGCGGGACGACGCGGATGACGGCGTAGTCAAACGGACACTGCTCGGGCATCGGCCGCCTCCCTGACGAAGTCGCGCGGCGTTTGCAGGCGCGTGAGTAGATATGCGGCGTAGGCCGCGCGGTGCGCCTCCGCGTCGGCGAAGGGCGCCTCCGACGTGAGCCACGCGTCGGGGACGAGCGCCAGCAACTCCTTTATCAACCCGGGCGTCACGAGCGCCGACAGGCGCGCGTCCGCCTCTTCCAGCTCCGAAGCGGAGGCGAGGAGGACGTGGTCTTTGACCTGTTTGAACGCGGCGCGGCTGCGTTCGAGGTGGTTGTCCCATGCGTGGTGGAAGTAGAGCGCCGCGCCGTGGTCGATGAGCCAGAGCCGACGGTGCCACATGAGCATGTTGGTGTTGCGCGCCGTGCGATCCACGTTCGTGACGTAGGCGTCGAACCAGACGATTGAGGAGGCGAGGCCGGGCTCGATTGTCTCGGCGGCGGGGTCGAAGGTGATCGAGCCGGGCAGGTAGTCGAGCGCGAGATTCAGACCCGCGCTCGCGCGAATCAAGTCCTGTATCTCGGGGTCGGGCTCCGTGCGCGCCAGCGTCGCGTCCACCTCGACGAAGACGATCTCGGGCACGGGCAACTCAAGCGCGCGCGCCAACTCCCCGGCGAGCAGTTCCGCGATGAGCGCCTTCGCCCCCTGTCCCGCGCCGCGGAACTTCAGGACGTAGAGCCCGTCGTCGTCGGCCTCGACGATGGCCGGCAGGCTGCCGCCCTCGCGCAGCGGCGTCACGTAACGCGTCGCCCTCACAGTCCTCGGTGCCATTAGTTCAAGAATACAGTAGTCAGTAGTCAGTAGTCAGTAGCGCTCTGCGTATCGGAGGTTGAGGATGACAGCCGTAGGGTTCGAGCGATAAAAGGCTCTTCAGCTGACTACTGACTACTGACTACTGACTACTAGTCTGGTAAGCCTTCGAGCAGGCGGGCGATTGTGGCGGGGTCGGCCTCGGGCGTGGCGCCCGTCTGGGTGGCGAGCCAGGCGCCGACGCGGTTGGCGACCTCGTTCGAGAGCGAGAGCGGGGCGCCGTGGCGCAGGCAGTGTGCGAGCGCCGCGGCGAAGGCGTCGCCGCAGCCGATGGTGTCGGCCACGCGCTCGGCGCGGAAACCCTTGTGCTCGTCCGCCTCGTCGCGCGAGACGAGCAGGCTCCCCGAGTCGCCGCGCGTGACGGCCACCAGGCGGAGGTCAAAAAGTTTCAGAAGCTCGCGCGCCGTCTCGCGCTCGCCCGACGCGCGCAGGCGAAGCATCGAGGCCGCCGACGAGAGTTCTTCGGCGTTGAGCTTGACGACGTTCGAGAGGCGGAGCGAGCGCGCGAGCATCTCGGGCGTGAAGAAAGAGTGGCGCAGGTTCACGTCGAAGAGGCGGAGCGCGTCGGCGTGCGTCGCTTCGAGAAAATGTTTGATGGTCTCTCGCGCCTCGGGGCGGCGCTGGCCGAGCGTGCCGAAGCAGACGACGACGGCGCGCGCGGCCAGTCGCTCCCACTCCGGCGTCCACTCCAGATAGTCCCACGCAGAGTTCTCGTTGACGTTGAAGTCGGGCTCGCCGCCCGCGCCGATGCGGACACCGACGGTGCCCGTCGGGTGCGTGTCGTCCCTTTGTAAGTAGCGCGTCGAGAGCCCCGCGCGTTCCAGCCTCTCGGCCGCCTCACGCCCGAGCGCGTCGCGGCCGACGCGGCTGGCGACGGCCGCCGCGTTGCCGAGGAGCCGCGAGACGTACGCGAAGTTCGACGGCGCGCCGCCGAGCCGACGCCCCTCGGGGAATATGTCCCAGATCAGCTCGCCGAGCCCGACGACGAGTTGATCGTTGATGCTTGAAGATGACTTCTGCGTCATGTCTGCTCAGCCCGTGCTCGCGTCGGCCTCGGCGACGAAGCGGTAGCCGACGCCGCGGACGGTGAGGAGGTGGCGCGGGCGCGAGGGCTCGTCCTCGATGTACTTGCGCAGGCGCACGATGAAGTTGTCTATGGCGCGCGTGTCCGTGTCGTCGCGCAAGCCCCAGACCTCTTCGAGCAGCGACTTGCGCGAGACGACCTGTCCCGCGTGGCGGACGAGGTGGCGCAGAAGCTCCGCCTCCATCAGCGTCAGGCGCAGCGTGCGCGCGCGGGTGCGCAGCTCCAGCGCGCCGAAGTCTATCGTCTTCCCGTCGAAGGCGAACGTGTCGGCCGCGGGTTTGGGGGCCGGCGGCGCCGCTGCCTCCACCTTCGCCGCCGCGCGGTCGAGGTTGAGCCATTCGCGTCGGCGGAGCAGCGCCTTGATGCGCGCGATGAGCACGGTCAGCTCGAAGGGCTTCGGCAGGTAGTCGTCGGCGCCCGCCTCGAAGCCGCGCAGCACGTCCTCGGGGCGGCCGCGCGCGGTGAGCATCAGCACGGGGACGAACGACCCGGCGCGCCGCAGCTCCGCGGCGACGTGGAAGCCGTCCACGCCGGGCATCATCACGTCGAGCACGACCACGTCGAAGCTAGCGCGCTCTTCGAGCAGGAGCCGGAGCGCCGTCTCGCCGTCGGCGGCCGTCCCGACCTCGTAGCCTTCGGCTTCGAGGTTGAAGCGGAGGCCGTCGGCGAGGTGCTTCTCGTCTTCGACGATTAAGACCGTGCTCAACTTATTCAAGCCCTCGGGAGTTGGATGGTGAAGGTGCTGCCGCGGCCCAAGCCTTCGCTCTCCGCGTAGACGCGCCCGCCGTGGCGCTTGACGATGGAGTGCACGATGAAGAGCCCGAGCCCCGTCCCCTTGAAGCGCGCCATGAAGTGGCCGGGCACGCGGTAGAAGCGTTTGAAGATGCGCCGGAGCTGGTTGCGGTGGATGCCGATGCCGCGGTCGCGCACGCGCACGGTCAGCGTCCGCTCGTCCAGAGGCGCGACCTCGACCTCGACGTGCACGTCCTTGTCCGAATACTTCACGGCGTTGTCGAGCAGGTTCGAGACGGCCGCGCGCAGCTCATCGCGGTCGCCCGAGACGACGGCGCCCGCGACTTCGGGTGACTCGGCGTAGCGGATGGCATCGGCGTCGAGGCCGTGGCGCAGGCGCGCGAGTTCGAGGCACTCGCGCACGAGCCCGCCGAGGTCTACGTGCGAGAGGCTGAGTGAGCGCTTCTTCTGCGCGGTGCGGCCGGCGTGCAAGACCTGCTCGACCGTGCGGAGGAGCCGGTCGCCGTCGGCGAGCATGATGTCGTAGAACTCCTGGCGGCGCTCCTCGGACACGTCGCGCGACTTGAGGGTTTCGAGGTAGAGGCGCATCGAGGCGAGCGGCGTCTTCAGTTCGTGCGTGACGGCGTTGATGAAGGCGTCGTGCTGCTCGTTGCGGCGTATCTCGCGGACGAGGAAGGTGGTGTTGAGGACGAGCCCCGTGATGATGAGCCCGAAGAAGACGATGCCGAGGACGAGGAGCGCCACCTCGCGCCAGTTGAGCAGAATCCACCCGACGTTCAGCGCGAGCGCGAGGACGACGAGGCAGATGCCGAACGTCAGGAAGAAGACGACAGACTTGCGACGGCCGCCGATGCGCATGGGACGCATTTTAAAACAGTACCGCGAGCGGTAGCGAGCGGGTCGGCGTCACGCGGGTCAACTTCATCGCGCAGCACCGACCCGCTCGCTACCGCTCGCGGTACTGTTACGCCGCGCGCTTGAGGGGCTCGGCCTCGGGGCGTGGCGTGGCCGGCGACTGTTTGATGAGCTTGATGTCTTTGGCGAGCCCGAGCGCCTGGAGGGTGCGGATGCCCCACCAGTTCACGTCCACCTCGTACCAGGCGAGGCCGTGGCGCGCAGCCGTCGGGTGCGCGTGGTGGTTGTTGTGCCAGCCCTCGCCGAAGGTGAGCAGCGCCACCCACCACAGATTCGTCGAGTCGTCCGTCGTCTCGAAACGCCGCGAGCCCCACAGGTGCGTCGCCGAGTTGACCAGCCACGTCGCGTGCAGCCCCACGGTCACGCGCAGGAAGACCGCCCACAGCAGCAGCGTCCAGCCGCCCAACGCGAAGAGCGTCACACCCAGAACGATCTGCGGCAGCCAGAAGAAGCGGTTGAGGAAGACGTGGAAGCGATCCTTCATCATGTCGGGCGCGTAGCGCCACATCACGTCGTCGCCGTGCTGCTGCGCGGTGCCTGTCAGAATCCAGCCCATGTGCGCCCACCACGTCCCGTCGCGCGGCGTGTGCGGGTCGCCGGGCGCGTCGGTGTGCGCGTGGTGGATGCGGTGCGTGACGACCCAGTCGATGGCGCCGCCTTCGAGCGTCAGCGTCCCGCACACGGTCATGATGTACTCGACCCACTTCGGCGTCTTGTACCCGCGGTGCGTCAGCAGGCGGTGGAAGCCCATGCCGATGCCGAGGCTCCCCGAAATCCACCACAGCACGACGGAGACGAACAGCGCCGTCCAACTGAAGGTGAAGAGCGCGGCCAACGCGCCCGCGTGGAAGATGACCATCGCCACCGTGGTGGCCCAGTTGATGCCCGTCCGCCTCTGGATGACCGCTGTGTTTTCGCTCATTAAGACCTCTGTATTCAAGGTGACCCCTCGAAATTGTGGCTGCCTCGACTTTGGCGCGGGGGATACTAAAAGCGTACCAGCTAATGCCCGGAACGTTTGTAATAGTTGTGTAATTGCTCACGGCCCGGAAATAAAAAGGAGCCCCGAGTCATGTGACCCGGGGCCCCTCGTGCGTCGCATGCGCGCCGCGCGTTTTAGTGGGGCGCGGAGGTTTTCTGCGGCAGCAGGCGCTCAAGGACGCCTTCGAGTTCGCCGGCCTCGAAGGGCTTGACGAGGTAGTCGCTGAAGCCGGCCTCGCGCGTCTTGAGCCGCCAGTACTCTGTGTTGTCGGCCGTGACGGCGACGATGGGCACGCCGCGCAGTCCCACGTCGCCGTGGATGGCCTGCGCCGCCGCGACGCCGTCCATCCCGCCGGGCATCTTCAAGTCCATCAGGATTAAATCGGGGACGAGGCGCCGGGCCTCCGCCACGGCCTCCGCGCCGCCCTCGGCCTCCGCCACGCGGTAGCCGCGCCGCGTGAGCAGGACGTTGATGAGGCCGCGCACGTCCGCCAGGTTGTCCACCACCAAGACGGTCTGAGGGCGGATACTATTCAGTTCGTGATGACTCGACATCCTTCACCTCCTTCTCGCCTCTATACCGTGGTTAACTTCTGTTGCGGCGGGATTCTCGGCGCCCGCCCGGCTCACCCACTCATTCGGTGTTGGGATTAATCTCCTTTTTGACTTCGACGCTCTCCGGCTTCTGTGCGCCGGGGACTTCGATCTCCGACGACGCCTCGCCCCGCAGCTTCTCCTCGGGGCTCAGTTCTTCGAATTTAACTTCCTCGTGAATCGCAGACATAAGCAAAACCCCCTTTCTCGTTCATCACAAACTCCCGCTGTGTAAAGAAGCGCCGGACTTTCGCAGCCCGGCGCTTCGCCTCACCCAAACACTCGCGAGAGTGTCGCTCTCAAAGTTCAAGGAGGATAGCCCCGACTCCGCCCGCGTTGGTTGCGGACGTGTTGCGAGCTAATTAAAAGTGTCCGACGCTTCGGCGGCCGCGGCAACAGACTTGTCGGACTAATAGAACGGGGCGGCCGCCTACGACATTCTGGATAATATCCGCCCGGAAGAACGGGCCTGAATTATTACCGCCATCGGCCGTTGCCGAAACCTTGCGGGCGTCGTAAACTCCGCAGTCAAGCGAGAAGCGCCGGTCGTGCCGACGGGCGTCCTGAAAGCTCAGCGCGCACAAATCCAATCCACCCAGAGGTCTTCCATGAAACAACGGCTCATTGTGTCCGCCGCGTTGACGGCTTTGATGGTTCTTCAACTCGCGCCGCAGGCCGCGCAGGCGCAGCAGCGCCGCCGCGCGACGCCCGCCCCCGGCGAGGCGCAAGCCGCGACGAGGTTCGACCGCGCGCGCTACCAGATCGCGCACAAGAAGTTCGTGCTCGACAACGGCCTCACGCTCCTCGTCCACGAGGATCACAGCGTGCCCGTCGTCGCCGTCAACCTCTGGTACCACGTCGGCTCGCGCAACGAGAAGCGGGGCAAGACCGGCTTCGCGCACCTCTTCGAGCACTTCTTCTTCAACGGCTCGGAGAACTACCCGCACGGCTTCCGCGAGGCGATGGACGACCTCGGCGCCAACAACCGCAACGGCACGACGAACGTCGACCGCACCAACTTCTTCGAGGACGTGCCGGTCTCGGCGCTCGAACGCACGCTCTACCTCGAGGCCGACCGCATGGGCTTCCTCGAAGGGCGCATCTCGAAGGAGATGCTTGAGCGCGAGCGCGGCGTGGTGCAGAACGAGAAGCGGCAGGGCGAGAACGCGCCCTACGGCCGCGTCTTCTCCGAGGTGACGGGCAAGCTCTACCCGGCCTCGCACCCCTACTCGTGGTCGGTCATCGGCACGATGGAAGACCTCAACGCCGCGTCGCTCGAAGACATCAAGGAGTGGTACAAGACCTTCTACGGCCCCAACAACGCGGTCATCTCGCTGGCCGGCGACATCACGCCCGAGCGCGCGCTGGAGCTGGTGAAGAAGTACTTCGGCGGCATCCCGCCGGGGCCGCCGCTCACGCGCACGGAGAAGTGGCTGCCGCAGCTCGAACGCAACATCCGCGACGAGATGGAGGATCGCGTCCCGCAGGCGCGCATCTACCGCCTCTACCACGCGCCGGCCTGGAAGGAGGCGGAGCTTGAACACCTCTCGCTCTTCGCCGAGGTGCTCTCGGGCTCGAAGAGTTCGCGGCTCGACCGGCGTCTGGTCTACGAGAAGGGGCTGGCGACGGCCGTCGGCGCGGGGGTCAACGGGCGCGAGTTGGGGAGCCTCGCCTCCGTCACCGTCACCCTCAAACCGGGCGTTGACCCGGCCGAGGCCGAGCGCGAGATGGACGCCGTCATCAACGAGCTGCTTGAGAAGGGCCCGACGGCCGAGGAGCTACAGCGCGCGCGCAGCCGCACGCTGGCCGGGTTCCTGCGCGGCATTGAGCGGCTCGGCGGCTTCGGCGGGCGCTCCGACGTGCTGGCCGAGAGCATGACCTACGGCGGCTCTTCGGAAGCCTACCTCGACAAGTTGGAAGTGATGGCGAAGGCCACGCCGGCCGACGTGCGCGCGGCCGGGCAACGTTGGCTGCGCGCGAACAGCTACACGATGCTCGTCAAGCCGTTCCCGAAACTCGTGGCCGGCAAGACCGAGGTTGACCGCAAGGTGCTGCCCGCCATCGGCGGCGCGCCCGAGGTGAAGTTCCCCGAAGTCCAGCGCGCGACTCTGAAGAACGGCCTGAGCGTCATCCTGCTCGAACGGCACTCGGCGCCCATCGTCAACGTGACCGTGGCGGTGGACGCGGGCTTCGCCTCCGACACGGGCGAGCGCGCGGGCGCCGCCTCGCTCGCGCTCGACCTGATGGACGAGGGCACGAAGACGCGCGACGCCTTCCGCATCGTGGACGAGCTCGACTCGCTCGGCGCGCAGCTCTTCACCTTCAGCCAGCTCGACCTCTCCTTCGTCAAGGTGCGTGCGACCTCGGAGAATCTGCGGCCGACGCTCAACGTCCTCGCCGACGTGGTGCTCAACCCCTCGTTCCCCGAAGACCAGTTCCGCCTCCAGAAGGAGCGGCGGGTCGCGCAGATCGGGCAGGAGAAGGCGCAGGCGGCGGCCGCGGCGTTCCGCGTCCTGCCCGGCATCCTCTACGGCGCGTCGCACGCCTACGGCAAGCCCACCTCGGGCTCCGGCACCGAGAAGTCGGTCGAGGCCGTCACGCGCGAAGACCTCGCGCGCTGGCACGCGCAGTGGTTCAAGCCAGGCAGCGCGCACGTCATCGTCACCGGCGACACGACGTTGCAGAAGGTTCTGCCCGCGCTCGAAGAGGCGTTCGGCGCGTGGGCGCCGGGCAAGGCCCCGGCGAAGAACGTCGCGTCGGCGTCGCGCACCGCGGGCGGGCGCGTCTACCTCATCGACAAGCCCGACGCGCCGCAGTCGACCATCATCGCCGCGCACCTCTCCGAGCCCGGCGGGCAGGCCGAGGAGCACGCCGTCGAGACGGTGATGCGCAACTTCGGCGGGATGGCCACGTCGCGGCTCAACCGCAACCTGCGGCTCGACAAGCACTGGAGCTACGGCACCCAGGGGTTCATCGGCGACTCGCGCGGGCAGCGCCCCTTCGTCGTCGTCGCGCCCGTGCAGACCGACAAGACGAAGGAGTCGATGGCCGAGGTGCTGAAGGAGATCAAGGGGCTCGCGGGCGAGCGCCCCGTGGCGGGCGAGGAGTTCGCGAGCATCATGCGCAACATGACGCTGCGCCTGCCCGCGCGCTTCGAGACGTTGGACGCGCTCGAAGGCGCGGCCGTGCGCATGGTCAACTACGGCCTGCCGGCCGACTACTGGGCGCGCTACGCCACGGACGTGCGCACCCTGACCGACGCGCAGCTCAACGCGGCCGCGAAGAAGTTCGTCCGCCCCGGCGAGATCATCTGGATCGTCGTCGGCGACCTCCGCAAGGTCGAGAAGGGCGTCCGCGAACTCGGCTTCGGCGAGGTCATCCGCCTCAACGCCGACGGCGAGCCCTCCGGTCAGTAGTGACAGGTGCCCCCGCATAACCCGGCGCCCGTTTAAAAGCCCCGGAGGGGTGGGATGTTTATAGTCCTTGCTTAATTAACGCCGAGCCCCGTCAGGAGCGACACATCATGTGTCGCCCCTGACCGGGCTCGGCGTTGATAATCGGCATTAAGCTATAAACATCCCGCCCCTCCGGGGCGAAGACTTTTCAAAACGGGCTCTCAGTACAGCACCGATGTCAGATAGCTCCCGCGCGGCTCGACGTACTCGCCCGTCGTCATCAGCGTCATCGTCTTGACGACGCGGAGTCCCTGCCCGAGACACCAGCGGAAGAGCGCGGCCTGCCGCGTCGGGAGGAGGAAGGAGAGCGGCGCGTCGCTCTGCCGGGACGCCCCCGCGAGCAGCGCGCGCATGTCCCCTTCGCCTTCGGCCACGGCGTGTCCGAGCGGCCAGGAGTTCGGGGCCGAGGCGTAGGCTGTGACGCGCCCTCCGCGCACGGCCACGTAGGGCGAGAGCGCCGGCCCCAGGCTCTTCCACTCGCCCGCGCGTTCGAACCCGTGCACCCTCCGGCACAGTTCGCTGACCGCGCCGAGGTCTTCCTCCCTCATGCGCCGCACCTCGAAATCGTCGGGAACGTCTTCTGCAACATCACCCTCCAACAGGGCCAGCGGCTCCCTCACCTCGAAGCCCAGGGAGGCGTAGAGCGAGAGCGAGGCCGCGTTGTAAGAGTCCTGCACGAGGCGGACGCCCGCGGCCGTGCGCCCGCGCTCGATGACGGCCTCCATCAGGCGGCGACCCGCGCCGCGCGCCTGCGCGTCCGGGTCAACCGTGATGGGGCCGACCCCGCGGATGGCGTCCCACTCCGAGAGGAAGTTCGAGCCGACCACGCGCCCCCCGCTCTCGGCCACCACGCCGAAGACCGAGGGGGCTTCGATGAATTGCTGCGCGAAGCCCGTGGCGG
Source organism: Pyrinomonadaceae bacterium (assembly GCA_040510435.1). Lineage (GTDB taxonomy): Bacteria > Acidobacteriota > Blastocatellia > Pyrinomonadales > Pyrinomonadaceae > QHXN01. The sequence continues at coordinate 6,190 of JBEVJD010000341.1, read as the reverse complement.
CCTCGACGGAAGGGAAGTCGGGGCGGAAGCCGTGCCGCCCCGAGATGCCTTTGAAGGCTTCATAAATGATGCGCCCACACTCTTCGGCGTCGCCGGGCACGGCGGGCCTTATTGTTATCTCCATCCTTCAATCCTCCGCGTTCGGCCCGCCTTAGTGCGCCTCGACGGCGGCCAGGTTGGCTTCGATCAGTTCCTCTCTCGTCACACTCTCCACCTCCGTTCTCATCCCTCGCCTCATCTCTCACACTTGCCCCCCACACTGCGAACGCGCAGCGCGCGCGCAAAAAGGATCACCCGGAGGTCTTTTTAAGACGGCGTGATAAAGTGAAATCTCGAACTCGCCGACGCGAAGGGCCGGCCGCGCATCAGAATCTCGGTGGCCGCCGACGGCAACCCGCGCATCGCCTTCCTCGACGAGGCCGGCAAAGTCACACACGCCCTCCCCGACACGTCCGGCGCGGTTAAGAAGTGACCGCAGCGGCTCGGTTGACTCGGGGGCGATTTCGTCGTAAAAAGTTTGCATTCTTACCCCGTAACCCACGGCACTCCCCCTTGAACGAGCGAAGGGTGTCCCCGCCCGTCCGAACATCCCGATGAACCCGACGTGTAGACTGCTCTGCCTGCTGCTGTCCGCCTTGCTGCTCTGCTTCCCGGCCGCGTCGTGCCGGCGCGGGCCCCGGACAAAGCTCGAAGCCGTAGACCCCATCGTGCGTAAGCGGGACGTTGCGCCGCCGACCGAGCCGGTCAGGCGCGACCTCGCGGAGGTGCGCGAGCGCGGCACGCTGACGGTGCTCGCGCCGTACAATTCGACGACCTACTTCGTCTACCGCGGCGAACCGCTGGGCTACGAGTACGAGCTGCTGCGCGCGTTCGCAGAGGGGCAGGGGCTCAAGCTCAGGATGGTCGTCGTCACAGACTCGAAGAGCCTGCTGCCGCTCCTGAACGCGGGCGAGGGCGACGTGGCGGCGGCGCGGCTCGTGGCGACGCCCGAGACGGAGGGGCAGGCGGCCTTCACGCACGCGCTCTACCACACCGAGCCCGCGCTCGTGCAGCAGGCCGAGCCGCCCGCGGCCGCGTCGAAGGTCGCGGAGCAGGCGATGGCGCCGGGGCCGGCCGACCCCTCGCCCGAGGTGGACATCCCCGCGCGGCTCATCACGGCCCCGGCGCAGCTCGCCGGCAAGCGCGTTGACCTGCCCGAGAAGTCGCCGTACTCGCGCACGCTCGTCGAGCTGGCCGACGAAATCTCCGGCGAGATACACGTCGTCGAGCTGGGGCAGGTGCAGGACGAGACGCTGGCGCAGAAGATCGCGCGCGGCGAGGTCGAGTTCACCGTCATGCAGTCGAACCTCGCGGCGCTCAAGGAGGCCGAGTTCAGCAACCTCAAGGTGCGCCCCGTCGTCGGGCGCAAGCACGGCGTGGCGTGGGCGGTGCGGAAGAATTCGCCCGGGCTGCTCGCGGAGCTGAACCGCTGGATCGAGGAGCCGCAGAACGAAGCCTTGCGCGCGCGCCTCTACAAGAAATATTTCGTGGACATGAAGGGCTACATCGAGCGCGCGACGAGCGACTTCCTGACCTCCTCGACGGGGAAGCTCTGCCCCTACGACGACCTGCTCAAGCGGCACGCGCCCCTCATCAACTGGGACTGGCGGCTGCTCGCCTCGCAGATGTATCAGGAGTCGCGCTTCAAGCCGGACGCGAAGTCCTGGGCGGGCGCGCAGGGGTTGTTGCAGCTCATGCCGGGGACGGCGCGGCAGGTCGGCGTGCGCGACGCCTTCGACCCGGAGGAGAACGTCGGCGGGGCGGTCAGGTACCTCAAGTGGCTGAACGAATTCTGGGACGAGCGCATCGAGGACGAGGGCGAGCGTTTGAAGTTCATCCTCGCCTCCTACAACACGGGCGCCGGCCACGTCGAGGACGCACAGCGCCTCGCGTCGAAGTACGGCGGCGACCCGCTCCGGTGGGAGCACGTCTCCTACTGGCTCTTGCAGAAGTCCACGCAGAAGTTCTCCTCCGACGAGGTCGTCAGGTTCGGCTTCTGCCGCGGCCTGGAGCCGGTCAACTATGTGGATCACATCCTCCGCCGCTACGCACGCTACAAGGAGTTCGTCGTCGCCGGGCGCCCCGCCCGCAGGACACGCGGTTGAGGTGAGATTAGAAGGCATTCAACACAGAGACACGGAGACACGGAGACGCGGCTCGAAGACAAATTGCTTCGAGCCGCGTCTCTTTTGTCTCTGTGGTAAACTTCCTTTCACTCTCACAACTTCAATCTTTAAGGAGTCGCCTTTGCGTAATAGCACCCCGCTCGTCTTCGCCGCGGCCATCGCCTTCGGCTTCTCCGCGTGTCTGGGCAAGACCGAGACCTCCGCGCAGGGGCCGCCCGCGACGGCCGCGAGCCCGCAAGCGACGGCCGCGCCCGCGCCGCCGCAGGGCGGGACGGACGCGGAGCTGGCCGCGCGGCTGAAGTCTATCTGCGAGCGCGCGGGCGGGCGGTGCGGCGTCGCCGTGACGCACGTCGAGACGGGGCGCAGCGCGGCCTTCGAGGGCGACGCGCGTCTGCCGCTCTACAGCGTCTTTAAGCTGCCGCTCGCGGTCGCCGTGCTGAAGGAGGTGGAAGAGGGGCGTCTCGGGCTCGACCAGAAGGTGCACGTCGAGCCGGAGGAGGCCGCGCCGGGCACGAAGGCGAACTCAGACCTCTGGCGCGAGCCTTCAGACCGAACCGTCCGCGAGCTGTTGGAGTTCTCCATCGTGCGGAGCGACAACACTTCGAGCGACAAGATGCTCGGACTCGTCGGCGGCCCCGAGGCCGTCAACCGCCGCATGCGCGCGCTCGGCCTACAGAACATCGAAGTCCGCGCCACGGTGAAAGAGTTCCTGAAGAGCAGGGACGCGCACCCGAACACGGGCGCCGCGGCAGACCTCGCGCGCCTGCTCGCGCTGCTTCAGAAGGGAGAGGTGCTCGCGCCGCCGCAACTCGAAGTGCTGCTCGGCTTCATGGGGCGCGTCATCACGGGCGACCGGCGCCTGCGCGCAGGCCCGCCCAAAGGCACGCCCGTCGCCGACAAGACGGGCAGCGGCCCCTCGACGACGAACGACGTGGGGATAGTCACGCTCCCGGACGACAAGGGGCATCTGGCCGTCGCCGTGCTGCTCGACGGCTCGAAGCTCCCGGGCGAGAAGCAGGAAGACCTCATCGCGGAGGTCGCGCGCGCGGCCTACGACGCGCACGTCAGGGGAAAGTAAGGATGATGTCCCAGTCGAAAGGTCGGACTGAAGTATGACGCGACAAGACCCCGCCCCGAACATCCGCCGCGCCTCAACCGAAGACGCGAAGTTGCTGGCAGACCTGGGGGCGCTGACGTTCGTCGAAACGTTCTCGCAGGACAACTCGCCCGAAGACATGGCGGCGTATCTCGCGGCCTCGTTCAGCGTCGCGCGGCTGACGGAGGAATTGACCGACCCGCTCGCCGTTTTTTTCGTCGCCGAAGTTGACGGCAGTGCGGCGGGCTACGCGAAGATTCATTCGGGCGAAGCGTCGGCCGGCGTCGAGGGACCGCGACCGGTCGAGCTCGTGCGCCTGTACGTCGCGCAGGAATGGCTCGGGCGCGGGGTCGGCCCGGCGTTGATGCGGCGGTGCATTGACGAGGCGCGCGAGATGGGATTTCAGACCATCTGGCTCGGGGTCTGGGAGCGCAACCACCGCGCGCAGGCGTTCTATCGTAAGTGGGATTTCTACGAAGTCGGGGAGCACATTTTCCAACTCGGCTCTGACCCGCAAAGAGACGTGGTGATGCAGCGGGCCATCTGACCGATGAGGAAGGACGTTTTGAGACGGCCGCTGCCGACCGTGGACGGCGTGGCGCCGAGCCGGCAGACGCTGCCCGCGGGGCGTTGGGAGACCGTGCTCGAATTTCTGTCTGAGCGACACGCGTCCGTGGGCTCGGAGGCTTGGGCCGCGCGGATGCGCGAGGGGCGTGTGGTTGACGAGACGGGGCGGCCCGTCACGCCGGAGAGCCCCTACCGCGCGGGCGCGTGCGTCTACTACTACCGCGAGCCGGGCGTGGAGACGCGCGTCCCCGCGGAGGAGCAGATTCTTCACCTCGACGAACACCTCCTCGTCGCCGACAAGCCGCACTTCCTCGCGGTCGCGCCCGCGGGCCGCTTCCTGCGCGAGACGCTGCTCGTGCGCCTGAAGCGGAGGACGCACCTCGACGCGCTCGTCCCCGTCCACCGCCTCGACCGCGAGACCGCAGGCGTCGTCGTCTTCTCCGTCAACCCCTCGACGCGCGGCGCCTACGCCTCGCTCTTCCAGCGGCGCGAAGTTTTGAAAGTCTACGAGGCGCTGTCGCGCGCGGCCCCCCGGCTCGACTTTCCCCTCACGCGCCGCAGCCGCGTCGTCGCGGGCGAGCCCTTCTTCCGCATGAAGGAGGTCGAGGGCGAGCCCAACTCCGAGACGCGCGTTGACTTGATCGAGCACGGCGACGACGTGAGTCTGTATGAAGCCCGACCCTTAACGGGGCGCAAGCATCAGGTGCGTCTACACCTCGCGGCGCTCGGGATTCCTATCCTGAACGACAGGCTCTACCCGGAGGCGTGGCCCGCAGCGCCCGAAGACTTTTCCGCCCCGCTCAAACTGCTCGCGCGCTCCGTCTCATTCCGCGACCCTTTGGACGGTTGCGAGCGTTATTTCCGGAGTGAGAGAGAACTGTAGCTCAAACTAATTAACCACAGAGACACAGAGTCACAGCTAAAACGATTTCAAATTCTTAGAGTTGTGTCTCTGTGTCTCTGTGTCTCTGTGATTAGCCTCATGTAACTCCATGCTCATTTGTGTTTGAGAAAAGAGGGTGCGGACATTAAAGTTCAGAGTTTGCCGTCGAAGAGTACAGTGAAGGTCTCTCCAGTCCCGCGCGTGTCGGCGGCGCAGGCGCGTCTGCTTTTGATGGGGGCGCAGGGTCTGCTCTCCGACCCCGCGCGCGCGGCGACGCCGGCCGCCCTGTTCGACCTCGTCAGGCGGATGGGCTTCGTGCAGCTCGACTCGATCAACTACGTCGAGCGCGCGCACCACCTCACGCTCGCCAGCCGGCTCCACGCGTACAAGCGCGAACACTTCGCGCGTTTGCTCGAACGCGACCGCAGCCTCTTCGAGCACTGGACGCACGACGCCTCGGCCGTCCCCACCGAATGGTTCGTCAACTGGAAGCCGCGCTTCGCGCGCGCCGCCGGGCGCATACGCGCCAACGGCTGGTGGCAGGAGCGCATGGGCGGCGAAGCCGACCGCCACGTTGACGCCGTGCGCGCGCGCATCATGAACGAAGGGCCGCTGCGCTCGCAGGACTTCGAGCACGAGCGTGGACAGTCGTCGGCGTGGTGGGGCTGGAAGCCGCAGAAGGCCGCGCTCGAATACCTCTGGCACACGGGCGAGCTGGTCGTCGTGCGGCGCGAGAGTTTTCAGAAGGTCTACGACCTGACCGAGCGCGTCTTCCCCGACCTGCACCGCGCGCCCGCGCCGGACGCGGAGGCGCACGCGGAGTGGGTCTGCTCGACGGCGCTGGAGCGTTTAGTTATTGCGACGCCGAAGGAGCTGGCCGATTTCTGGGCGACGATAGACCCCGCGCGCGCGAAGGTCTGGTGCGAACGGGCGGCGCGTGAAGGAAGGATCGTGCCGGTGCTCGTCGAGCCTCTTGATGAAGACGCGTCGAAGCCGCGGCCGTCGTACGCGCTGCCGGACTGGGAGCGTCGTTGGAAGCGTCTGCCGGAGCCGCCGCGGATGACAAGGTTGCTGAGCCCGTTCGACCCCGTGCTGCGCGACCGCGCGCGCGCCGGGCGCCTGTTCGGCTTCGACTACCGCTTCGAGGCTTTCGTGCCCGAGCCCGCGCGCAAGTTCGGCTACTACGTCCTGCCCGTGCTCGAAGGCGACCGCCTCGTCGGGCGCATCGACCCGAAGTTCGAGCGCGCCGAGGGTCTGCTCAAAGTCCGCCGCGTCTACTGGGAGCCGTCCGCGCGCGCAACCCGCGAGCGGGTCAAGGGTTTGAAGGAGGCCGCGGAGCGTCTGGCGCGCTTCGTCGGCGCAGAAGGAGTTGAGTGGGTTGAGGCGGAAGCCCGACCGTGGGGGTGGGGGTCGGTGTTGCCTAATGTTGTATGTGGGGAGACAGGATCCCGCCCTCACGGTCGGGGTTCCGGCGTGATG
>JBEVJD010000340.1:0-2611 GCA_040510435.1 Pyrinomonadaceae bacterium | reverse complement strand
CTCCTCGAAGCGGAGGGTGACGGGCGACCCGGCGGGACAGGCCAATGAGCAATATCACCAAACGCATCGCGGACTTGTCGCCCGAGCGGAGGAAGCTCCTCGAACGGCTCATGAAGCAGGAGCGCGTCGATGTCGCGCGCGCGGTGATGATGCCGCGCCGGGACGACGGCGGGCCGCCCCCGCTCTCGTTCGCGCAGCAGCGCCTCTGGTTCCTCCAACAGTTGGAGCCGGAGAGCCCGTCCTACAACCTGCCGAGCGCGCTGCGCCTGACCGACGCGCTGGACACGGACGCGCTCGAACGCAGCCTCGGCGAGATAGTGCGCCGCCACGAAGCCCTGCGCACCACGTTCGACATCGTCGGCGGCGAGCCGCGACAGTTCATCTCCGACGCGCGGCCCGTGCGCCTTCACGTCGTTGACCTCTCGGGGCTCCACGCCGACGAGCGCGGGCCCGCGTCGCAGCGACTCGTCGAGGAGGAGATTCGCCGGCCCTTCGACCTCGCGCGCGGCCCGCTGTTCCGCACCAGCCTCTTCAGACTCGGCGAGCGCGAGCACACGCTGCTGCTCGTCATGCACCACATCGTCAGCGACGGCTGGTCGATGGGCGTGCTTGTGCGCGAGTTGTCAACGCTGTACGCGGCCTTCAAGCAGGGCACGGAACCGGGGCTGCCGGAATTGCCCGTGCAGTACGCCGACTACGCGGTGTGGCAGCGCGAGTACCTGACGGGCGAGGTGTTGGAGGAGCAGTTGCGCTACTGGCACGAGCAGCTCGCCGGGGGGCCGCCCGCGCTGGAATTGCCGGCCGACCGCCCGCGTCCGCTCGTCCGTTCGTACCGCGGCGCAGAAGTGCCGTTGGGGGTAGATGCGCGCGTCACCGAAGGGCTGCGTGCGCTGGCGCGCGAGGGCGGGGCGACGCTCTTCATGGTGCTGCTGGCGGCCTTCGACGTGCTGCTCTACAGGTACACGGGGCGGACTGATGTCGTGGTGGGGACGCCCGTGGCCGGGCGGACGCGCGCGGAGGTCGAGCACCTCATTGGCTTCTTCGTCAACACGCTGGCGCTGCGGACGAAGTTGGACGGCTCTGTGAGCTTCCGCGAGTTACTGCGGCGCGTGCGCGAGACCACGGTCGGCGCCTTCGCACATCAGGAGCTGCCGTTCGAGCGGGTGGTGGACGAGTTGCGGCCGGAACGTGACACGAGCCACGCGCCTCTCTTTCAGATCATGTTCGCGTTACAGAACGCTTCGGACGACGAGCTTGAGTTGGCCGGGGTGGGCGTCGAGGAGATGGAAGCGGAGACGGGGGCGGCGAAATTGGATTTGCGGCTGTCGGCACTGGAGTTCGACGGGTTGAGCATCTCGATACGCTACAGCACCGACCTCTTCAACGCGCCGCGCATCCGGCTCATGCTTGAGCATTACCGCGTCCTGCTCGAAGGCGTCGTCGCCGCGCCGGACGCACGCATCTCTGACCTGCCGATGCTGACCGCGGGCGAGCGCCGGCAACTGCTCGTCGAGTGGAACGACACGGCGCGCGAGTACCCCTCAGAGAACTGCCTCCATCAACTGTTCGAGGAGCAGGCCGCGCGCACGCCCGAGGCCGTGGCCGTCATCTTCGAGCGGGAGGAGCTGACCTACGCCGAACTGAACGCGCGCGCTAACCGTCTGGCCCGCCGCCTGCACACGCTCGGCGTCGGCGCCGACACGCGGGTCGGCGTCATGTTGGAGCGCTCCCTTGAGCTGGTCGTCACACTGCTCGGCGTGCTCAAGGCGGGCGGGGCCTACGTGCCGCTGGATTCTTCGTACCCGCGCGAGCGCATCTCGTTCATGCTCGAAGACGCCGCCTGCCCCGTACTGCTGACGCAGCGGAGGCTGCTCGACGAACTCCCGACGGGGCGCGGGCAGGTAATTTGTGTAGACGACCCGGCGGCGTTCGAGGGGCTCTCTGCTGAAGACCTCGCGCCTACGACGACGCCCGACAATCTGGCCTACGTCATCTACACGTCGGGCTCGACGGGGCGGCCCAAGGGGGCGATGAACACGCACCGCGCCATCTGCAACCGCCTGCTCTGGATGCAGGAGGCTTACCGCCTGACGCCCGACGACCGCGTCATGCAGAAGACGCCCTTCAGCTTCGACGTGTCCGTCTGGGAGTTCTTCTGGCCGCTGCTGGCCGGGGCCGCGCTCGTCTTGGCGCGCCCAGAGGGGCACAGGGACAGCACGTATCTCGCCGACCTCGTGCTGGAACGTCAAGTCACGACGCTCCACTTCGTGCCCTCGATGCTTCAGGTCTTTCTCGAAGAGCCGCGCGTCCCTTTGTGCACGAGCCTGCGGCGGGTCATCTCAAGCGGCGAGGCGCTGCCCTACAACTTACAGCAGCGCTTCTTCGCGCGCTCGGGGGCGGCGCTGCATAACCTCTACGGGCCGACTGAGGCGGCGGTGGACGTGATGGCTTGGGAATGCCGGCGCGACGCCGAAGGGTCGGCCGTGCCCATCGGCCGGCCGATTGCCAACATCCGCACTTACGTCCTCGACTCGCGCCTCAACCCCGTGCCCGCGGGCGTCGCCGGAGAGTTGCACCTCGGAGGCGTCGGGCTGGCGCGCGGCTACCTGAA
>JBEVJD010000339.1:0-14803 GCA_040510435.1 Pyrinomonadaceae bacterium | reverse complement strand
TTCTCGATATTAACGCACGCCCGGCACCGATCAGACGCCGGGCGGCGTCGCCTCCTCGCTTCACCCGAGGTCGAACAGCAGGAACTCGGATTCGGACTCGGCGCTGACGCGCAGGGCCGTCTCCTCGCTGACGGCCGCGCCGTCGCCCGCGCCGAGCGCCGTCCCGTTGATGGAGACCGAGCCGCTCACGACCTGAAGCCACGCGTGCCGCCCCTCCCCGAGCGTGTAGGAGACTTCCTGACCCGGCGAGAGGTGCGCGTCGTAGAGTCTAACGTCCTGTTGGATGACGAGCGAGCCATCGTCGCCGCCGCGCGAGGCCAGAAGCCTGAGCCGCCCGCGCCGCTCCTCGTCGGCGAAGGACTTCTGCCTGTATCCGGGCCGGAGCCCCTCGCGCTCGGGCAGTATCCAGACCTGTAGGAAGTGAACCCGCTCCGACTTCGAGGCGTTCATCTCGCTGTGGCTGACGCCCGTCCCGGCCGTCATCACCTGCACCTCGCCCGGACGAATCACCCCGCTCCCGCCGGTCGAGTCCCTGTGCGTGAGCCCGCCGGAGAGCGCGACGGAGATGATCTCCATGTCGCGGTGCGAGTGGGTGCCGAAGCCCGTGCCGGGCGCGACGTAGTCCTCGTTGATGACCCGCAAAGACCGGAAGCCCATGTGCCGCTGGTCGTAGTAGTCGCCGAACGAGAAGGTGTGGCTGCTGTCGAGCCAGCCCATGCGTGTCTGCCCGCGCTCACTCGCGGGCCGTACCCTGATCATCTCTGATACCTCCCGGCGCGGCCCCCGTCACGACGCCTCCGCGCCTCATGTTTCTGAGTCGGTCATAGTTTAGATGTTTGAGGGTTGCACGGCTGGTTATCTTGAGTGGCGGGCTACACCTTAGCTATAAACTTGATCTCGATGAGTTGGGCGGGCAGCGCCAGGCGCGGGGTCACGAGAATGGTGCTCGCGACCTCCGGTCTCTCCGAGCCGTAAGCCTTCGGCCGCGCCGTGGATCACATGCCGCGCGTCCGAAGATCAGCCGCGAGAAAATCGTTGATCTCGGCGTACGGCGTTAAGCCGGCGAGACCCGCGAAACTGCCCTCCGACTTCAAGCTCTGCGCCGCGCGCACGAAGCCTGTCCATGCCGCGAGAGCCAGCGCGCCGCCGACGCTGATGCGCCGGACGCCGAGCGCCGCGATGTCGCCGACGCGGAGCCCGATGTCGCGGACGATCAGGAGGTTGAACGGTAGAGGCTGAACCGCCGCTACGAGCGCCTTAATCTCTTCAGGCTCGTGGACGCCCGGAGCGAAGAGCACGTCGGCGCCCGCCTGTGCGTAAGCCTGAAGCCGGCGGACGGATTCGCGGAAAGCATCCCTGTGGCCGACGAGGTAGCACTCGACCCTCGCGGTCAGCAGCACGTCAACGCCTGAACGATCTATCGCTTGCCGCGCTGCCCGGACGCGCTCGACCGCGAGCGGCAGTTCGAAGAGCGGCGCCGACGGGTCGCCGGTGGCGTCCTCGATTGACAGACCCGCGGCGCCGGTCGCCACACACCGCGTGACGCTTTCCGCTACCCCCTCCGGGTCAATCCCGTACCCCGAAGCGAAGTCGGCATTGACCGGCAGCTCAACGGCGGCGGCAATCTCGGCGATATGGGACAGGCTGCGCTCACGGCCGACTACGGCGTCAGAGTCGGGAAGCCCCTTTGAAAACGCGAATCCCGCGCTGGTTGTCGCCAGCGCCGGGAATCCCAGATGCTGAAGATACCGCGCCGAGCCGACATCCCAAGGGTTCGGGATAACGAAACAGCCGCTTTCGTGGAGCGCGCGGAAAGCCTGACGACGCGCTCCGAACGCCGCGGGCAGACCCGGCGCTCCCGCCCCGTCGGCGAGGCCGGATGTCGAGGTTGGTTGTTCAAGACTGCCCATGATGCTCCTCCGTCAATGTGTGCGCGGGCCCTCAAAGACGGGGCCCATGCCGCCGCGCCGCCCGCGGGCCCCGTCATCTCTTCGGCCGCCGAGACTCGTCCGTCACGCCGACGCCGAACGCTGCGCCGTGATGAACTCGAAGAGGTCGGCGTTGACCTGATCCTTGTTCGTCGAGCACATGCCGTGCGGCAGTCCCGGGTAAACTTTAAGCCGGGCGCCTTTGACGATCCTGGACGACACCAGCCCGGTGATCCCGATGGGCACGATCTGGTCGTCTTCGCCGTGCATGATGAGGGTGGGCACGTCGAACCTCTCCAGGTCACCCGTGAAGTCCGTCTCCGAGAATGCCTTGATGCAGTCGTAGACGTTGGCAAGACCGCCGAGCATCGCCTGCGATACGAAAGAGTCCAGCAAGCCTTGGGAGACTTTGGCGCCCGGCCGATTGAAGCCGTAGAACGTTACGCTGAAGTCTCTGAAGAACTGGGCACGGTCGGCCTGCACCCCGGCGCGCAGTTGGTCGAACACCTCGATTGGTATCCCGTCGGGATTGGCCGGAGTCTTCAGCAGCAGCGGCGGCACCGCGCCGATCAAGACGACTTTGGCGACTCGCTCGGTGCCGTGGCGGCCGATGTAGCGCGTGACCTCGCCGCCGCCCGTCGAATGTCCGACGTGGATAACGTCCCTCAGGTCGAGGGCCTGGACGAGCGCCGCCAGGTCGTCGGCGTACGTGTCCATGTTGTTACCGTCCCACGGCTGGCTCGAACGCCCGTGCCCGCGCCGGTCGTGCGCGATGCAGCGGTAGCCGCGCGAAGCGAGGAAGAACATCTGGTCTTCGAAGGCGTCCGCCGTGAGCGGCCACCCGTGGCTAAAGACTACCGGGTGTCCCTCGCCCCAATCCTTGTAGTAGAGCTGTGTGCCGTCTCTGGTTGTAATCGTCGTCCCGAAGTTTGGCGTTTTCTGACTGAGCATAAGAACTCCTTCTTTTGAACGGGATGGCCGCTCAAAGGTGTGCGCCTGTCGGCGTGTCTGTTTAGTTGTTAGTCGCGCCGGCCGAAACCGCCGCGGGCCGCGGGTTCGTGTCCGGGCTCGCGGAACGGCCGAGCCAGTCGTCGAAGCGAGTCTCGCCGAGTTGCGCGTCATCGCCGGGGACGAGCGTGAGCTCGCTCAGCTCCGCGCCGAAGTAGCGCGCGCCCGGGTCGGCGACGACCTCGCGCGGGTCGTTGCGTGCGCCGAGGCCCCGCCGGATGAGTTCGTCGAAATGGAACTTTTCGGGCCCCGCCACCTCGACGGTGCCGTTCAAGGGCACCCCGGTGGCGACGCTGGCGACTGCGCTGGCGACATCGTCGGCGGAGATGGGCTGGATGAGCGCGTGGGGCAGGCGAACCTTGTCGCCGTCGGTGGCGGCGTCGGCGATGCTCTTGACGAACTCGAAGAACTGCGTCGCGTGGACGATTGAGTAGGGGATCGGGCACTTCTCGATGAGCTTCTCCTGAGCGACCTTCGCGCGGAAGTAGCCGCTGTCGGGCAGGCGCTCGGTTCCCACAACGGACAGCGCAACGTGATGCCCCACGCCGGCAGCGGCCTCATAGGTTATGAGGTTGCGGGTCGAGGTCTCGAAGAACTCCATCACAGCCGCCTCCTCGAAAGAAGGGGAGTTCGACACGTCTACGACGACCTGTGCGCCCTTGAGCACTTCGGCCAGTCCCTCGCCGGTAAGTGTGTTGACGCCCGAAACGGGTGACGCCGCCACGGCCTCATGTCCGTGCTCACGGAGCTTCGTCACGAGCTTCGATCCGATGAGCCCACTGCCACCGATAACAACGATCTTCATGCTGTACCTTCCTTTCTAGACTTTCGTTTCCGGCCGGCGCCTTCGTAGCCGCCGGCTCTGGCTTGCGCCTCTTATGTCGTTAAGCACCGGCCGTCTCCGGAAAGGCGACCGCCAGCCGGTTCCAGCCGTTGACGGCGTTGACGACCACCGTCAGCTTGACCAACTCCTCCTCGCTGAACTGCGCGCGGGCGGCCTCGTACTCCTCGTCCGACTCGTTGATCTGCGATATGTTCGTGACGGCCTCGGCCCACGCCAGCGCGGCGCGCTCGCGCTCGGAGTAGTAGGGCGTCTCGCGCCACGCGCTCAGCCCGTAGAGCCGCTGCTCGGTCTCGCCCGCCGCGCTCGCGTCCTTAGTGTGCACGTCGATGCAGAAGGCGCAGCCGTTCATCTGCGAGACGCGCGTCTTCATGAGTTCGATCAGCGGGCGCTCCAGCCCCGACCCTTCGGAGAACTTCCGCAGCTTGTCCATCGCCTGCACCGAGCCCGGCGCGGCCTTGCCGTAGTCCAGACCTGTCTGCATCTCTTCACCTCACGTCCCGTTGAAGGAATTTTTCCTCTTCCGCCGGGTGCTGTTCGCGCGTCGAAGAACTCCTCGGCGCGGCCTTTGTCTCGGCCGGGCTCAGCATGCCCCGGTTACCTGCGGCTGTCTATAATCCTTTGGTATCGGTCTGCGCCCGATTGATACCAAGGTCTAATAGAAATCCCGCCGCCGAAGTACTACCTTCGCCTGCGCCATCAAGGCGCAGGCGAAATCCGAAAAGGAGTGCGTGTCCATGTCGGCAATCAAGCAGACGGAATTACTGGCCCGTGGGGAGCCGAGTCGCGGAAATGCCGCGCACTGGATCGGCGGCTGGTGGCTGGATTCCGGCGAACACCGGGAAAGCATCAACCCGGCGACGGGCGAGGTGATAGGCAGCTACGCGATGGGCGGCCGCAAGGAGGCCGCGCTGGCCGTGAACGCGGCGCTGCGGGCCTTCCGGGAGACAGACTGGAAGGACAACCGCTCGCTGCGCGCCCGTGTGCTCAACGCGATGGCCGCGCGGTTCGAGGCTCGCGCCGAGCACCTGTCACGGCTGCTGGCCGCCGAGGTCGGCAAGGTGCTCCCGGACGCGCGATTCGAAACGGCCACCGTCCCCTCCAACCTGCGTTTCAACGCCGCCCTGGCGTTGACGGAGTACGGTCGCGCCGCCGAGGTGGGTGAGGACAGCCTCTCGATTGTCATTCGCCAGCCGGTCGGTGTGGCGGGCATCTTCGCGCCGTGGAACGCGCCCATCGCGCTGGGGATTCGCTCACTGGCGCCGGCCCTGGCCGCCGGCTGCACCGCCGCCGTGATCCTGCCGAAAGAGACCGCGCAGGTGAACGCCCTGATCGGCGAGGTGATTTCCGAGACCGACGGCCTGCCCTCGGGCGTGGTCAACATCCTGACCGGCGGACATGAGGGGCTGGAGTACCTCGTCGAAACGCCGGACGTGCCGGTGATCAGTTTCACCGGCAGCACCCGAACCGGGCGGGCCATCTCGGCCGCCGGCGCGGCCCGTCTCAAACGGTTCGGCCTCGAACTGGGCGGCAAGGCGCCGATGGTGATCTTCGACGACGCCGATCTCGACGCCGCGGTGGCGAAGGTCACGGCGGGGCTGACCGTCTTCGCGGGCCAGTTCTGCATGACCGGCAGCCGCGCCATCGTCCAGCGCGGGATTGCGGAGCGGTTCCGAGCCGCGCTGGCGGAGCGACTGGAGAAGGTCAGGGTTGGGCCGGCGTCCGATCCGCGCAGCGAGATGGGGCCTCTCATCAACAAGCCGAACGTGGAGCGCGTGAACAAGTTGGTCGAGGACGCCATCGCGGCCGGCGCGAAAGTCATCGTGCGCGGCGGCCCCGCGGCGGAGGGGCCTCTGGCGAAGGGCGCCTTTTACAGGCCGACTCTTCTTGAAGTGACGGATTCCAGTCTGCCCATCGTGCAGCAGGAAGTCTTCGGGCCGGTGCTGACGATGCAGGTCTTCGACACGGAAGCCGAAGCGGTTGTGCTCGCCAACGACAGCGAATACGGTTTGTCCGCCAGCGTGTGGTCGCGTGACGTTGACCGGCCGCTGCGCGTGGCGCGCGCGCTGGAGGCCGGGACGGTCTGGATCAACGACTGGGCCAACATGCACGACGAATTCGAAGAGGGTGGCTTCAAGCAGAGTGGCCGGGGTCGTCTGCGCGGCCAGGCAGGTCTGGACGACTTTCTTGAATGCAAACACATCGCCTTCAAGCCGGGGACGATCAGGCGTTGAAGGCGCGCCGGTTCCAATCCACACAGGAGCCGTTTTCACCAGGTCGGCGAGCGAGTCGGCCTGCATCTTCTGCATCACACGGCCCCGGTGCGCCTTCACCGTGATCTCACTGATGCCGAGCCTCAAACCGACCTGCTTATTCAACAGGCCGGAGACGACCAGCGCCATGACCTGCCGTTCGCGCGATGTGAGCGACTCGTAGCAGCCGCGCCCCTCTTCTTTGGGGCGGCACATCTCGCGGCGCTCAACGTCTCACTGTCGCGCGGACTAATACCAAGGTATCGCCCGATACCTTCGTCTAATAGACGCGCCTTCGCGCCCGTGGTCTACTCCCGCACGTTATCGCATCCGGACGAATCGGGCCCGCGCCGCGGGCGATTAATTCAACAGCATGAAGTGAGGTGAAGAGATGGAGACACGTTTGGACTACGGCAAGGCCGCGCCGGGCTCGGTGCAGGCGATGTACAAACTACAGAAGTACGTGGACGAGTCGGGGCTGGAGCACTCGCTGCTCGAACTCGTCAAGACGCGCGTCTCGCAGGTCAACGGCTGCGCCTTCTGCATCGACATGCATACGAAGGACGCGCGCGCCGCGGGCGAGACCGAGCAGCGACTCTACGGGCTGAGTGCGTGGCGCGAGGCTCCCTACTACTCCGAGCGCGAGCGCGCCGCGCTGGCGTGGGCCGAGGCCGTCACGAACATATCGCAGACTCACGAGTCGGACGAAGAGTACGAGGCCGCCCGCGCGCAGTTCAGCGAGGAGGAGTTGGTCAAGCTGACGATGGCCGTCATCGCTATCAACGGGTGGAACCGACTCGCCATCGCCTTCCGGACGGAGGCCGGGAAGTACCAGCCGCGCGGGAAGGCGGAGTAGCCGGGACTGCCTTTTAAGAAGACCGAAGAGGGCTGTTCCCGGCCTTGAAGGGCGAAGGAGTGTTTTCCGTGGCTATTCGTTTGAGCAGGACGTTTATCTTGCGCAAGCTCCACCAGCTCACGGGGATCGTGCCGCTCGGCGCGTTCCTCCTTGAGCATTTCTACACCAACTCGAAGGCGCTGACGGGGCCCGAGGATTTCAACAACGCCGTCCGGGATTTGCAGTCCATCCCCTACATCCTCTTGATAGAGACCGGCGTCATCTTTATCCCGCTCGTCTATCACGCCGTTTACGGGCTGGTCATCACGTGGGAGTCGCGGCCCAACAACCTGGCCTACCCGTACCCGCGCAACTGGTTCTATCTGATTCAGAGAATCACGGGCGTTATCCTCTTCTTCTTCGTTCTCTTTCACGTCCTCAACTTTCGCTTCGGGCTCATCCCCGGTCTGAACACGGTCTCGGTGGCGCACGCCCCCGACCAAGCCTTCGACATAGTGGCCCGCGAGTTCCGTATGCTTCCGATTTTCATCATCTATGTGATCGGGGTGACGGCGACCGTCTGGCATTTCGCCAACGGCATCTGGCTCTTTCTCGTTGACTGGGGAATCACCATCGGCGCGCGCGCACAGCGTCTGACGGGCTACGCCTGCCTCGCGCTCGGGAGCTTGCTGCTGATGTTCGGGCTCAACGCCGTGGTCTCTTTCATCCGCCCGGGAGGATTGCTGGGAGGGATTTTGTACTAGATGAATGAGCAGACGGTGATGGTACCGCTGGCGGAGTTACCCGGCTGGTTGCAGGCGGCCGGCTGGGGGGCCCTGTCCGCATCCGGCCTGCTGATCGGGGCCGCGGGCGGCTACTACACGTCCCTTCAGCACACCACCATCGCCCGCGTGATGACGTTCGCGGCGGGCGCGATTCTGGCGCTGGTCTCGGAGACGATGATTCCAGAGGCGTTCCACGGCTCGCCTCAGTTCAACGGCCTGCTGCTGGTCGTCGGTTTTGTGGCCTTACTGATTCTGCTGGTGCTCGGCCACTGAAGTCGCCGCCGAAGGCTCGACCATGCCCGGCAGTTCGAGCAACTCCCCGGACTGTTGACGGTTTTCCCGAACGGAGACTGCGCCCGGTTTCTTTTTAAGGAGGTACTTTATGGCTGAACAATTTATCTCACGCGGATTCAAAGGGCGTGCGCGGGAAACCGATAGGGCGCTCAGAGAGCGCATTCCGCCCGGCCAGTTTGAGACGAAGGAGTTCCCGGTGTTGTCCGCCGGGCCGACTCCGCGAACGCCGCTTGAGCGTTGGGACTTTTCCGTCTACGGGGAGGTCGCCGAAGAGTTGAAATGGACGTGGGACGAGTTCCGGGGGCTGCCGCGTGAAACCGTGACGGTCGATATTCACTGCGTCACTAAGTGGTCAAAGCTCGACACCGTCTGGACGGGCGTCTCGCTCGATACGTTGCTCGCGGGCATCGACCTCGACGCCCAGCCGCCCATCCGTCATCTCATCGCCTTCTGCGATGGCGGCTACACGACGAACCTGCCGCTCGCCGACGTACGCAATGGTAAAGCGTGGGTCGTTGACGAGTACGACGGCAAGCCGCTCGAACCCGTGCACGGCGGCCCGGCGCGCCTGCTCGTGCCGCACCTCTATTTCTGGAAGAGCGCGAAATGGGTGCGCGGCTTCAAACTCGTCAGGGAAGACCGCCCGGGATTCTGGGAGTCGGCCGGCTATCACAACTACGGCGACCCCTGGAAAGAGCAGCGATACGCGGGTGATTAAAAGGCATGGCGCGGCCGCTTAAATGGCAACTCGGCACGGTGGTCGAAATCCGGCAGGAAACGCCGAAGGCGAAAAGCCTGATTCTCGATTTGCCGGATTGGACGACGCACTTGGCGGGGCAGCACGTTGACGTGCGCCTGACGGCGGAAGACGGTTACCAGGCACAGCGCAGCTACTCAATCGCTTCGCCGCCGGGGGATAAACATCTGATGCTCACGGTCGAGCGCATCGAGGACGGCGAGGTCTCGCCTTACTTAACCGACGGGTTGCGCGTCGGCGACCGGATCGAGCTTCGCGGGCCCATCGGCGGATATTTCGTCTGGGACGCCCGCGACGGGAAGCACGACGGCTCGCCGCTGTTTCTCGTCGCGGGCGGAAGCGGCATCGTGCCTCTGATGGCGATGATTCGTCACCGCGCGAATTCGGGCAACAAAGTCCCGACTAAACTCCTCTACTCGTCGCACTCCTACGACGATGTTATTTACCGCGAAGAGCTTGACCGTATATCCGCGAACGATGCTTCGCTCTGCGTCATTCACACTTTAACCAGACGGCGGCCCCCGAACTGGTCGGGTTACGGGCGCAGGATTGACCGGGCGATGTTGGCGGACACCGCCTGGCGGCCGGCGGAAAAACCGCTCGCTTACACTTGCGGCCCGACCGCTTTTGTCGAGACGGTCGCCACACATCTAGGGGAATTAGGCTACGAGCCGGAACGCATCAAGACGGAGCGCTTCGGCCCCACCGGAGATTGAGCGGCATGCAGGATAACGACTTGAGGTAGGACGGCAACGCGGCGGGCAGACTGCTGAACGAAATCTTTCCGTTTGAGATGACGGCCGCGGAGGCGGCCGTCATCGAGGTTGATGGTTTCTGATGCGTTGTCAGCCCGAGCAGCCCCCGCGGATTGTCTCACGCAGTCCGCGGGGCTCGTGTGTTTTCAACTCCGAGAGTGGATTCCCTTAACGTTCCTCACCGCCGCGCAGACTGATACCAAGGTATCGACCGATACCATCGTCTAATAGATTCGCCTTCACGTTCGTGGTCTACTCGCCCCCGCTACGGCACCGCAACGAAGCCGGTGCCAGCGGCGAACGGCGTTAAGATGAAGGAGAGCGCGATGAAAGAACTCCTTGGCGACATTCTTGAGGCGCACGGCGGTTTGGGCATGCCCCAACCTCTGCTTCACCGTAAGCCGGAGGCCGGCGGGACGGAGGAAACGCTGCGGACGGTTAACGATTTCCTCGCCATCGTCTCGCATGAGCTGCGCACCCCGATCACGGCAATTCTGGGTTGGACGCAACTGCTCGGGACGGGGAAGGCCGACCCGGGCAGGATCGCTCTGGCCCTGGAGGTGATCGAGCGCAACGCGCGCTTGCAGGCGCGACTCGTCGAGGAGCTGGTCGATTACACGCGCGTCGTTTCCGCCAACAGGCTCCCGCTCAAGGCTCACGCCTTCCCCCTCTCCGCTGCGGTCAAAGAGGCGGTCGAAGCGGTGGCCCCCGCGGCCCATGCCAAGAGAGTTCACGTCGTGAAGCGGATGGGCTCCGCGCCGGGCGAAATATGCGGCGACCCCGTCCGCTTGCAGCAGGCGCTCACGAACCTGCTCTCGAACGCGATAAAGTTCACGCCCGCGGGCGGGGTCGTCACAATCTCTCTGGAGGCGTACGGCCGACACCACACGATCACCGTCAGCGATACCGGCGCGGGCATCGAGCCCGGTTTTCTCCCTTTCGTTTTCGACCATTACCGCCAGGCGGCAACGGCGGACGGCACGGGCGTCGGTCTCGGCCTGGGGCTGGCGATAGCCCGTCACATCGTGGAGCTGCACGGCGGAAACATCACGGCGCACAGCCGGGGCCCCGGGGAAGGCGCGGTGTTCACCATCGAACTCCCGCGCGAGCCAACGCCGCACCCGCAGGTGGGCGGCTCCAAATAGGAGGGCGGGCCGCTTACCCGGGGCCCACGGCCGGACTCGACGGTCACATACTGAGGACGCGTTCGCCGTCGGTGGCGCGCTGCTGAGAGGAGCGGGAATGCGATGAAGGAGTTCGACGCCATCATCATCGGGGCCGGCCAGGCTGGCCCGTCACTGGCCGGGCGTTTGACGGCCGCGGGCATGACCGTGGCTTTCGCCGAACGGAAGCTCTTCGGCGGGACGTGCGTCAACACCGGCTGCACGCCGACGAAGACGCTCGTCGCCAGCGCCTACGCCGCACACCTCGCGCGCCGCGCCGCTGACTTCGGCGTCCTCCTCGAAGGCCCGGTGCGCGTAGACATGAAGCGGGTCAAAGCCCGCGCCGACGCCCTGGTCGCGGAATCACGCAGGGGAGTCGAGCAGCGGCTGCGCGGCATGGAGGGCTGCACCGTCATCGAAGGTCACGCGCGCTTCGAGGGGCCGGACAGGGTTCGCGTCGGCGAAGAGTTGCTGACCGCGCCGCGCATCTTCGTCAACGTCGGCGGTCGCGCCTTCGTGCCCGACATGCCCGGCGTGCGTGAAGTCCCGTTCCTCACCAACCGCTCGATGCTCGAACTCGACCGCCTGCCCGAGCACCTCATCGTCGTCGGCGGCAGCTACGTCGGCCTTGAGTTCGCGCAGATGTACCGCCGCTTCGGCGCGGAGGTGACCGTCGTCGAGAAGGGCCCGCGCCTCGTCGCGCGCGAGGACGAAGAGGTTTCGGAAGCCATCCGCGATATGCTCGTCGGCGAGGGCGTCAACGTGCGCCCCGAGGCCGAGTGCATCAGCCTCGCCCCGCACGCGAGGGGCGTCGAGGTCGGGGTCAACTGCGCGGAGGGCGAGCCCACGTCGGTCGGCTCGCACGTCCTGCTCGCGGTGGGGCGCCGCCCGAACACGGACGACCTCGGCCTCGAAGCCGCGGGCGTCGAGACTGACGCGCGCGGCTACATCAAAGTTGACGACCGTTTAGCCACCAACGTCCCCGGCGTCTGGGCGCTCGGCGACTGCAACGGCCGCGGCGCCTTCACGCACACCGCCTACAACGACTTCGAGATCATCGCCGCCAACCTGCTCGACGGCGAGAGCAGGCGCGTGAGCGACCGCGTGCCCGCCTACGCGCTCTATGTAGACCCGCCGCTCGGCCGCGTCGGCATGACCGAGCGCGAGGCGCGCGCCACGGGCCGCCCACTCCTCATCGGCAGCCGCCCCATGAGCCGCGTCAGCCGCGCCGTCGAGAAGGGCGAGACGCGCGGGCTGATGAAAATCGTCGTGGACGCCGAGACGCGCAGGATTCTCGGGGCGGCCATTCTCGGCACCGGCGGCGACGAGGCGATCCACGGCGTCCTCGACATCATGAACGCCGGCGTCCCCTACGACGTGCTTGAGCGCGCGATGCCCATCCACCCGACGGTCTCCGAGCTAATCCCGACGATGCTCGGCGAGATGCGTCCGGCCCAGTAGGCCGTCGCTACGGTTGTGTCGCAGGAATTATTTCCGCGTGCAATGCTTCCGCTCTTTCCGCACGGCGGAGCGGACACTCGAAGGCGTCGAAGCACTTCACATGATGGGTAAGGGGCAGGTTAAGAGGTGAGGGGGAAGGGACGCGGCAGGGCAGGCGAAGTGCGTCGAGAGCCTGTTCGGAGGAAGAACCCCCGCCCCGGAGCCCTCAAGCGCCGCCGATAAGAGTTATAATGGAAGTCAAGTATGAAGACCGAGGAAGTCGTCACTGGTGTTCTCGAAGGAGGCGCGAGCCCGCTCGGTTCGCACGCCTTCCTGGACGAGTTCGCGCTGGCCTACCACCGGGCGGTCGCCGACCGTCTGCGCGCCGAGCCTGAAGGTGTGTTGGAACACGCCCGCCGGAACCTCGACCGTTGGACGGAGGGCGATGCCTTTGGGCCGGGGGAGCAGGCGTCTCTGGATGAGTGGCGGCGGATTCTCGACGAAGCGGACGTGAACCGGCTGGTCGAGGTCATCACCGACGCCTCCGACGACGGGCAGCGCCTGCGCTCGTCTTCGCCTTTCGTCGGCGCGCTCTCGCCCGAGGAGCGATTGGAGATACTGGCCGCCTGTGAACAGAGAGCAACTGTTTGACCTGACCGAGCGAGTCAGACTCGTGGCCGGGGTCGAACTCCCCGTCATCGTTGGCTCGCAGTCCCTCTACGGCGTTACCCCTCACGTCCCCGACATCGTCAGACGCTCCGTCGAGTGTGACTTCCTACTCTTGGCCGTCGGCCCGCCGGCCTTCCGCGCCGTCATCGAGCAGATCGGCTTCGCCAGTAGCTTTCAGGAGACGCACGGCTACTACGCCGACGCGGT
Source organism: Pyrinomonadaceae bacterium (assembly GCA_040510435.1). GTDB lineage: Bacteria > Acidobacteriota > Blastocatellia > Pyrinomonadales > Pyrinomonadaceae > QHXN01. The sequence goes on along the minus strand of JBEVJD010000339.1, from coordinate 1,869 downwards.
CGGCCTCGCCACCGTCGTGCTGCCGACGGGGTGGCAGGAACGGCTCGTGCCTCTGGCAGACGAGTCCGGAAACATACGCGCCTACTGCCTTGAGGTACATGACACCTGCGTCAGCAAGCTGATGGCCGGGAGGGATAAAGATTTTGCCTTCATCAAGGAGTTGTTAGATCGCGGGCTGGTGGAGATGGAGACTTTCATCGCCCGCGCCGAGTTGGTAGCGGACATGCCGCAGAGCAACGCCTTGCCGCCCCGCCTCGAAAAACTGGAAGCTCACCTCTGGGCGGCGCGACCGGCTCATGATGTTCGACCCATTCAGCAGTTGTTGACGCGCCTTCGCGGAGGAGCCGGCGGACACAGAGAAGAGCCTTTCAAGTGAGCGTGAGAGAAATAGATCGTGACGACTGACTCAACCTCGCATTCGAGTGCGATTGACGAGTTAGAGAAGATTCGCGGCAAAGCCGGCGGGAAGGCGCAGGAGACTGCTTGACCGACTTCAAGAAAACGCTCACGCTTCCGACGTTTACGGCCTGATCGCGACCTTGAGCACGCCGTCCTTGCGCTCGCCGAAAAGCTCGTAGGCTTCCGCTATCTTGTCGAGCGGGTACGTGTGTGTGAGCAGCGGCGTCAGGTCTACGCGCCCGGCGCGGACGACCTCCATCAGACGACGCATGCGCTCCTTGCCGCCGGGGCAGAGCGTCGTCACGATGCGGTGGTCGCCGAGCCCCGCGGCGAAGGCTTCGTAGGGGACTTGCAGCTTGCCCGAGTAGACGCCGAGGCTGGAGAGCGTGCCGCCGGGCCGCAGGGAGCGCAGCGCGCTCTCGAAGGTCTGCTGCGTGCCGAGCGCCTCGATGGACACGTCCGCGCCGCCGCCCGTCAGGCGCAGCACCTCGGAGACCACGTCCACTTCACGATAGTCGAGCACCACGTCCGCGCCCATCCGCCTCGCCATCGCGAGACGGTTCGAGTCGCCGTCAACGCCGATGATGAGCACCGCGCCCGAGAGTTTCGCGCCCGCGGTCGCGCAAAGCCCTATCGGCCCCTGCGCGAAGACGACGACCGCGTCGCCTAGACGGATGCCGGCCGACTCGGCGCCGCTGAAGCCGGTCGAGGCGATGTCTGCGAGCAGCACGACCTGCTCGTCCGTCAGCTCGTCGGGAATCTTGGCGAGGTTCGCCTGCGCGTGCGGGACGAGCAGGTACTCGGCCTGCGCGCCGTTGATCGTGTTGCCGAAGCGCCAGCCGCCCAGGGCCTCGTAGCCCCCGCCGTGGCCGCACTGCGAGAGGTGGCCCGACAGACACGCGCGGCACTGGCCGCAGGGCGTGATGGCGCCGACGAGCACGCGGTCGCCGACCTCGTAGCCGGTGACGCCCGGCCCCAACTCTTCGACGACTCCGACCGGCTCGTGGCCGATGACGAGGCCGGGACTGACCGGGTACTCGCCGCGGAGGATGTGCAGGTCTGTCCCGCAGATGGTCGTGAGCGTGACGCGAATCACGGCCTCGCCGACGCCCGCGCTCGGCCGCTCGACCTCTTCGACGCGGATGTCGTTCTGCCCGCGGAAAACGTTCGCCCTCATCTTTGCCATTTCAATCTCCCCTCGCCACGCCTTTTTCGGTGCCGACTTTCGACCGTCGCTCAGGCCGCACGGCCGCCGCCGGGCGACCGCTCAATCTTTAGAACAAGCATGACTCCTAAGGGTTGCGTGTGCAACGCCCATGCCTTCCGGCGTTACACCGTATTAACTCGCCCACACGCCTCGTTCGCCGTACTGCTCGGCGGCTCTTCGCAGCCGCACTGGGCGGCCGCCACGGACGCGGAGATAGGCAACGCCGTGCGCGAGGAACTCGAAGCCCTGCTCGGCGTGCGGGG
>JBEVJD010000338.1:0-29612 GCA_040510435.1 Pyrinomonadaceae bacterium | reverse complement strand
GCGGGCAGCGTGACGATGATCTGGTCGAAGCCCGGCGTGAGCGACTGGCTGACGCGGACGGGGCTGTCGGCGGCCGCCGTCGAGACGATGTCGGTCGTCCCGATGCGGACGGTGACCGTCGTGGTCGAAGACGGCGTGATGTTGCGTACGCCCGTCAGCATGATGAGCAGTTGCGTCGCCGCCGTCTCGGTGTCGGCCGAGGCGCAGTTGCCCGTCGTGCCCGAGCCCGCCGGCCTCGTCGTCGTCACCGCGAACGGCTCGCCCGTCGGCGAGATGCACGGGTTGGTGACGTTCAGGACGGCCGCGCGCCCGCCAGCCCCGTTCGTCGAGGTGAAGATGTCGGGCTGCGCGGCGTTCAGGAGCAGCGACGTGCGGATGAGCGCGCCGTTGTTGTTGATGACGACGGGCGAAGCGGCCGTCGAACTCACCAGCCCGGGCGGCACGACGAAGTTGAGCTGGTTCGGCCCGGCGAAGTAGAGCCCGGCGGCCGCGCCCGAGATCGTCACCGACACGCCCGACAGCTCGACGGGGAGCGGCGGGCGGCGCAGCGTCTCGTGCGCGTTGTTGCGGTCAACTTCGAGCGTCCCCGGCGCGAGCGTCAGGGTCGAGCGCGCTATCCCCAGCATGCCGGGCGCGAGCCCCGTCACGGCCGGCGGCGTCGGACTGGGGCTCGGCGCGACGACCGCGCGGTCGCTCGCGCCCGTGAAGAACGAGACGGGCGCGCCCGTCGTCGCGGGCGTCGGGCTCGGGGCCGGCGTCTCGCTCGTGACGGCGGGGATGAGTTGGTAGAAGGCTTCGCTCGACGCGTCGGGGTTGCCCGTGCCCTGCTCGCTGCGCAGCGAGAGCGCCATCCGGCGGATGTTGTCGGACGGGAACGGCTGGAGCGCGTCGAACGAGCCGTGCTGGGCGATGCCGGCGCCGAGCCCGAGGTTGGTGACGCGCGCGACGGTCGTCAGCGCCGCGACGGGCGCCGAGAAGATTTGCGCGAGGTTCGTCTGGTTGAGCCCCGTGCCCGTGGTCGTCGAGACTGTCCCGTCGGCGTTGTAGTTCAGGTTCGAGGCCCAGACGACGCGCGTGTTGTCGCCCGTGAACGTCGGCCAACGCGTGGGCAGGTCGAGCTGGTTCACGGGCGCGCGCTGGCCCACCTGCTCGAAGGTGGTCGAGGTGCCCGAGACGTTGGCGATGTAGATGCCGTAGCTGTCGGCCAGCACGCCGTTGAGCGAGCCGTCGGCGTTGTAGACGCCCGTGGACTCGAAGACGACGCGGCTGCCGTCGCGGGAGACGCGGCGGCCCGGGCTCAGGACGTTGACGCTGACGAGCTGCGCGCCGATGCGCGTCTCGGGCGGCGTGCGCGTCAACTGGCGCGTGCTCTGGACGGCGCCCGAGTCAGGGTTGAGGACGGCGGCGAAGATTTCGCCGTTGCCGCGGTTGGCCTCGGCCTCGTCGGTGCCGGTGTCGGCGTTCGAGATGTAGGCGAGGCGGCAGCCGAGCGCGGCGGTGCAGGCCGAGAGCGCGGGCGCCTCGTTGAAGACGAAGCGCGTCGGGATGATGCTGCCCGCCGGGATGATGTCGGTCGTCGTCGTCACCTGCGTGAAGGTGGGCGAGGCCGCCGTCGGGTTCTTGACGACGAAAATCTCCTTGTTGCCGTCGGTGTTGCCCGCGCCGAGGTTGCCCGCGCGCGCCTTCGAGACGAAGGCGATGAGCGAGCCGTCGTCGTTGATGACTGCGTCGTAGTTGTCGAGCGCGAAGAAGGCCGTGACGTTCGTCCCCGTCGCGGGGCGCGAACGGGCGGTGGCCTTCGTGGTGGTGACGCGCGTCATCGCGCCGGTCGTCAAGTCCAGTGGCGCGACCTCAGTCCCCTGCGCGAGGTCGGCGATCTCCGTGAAGGCGGGCAGCGCGTAGACGAAAATCTCGGTGTTGCTGTTGTCCACCGTCCCGTCCGTGTTCACCAACTTGAGCGCGGCGGCGTTGGCCTGCCCGTCGAAGCTCTTCGGCGTGAGCGAAGTGCCTTCGACGTAGGCGTTCGAGTGGAAGACGATGAACTTGCCGTCGTGGCTGATGGAGGGCTGGAGGTTGACGATCACCACGTCGATGTTCGTGGCGTCCACGGGCGACTTGGCCGTGTCCTTGAGCGCGCTCTTCGTGTTCGTGATCTGGAAGATGCGGCGCTGCGCGTAGTCGAAAAGGAAAATCTCCTGATTGCCGTCGGCGTTGTTGCGGTCGGCCGTGCGCTCGGTGGAGATGTCGCCGGCCGACTCGATGACGACGAAGCGCCCGTTGCCGCTGATGTCGCCGGCGAAGGAGTCGCGCGGGACGGGCAGGGGCGTGGGCGTCGGGGTCGTCCCCGGCGTCGGCGTCGGACTCGGGGTCGGCGTCGGCGTGCCGGGGATGGTCGTCGAGGTGATCTGGAAGAGGGCGGTGTCGGGCGACGGCGAGAGCGTCTGCGCCCCCGCAGCCGCGGTCAGGACGGCGGCGGCGGCCAGCGCGACGAGCGCCGCGCGGGCGCGCGACAGACGGAAAGCATGCTTCACGAAAAATCCTCCGGACGGGAGCAAATGATATCGCTGACTGAATAAGCCCAAGGGAGACGAAGCGGGCGCGGGCTCTAGCGGGCGCCGGCCGTACGGCCCCGGCGGGCCGCCCTTACGAGGTGGCGCGCCGCTGGAGTAAAGAAACCGCATTTTACGCGGAAGCCTCACGCCCGCGCAACCGGGGAGGAAGAAGGGTTTTGGGTTTTGGGTGTTAGGTTTTGGGTTTTAGGTTCGATATGCCGGGGAATGAGAACAGACCCGGCAGAGAACACCCAACACCTAATACCCAAAACCCAGAACCCAAAACCTAAAACCCTCCCCTCACGGCCCGAAGCGCTGGCGGTACTCCGTCGAGTCGAGGAAGGCTTTGACCATCTCGGCGCGGACGAAGTCGCCGTTGAACTCGTTGAGCTTGCCCAGCCAGAAGTTCCAGCCGCCGAAGTTGAGCCCCGCCTCGGGCGCGTCGCTCGGGTTCCTTCTCAGGTACCCGAAGTACTGCATCAGGACGAAGGCGCGGTTCTTCTCGCGCCGGTCGAGTTCGGCGTGCTCGGCGATAGTCCGGAGCACGGAGGCGCGGACGGCGCCCGTGTTGTTCGCCGCCAGCGCGTCAATCAGCGCCGCGCGCTCGGCGCCCGTGAGCACCTGCCCGGCGTTGGCGTTGAACCGGTCAACGAACTGCGCGGGCGTCAGCCCGCCGTAGGTGTCCGTGAAGCGCTGCCGCTGGACGAAGGTCTGCGCGTAGGCGGTCTTGTTGCCCTCCAACCTGAACTGCCAGTCGCCGACGTTGACGATGACGCCCTCGCCGATGAGCGGCGCGTCCTGTAGGAACTCGGCGCGCGTGATGACGGGCACGACCAGCCCCGTCGAGCCCTCAGTCCGGTCGCCGTATGCGACCTTGTACATGCGCTCGACGAGGTAGCCCGTGTTCTGGAACTCGATGGACTGGAAGAAGGCCGCCGAGACGTTGACGCGCTTCATCTCGCGGCACCGGAGGTCGCCCAGACATTGCTCGATCTCGCTCGTCCAGAAGGAGAGGCCCGAGGAGTCGGGCTCGCGCCCGAGGAAGTCGCGGTAGTGCTGCGTGACGAACGCCGCCGAGCCGTCGTTAGGGTTGCCGGGCGAGGTCACGAAGTCGTTGAGGCCGATGTTCACGCCCGGGCTGGCGTTGAAGACGGTGCGGCTCTCGGGGCTGAAGGCGTACTGCCCGTCGCGTAGCGGCGCGACGGTGTAGGTGGACTCGACGGGCAGGGCGTGAATCGTGAAGGAGCCGGTCGCGTCCGTCGTGAGCACGGGGTACTGGAGGCCGTTGGGCAGCGTCGGCCCGCTGATGCCGACGCGCACGCCCGCGACGCCGTTGCCGTTGGCGTCGCTCACGCGCCCGACGACGTTGAAGCGCCCCGAGACAGGCGTCGGGGTGGGCGAAGGGGTCGGCGTCGGGGTCGGCGTCGGCGTGGGACTGGGGGTCGGCGTCGGGGTCGTGCCCGTGGAAGTCCAACTGAGGACGACCGTGCCGTGCTCGCTGTTCCAGCCGTCAACGTTGATGCGGTAGACGGTGCCGGCCGTGGTGTTGAACTGGACGGTGCTGGTTCTACTCGTGCCGGCGTCGTCGTTCTGGCAAGCGGAGGCGAAGAAGCACGGCGTCACGACCGTGCTGACGCTGTCGCCCGTGTAGACGCCGAGCGTCGTGTCGAAGTTGCTGCCGGCGGTGGTGAAGGTGGCCGTGCCCGTCGTGGGCGAAGTCCAGTTGAACCAGACCGACTTGTCGCCGACGAACGTGGCCTGCGCCCCGTTCAGTTGCGTGCTCAGCTCGCCCGCCTCGCGCGTGGCCCAGACGTTGGTGCCCGTGATGCCGCCCGACGTGCCAGCCAGCCCCGTCGAGTTGGCGAAGTTGTCGTTGGCCGGCCGCTGCGGGTCGAAGACGACCGAGTAGCCGAGGAGGTCTATGGCGCGGATGTCGTTCTCGGTGATGGAGCGGTGGACGCTGCGCCGCGCCGTCGGGTCCATGATGCCGATGAAGGCGCTCCCAGGGGACAGCGAGTCGTCCTTCCAGTGGCTCGACTGCTCGCCGTCGCCGCCGCCGGTGGTCGAGCCGTCCGGCCCGCCGGTCGAGAGGGCCAACTCCTGCGAGCCGTAGGTGCCCATGAAGTTGCCGAACATGACCTGCGAGCCGCCCCGGGTCAGCACGCGCGGCGCCGAGCCGAAGTTGCCGGAGTTGGCCGCGCCGGGGCGGAAGCGGAAGAGGTCCCAGATGCTGAGCACCGTGGCGCTCGAACTGCCGTTAGCGGAGACGAAGCCGAGGGCGTGGCCGATCTCGTGGAGGACGACGGCGTCGAAGTCCGTGAAGCCGGCGGTGATGCCGTCCGACGGGTCGAAGTCGAACTGCCCGCCGCTGCCGAAGTTCGAGTTGAAGCCGATCTGCGCGTCGATGCCGTCGCCGCCGACGTTGAAGCCGAGGGCACGCGCCTGCGAGGTGTTGACGCGGATGTTGGAGACGCTGAGAGTCGAGCCGTCGAACTCGACGGGGATGGAGCCGGTCGGGAGCGCGTTGTAGAGCGCGAGCTCGGCGGGCGTCGCGTTCGAGTTGCTGATGAGCCGGCCGCGGACGGTCGAGAGCGTCGGGTCGTTGCCGTTGCTCTTAATGACGAACGAGCCGGTCTGGCCGAGGATGCCCGGGTTGGGGTAAGCCCCCTCGTCGAAGAAGTTCGGGCCGTAGTCCACGCTCAAGGTGATGATGACCGGCGTCGAGATGATCGACTCCCAACTGTTGGCGGCGGCGATGAAGGCGTTCTTGGCCGCCGGGTTCGCGTCGAGCTGCGCGGTGCCCTGGAGCACGATGGTCAGGCCGGCCGAGGCGCGCAGCGGCACGCCCGAATAGTCGGCGGGGGCGTTGGGCACCAGCACCTCGTCGCCGTAGTCCGAGACCACGCGGCGGAGCGGCGCGCCGCGGTAGATGACGTGCGTGCCCGCGGCGGCGCGGAGGCGCGCGCGCTCCTCGGGCGTCGCGGGGCGGCAGGCGGTCTCGCCCTTCTCGTTCTGGTAGAGGATGAAGGACTCTTCGAGGGCGGCGACGAACTCGGGCTCCGCGCCCGACTGCGCGCGCACGGGCGCGACGAAAGAGGCGGCGCAGGCGAAGACGAGCGCCAACAGGCACGAGGTAAGACTGAAAATTTTACGCAAAATTCCTACTCCAAGCACGAGGGGGGCGGTGGTGTGCGCCCGGGTGTTTCGGCCGCGCCGCATGCCGAAGCTGACGCGCCTTTATAAATTTTTTGCTTCAGTTGGCGCCAACTTCGCGCCGATGTCGTGAGGGTTCGCGGCGGGCGGGCGTGGACTTCTTCTTTGCCCCTCCGACGCGAAAACGCCCGTTTTTAGACGCCCCGCGCGCGTCCTCAGTTGCTTCGCGCGACCTCGGCCGATGTGGGAAGGAGGTTTTAACCACAGAGACACAGAGGCACAGCGAAGAACACGGCTCAAGGCTTAAAGCCGTGTTCTTCGCTGTGCCTCTGTGTCTCTGTGGTTAATGCCTTAGCTCGGCTGTCTAGAGGCGGCTGCCGAAGCGATCCATGTACTCGGTCGAGGTGATGAACGCCTTGACCATCTCGGCCGCGATGTAGTTGCCGTTGAACTCGTTGAGCTTCGAGAGCCAGAAGCTGTAGCCCCCGAAGTCCGAGTCGGGCCCGCCGTCCGGGTCGCGCTGCAAGTAGCCGAAGTACTGCATGAGGACGAAAGCCTCGTTGAAGGTCTTCGCCGTCGCCGAGTTGCTCTCGGTGACCGCGCGGAGCGCCGCGGCCTGCCCCGAAGCCCCGCCCCCGCCGAAGGCGTCTATCGCCGCCTGCCGCTCGGCGGCCGTCGGCTGAACGCCCATGTTGGCGAAGAGCGAGGCCACGTAGTCGGCGGCCGACTGCGCGCCGTGCGCCGACTGGAAGGCCGGGCGCTGGACGAAGGCGAGCGCGAACGCCTGCTTGTTGGTCTCCAACTGCCGCTCCCAGTCGCCCTGCCCGATGATGACCTGCGCCGGTGTGCTCCCGACCGTCCGCATGTCTACGACGAAGTCGGCGCGGCGCACGGCCACGGGCTTGCCCGCGAGGTTGCCGAAGCCGGCCTTGTGCATCTTGTAGACGAGATTCCCCGTCTGCTGGAACTCGATGGAGAGGAAGAAGGCCGCGCTGACGTTGACGCGCTTCACCTCGGCGCACGCCTTGTCTATCCCGCAGCCGAACACGTCGTCGCGCCAGAAGGAGAGGCCGTTGGCGTCGGGCTCGCGGTTGAGGAAGTCGAGGTAGTGCTGGCGCACGAAGAAGTTCACGTCGCCGACGGGGTTGAACGCCCAGCCCACGTCGCGCAGTTGCGAGCCCGTCAGGTCGGCCGGGACGGCGACGCTGTGGATGAGGTCGCCGCTGATGTCCGGCTCCATCAACTGGTTCGAGTAAAGGCTCACGTCCCAGTGCGAGACCGACGAGCCGCCCTCGAACGTGGCGGGCGCGAACATGCGCGGGCGCCCCTGCGCGTCCGTGCCCGAGGGCGCCGAGTTGTCGAGCAGCAGCGTCGTGTTTAAGCCCGACGACAGTTGGCTCTTGAGCGTCGAGCCGTCCGTCAGCGAGACCATCAGCGAAGGGATGTTGATGGTCGTGTCGCCGCCGCCCATCTGAATCAGTTCGCTCGTCACGTTGTTGACGACGATGACGCCGACCGCGCCTGCATTCTGCGCGTTCTTCACCTTGACCGTGAAGTTACAACTGCCGCGGTCAACCAGAGCGATGCGGCCCGACACCGCCGCAGGGTTCGTGAGCGCCGAACAGCCGTCGGCCGGCGCGGCCTGCGCGACGTTCGCCGTCGTGCCCCCGTTCGTGACGGCGGGGCCGAACTCGGCCGTGGTGACGGCGTAGTTGCCGGCTATCGTCGAGGGCGCGTTGACCCTCGCGCGCGGCGTCCCCAGCACGCCGCGCAGGTCGGCCGCCGTCTGCGCGCCCGCCCAGACGAGGTTGCCCGTGTTGACGGCCGAAGCCTGACGCTCGGCGTTCGTAGTCATCTCGTGCCACCTCTTCCCGGTCGAGTTGTCGAAGAGGAAGCGGTCGTAGACGGACGGGAAGCCGCTGTTCTGCGCGCCGGTGCTGGCGTTGGTGAAGGTCTGGAAGCCGAGGCCGTGCGCGAACTCGTGAATGAGGACGGCAACGAGGTCTACGTCGTCGCCGTGTCTGTTGTCGAGGCCGAGGTAGAAGGGCGAGCCGTCGAGGCAGCCCGCGTTGCCGAGGTTCGAGTTGAACTGCGCGCTGATCTCGGGCTGGCTCGGGTTGGAGTCCGAGCCCCGGAGGGAGTTGGCGAGCGCCGACGAGAACCACGTGCCCGGGAAGGGCGCGTTGGGGAAGTCGCGGGAGATGCCGATGGAGCCGGCCTGCGCGAGCGTCGCGCCGCCCGTAGTGCACGAGAGCCCAGACCACTCCGCCCGGATGGTGATGGGCACGTCGCTCCTGAGGGTCGCGCCCCAGAGGTTGGCGGCGAACTGGAAGGCGTTGAGGCGCTGCTGGCCGAGGGTCGTGCCGGTGTTGCCGCCGACGGGCGCGACGGGCGTCGGGTCGTTGAAGCCCTCGCCCGGGCCGTCGTTGTTCTGGATGACGATGGTCGCCGCGGCGCGCGCCTGCTGCGCGGCCGCGACCGCCAGCATGAAGGCGAACGCGAAGAGGATTAACTTCGACAGAACAGACTTCTTCATCACTTGTCAGACGCCGCCTTTCTGTTAACGCCCGTGCCCGTGACGGGCGCCGCCGTCGCCTCGCCGCGGAGGAAGGCCCCGGCCGCCTCGGGCGTGTCCACGCACGCCGCCGAGACCGTGCCGTCGTCGTTCCGCTTCGCCAGCGTCACGTTCTGGAAGCGCCCCTGCAAGTCCACCGTGACCGTGCCGTCCTCGTGCTTCTCCTCGACGAGACCCGCGGTCGCCTTGTTGCCTTCGAGCTGGGCGGCGAGCTGCCGCGACTGCTCCTGCGTCAGCGGCCCCTGCTGCAAGGTCTGCGCGTTCACACGAACCTTCTTTCCCCCGACTTCGACCGTGACGTAAGGGTCGGCGGGCCGGACTGTGTCGGCGGCGGCGGGTCCGACCTGCCGCGGCGCGGCGCGGCGCGACGCGTAGGTGACGACGGCCGTCACGACGCACGCTGTCAGCAGGGCGCACGCGAAGAGCCCGGCGCGGGAGGCGCTCGAACGGCGCGCGGCGGGCCGGGCTTGAGAGACTCTCTTCGACTTCTTCATGGGTGGAGATTCCTTTGCTTCGTGACGCACGAACCGGTGGCGCGCGGGGCGTGCCGGGAAATGTGGCGACTGACCTTAACTTTTAAGAATGACGGACGGCGGGGCGCGGGCTCCCCCGGGAGGAGAACACGACTGCGGACTCCCGCTTTTAGACGTGGCGGGCGGGCTCTCAGTTGCACCGCGGGCGGGCCGGCGCGGGCTCAAAAAAAAGCCGCGCCGCGGACCTGGAAAGGCCCGCGGCGCGGCGTGCGGTGCGTCCGGCGGACGGGCTTACGGCCGCGTGCCGAAGCGGTCTATGTACTCGTCCGAGGTGATGAACGCCTTGACCATCTCGGCCTGGACGAAGTTGCCGTTGAACTCGTTGAGCTTGTCGAGCCAGAACCGCCACCCGCGGAAGTCCGTGTCCTGCGGGTCGTCCGGGTTCCTTCTCAGGTACCCGTAGTACTGCATCAGGACGAAGGCGCGGCGGAACTCGTTGTCTTGGAGCTGCTGGTTCTCGGCCACGGCGCGGAGCACGGCGGCGCGCGCGGCCGCCACGTTGGCGTTCGAGGTGAGCTGCGCGATGAGCGCGTTGCGCTCGTCGGCCGTGAGCGTGATGCCCGCGTTCTGGACGAGCTTGTTGACGAACTCCTCGGCGGTCATCGTCAGCGGGAAGGCCGTCAGGAAGCGCTGGCGCAGGACGAACTCCAGCGCGTAGGCGTTCTTGTTGGCAAGGAGCGTCTGCTCCCAGGGGCCCTCGCCGACGACGACGTTCTGGCCGATGCGCTGCGCGTCGGGCAGGAACTCGTTGAGCCGGATGACGGGCACCGTGCCCGCGACGTTCGGCGAGGTCGTGTCGCCGTAGGCCGCCTTGTAGGTGCGGTAGACGAGGTAGCCCGTGTCCCGGAACTCGATGGACTGGAAGAAGGCCGCGCTGACGTTGATGCGCTTCACCTCCTTGCACGGCTCGTCGGCGCCGCACTGGTTGATGTCGCCCTGCCAGAAGTTGAAGCCCGAGGTGTCGGGCTCGCGGCTCAGGAAGTCGAGGTACTGCTGGCGGACGAAGAAGGCCGGGTTGAAGCTCTGGGCGCGGACGGGGCTCGGGCCCGAGACGCCGTCGTTCGAGTTGATGGTGAGCGCGGCCGTGCTCGTCCCGCCGAGCGTCGTCCCCACGGCGTTCGACAGCGTGAGCGTGACCGTCTCGGCGCCCTCGGCGAAGGCGTCGTCTTCGACGAAGACGGTGAACGTCTTGCTCGTCTCGTTCGGGGCGAAGACGAGCGTGCCGAGCGCCTGCGTGTAGTCCTTCTGCTTGCTGGCCGAGCCGTCGGAGGTGGCGTAGTCCACCGTCGCCGTGCCCGCCGGGTCGCCCGCGCGCGTGACGGTGACGACGCGGAAGCCCGAGCCGTCAACGCCGAGCCCGCCGCCGCCCGTGCCCTCGTTCACACTGTAGGCCGCCGAGGAGAGCGAGACGCTGCTGGCAAAGGCTTTGTCCAAAAGCCTGAGCGTGTAGGTGCCGGTGTCGTTGTTGCTGAAGGTGGTCGCGGCGATGGTGTAGATGCCCGTCTGCGGCAGCAGGATGTAGTCGTTAGGAGTGGGGTTAGTGCTATCGGGGATGCGCGAGTCGGTGTTGACGCCGAGCACGATGTCGTCGTTCTCCGCGAGCAGCGAGCCGTCGGGGTTGAAGAGGTAGAGGTACGCGTCTACGCTGGGCGCCCCGGACATCTCGACGCGGACGCGCTGGCCCGCGCGCGCGACGAAGGTATACACGTCCTCGAAGGCGGTCAGGCGGTTGGGCTGACCCGCGGTGCAGTCCGTCGAGGCGAGCGAGGCCGAGATGGTCTGGCCGATGCTGATCTGCGACGCGCCGGCCAGGCAGGCGGGCGAGCCCGGCTGCGTGATGGCGAACTGCCTGCCGCCGATGTCCACGAAGGCGCGGCGCGGGCCGTCCTTCCCGTTGTTGGCCGCGACCGTGTAGCCGGTCGAGCCGTTGCCCGTGCCCGCCTCGGTCGAGAAGGTGACCCAGGGCGCGCCCTCGGCCACGCCCCAGGCGCAGTTCGCCGTGACGTTGACCGTGCCCGTTCCACCGGCGACGGGGAACGCCTGCGCGGTGGGCGTAATCGCGTAGTTGCAGCCGGGCGTCGTCAGGCGCGCCAGGCACTCGCCGCCGCTGCCCGTCAGGTGGCCGGTGATTTCGTCGCGCGAGAACTGGCAGAAGCCCGTCGCGGCGGTGACCGCCGGCTGCATGATCGCCCCGCTCAGGTTGGTGGATTCACAACCCGCTATCTGTTGCGGCGGGTCGTTGGGCCCACCCGGGCCGGTGTGGTGAGCCCCGAAGTTGTGGCCGACCTCGTGTGCCGTGAGGGCGACGCGCTGCGCGGTGACCAGCCCGAAAGACTTGCTCTGCGAGAGGCCGTAGGAGAACGCGGGCGAGTCGCAGAGGGCGCCCGTCCACGCGATGCCGATGGTATTGCCGTCGAGTTCCTTGCCCGTGAACAGGTGCACGAGGTCGCGCGACGGCGGCGTGCCGTTCGTGCCGAACGTGTCGTCGTAGGCGTCGGTCAGCTCGTCGAGCAGTTCGCCCGCGTCGAGCGCCTCGTAGGGGTCGTTGTTGGTCAGCCAGACGCGCTGGAAGACGACCCTGACATCCACGCCGAGATTCGCCTCGTAGATGCCGTCCACCTGCGTCATGATGCTGAGGATGTCGTTGTTCGTCGTCGTCGTGTTGCCGCCGTTGAACTGGGCGTACTCGAAGTCGGCCTCGGTGGCGATGTCGACCTGCGCCCTCGGCCCGAATATCTCGTCAGCCGGCGGCCTGGTCGCGCCCGACGCTTTGGCGCTGAGGCCCGCGCCGGCGGCCTGGGCGGTGACCTTGCCGGCCAGCGTCCGCTCCTCGCACACGGCGTCGGTCGGCTTGACGCTCGCCAACTCGTAGAAGACAAAATCCTTGGAGCCGGCTGCGGCCGAGAGGTCGCGCGCGGGCTCGACGTAGAAAGTCTCCGCGGGCGTGATGATGATGCCGCTGACCTTCTCGCCGTCGAGGTAGAGGCGGACGAACGTCCCCTCCTGACCCCGGACGCGCCCGCGCCAAGAGTTCGAGGGCGTGCGGGCCAACTCCGTCATCACGCCGCCCGCGCCCGCGGCCACGGCGCGGTAGTTGTCAGAGCGCACGTCGAACGGCTCGACTTCGAGGTCGAAGGCGCCGCGCGCCGTCTGGAGCGTGACCGAGCCGCCCTCGCGCGCGGAGCGGAGGACTGCGGCCGGGTCGAGCGTCAGGCTCTCGAAGCTCGTGAGCACCTGGCGTATCTCTTCGGCGGCGGGGTTCTCTTTCTGACCCGAAGCGGCGGGCGAGACGAGCATCGCGGCAGCGGCGAACAGACAGAGGGCGAGCGCGGACAGGGCGGTACGAGGGTACTTCCTACGATTCATTCTTCAGACCTCTACGGGGAGTCTCGAACTTTTACCTTTGGACTTCAGAGGCGGGTTAACGCTCTGGCGAAGCGGACGCGGGATTCTAGCACAGGCGAAATCAGAACCGCGAGCGGAGAAGAGTGACAGTAGGCAGTAGGCAGTTGAAGGCAGGTTGCCGAGCCCCGGAGGGGCTTAATGTTTATAGCTCAAGGCTGAAGTTAATTGTCCAAGCTCCGGAGGAGCGGCATTACGGATGCCGCCCCTGACGGGGCTCGGGTTCCATTGACACGATGGGGCTATAAACATTAAGCCCCTTCGGGGCTCACTGGCTACTGCCTACTCCTTCACCAGGAGCGATATGAAAGCGATAAGGGTTCACGAGTTCGGCGGGCCGGAGGTCTTGCGTTCGGAGGAGGTGCCGGAGCCGAAGCCTTCGGCGGGGCAGGTGCTCGTGCGCGTGCGCGCCGCGGGCGTCAACCCCGTGGACACGTACATCAGGAGCGGCGTGCACGCCGTCAAGCCCGCGCTGCCTTACACGCCCGGGCTCGACGCGGCGGGCGAGGTCGAAGCCGTGGGCGAGGGCGTCGCGCGCCTCGCCGCGGGGCAGAGGGTCTACACGGCGGGGAGCCTGACCGGCACCTACGCCGAACTCGCGCTCTGCGAAGAGTCGCAGTGCCACCCGCTCCCCGAGCGCGTCACGTTCGCGCAGGGGGCGGGCGTCTTCACGCCTTACGCGACCGCCTACCGCGCACTCTTCCAGCGCGCAAAGGCACAGCCCGCCGAGACCGTCCTCGTGCACGGGGCGAGCGGTGGCGTGGGGACGGCGGCCGTGCAGCTCGCGCGCGCCGCGGGTCTGCGCGTCCTGGGCACGGCGGGGACGGAGGAGGGGCGGCGGCTCGTGCTTGAGCAGGGCGCGCACGAAGTTCTCGACCACCGCGCGCCGGACTACTTCGAACAGTTGAACGGTCTGACGGGCGGGCGCGGCGTGGACGTGATTCTGGAGATGCTGGCGAACGTGAACTTAGACCGTGACCTCGGCGCGCTGGCGAAGGGCGGGCGCGTGGTCGTCGTCGGCTCGCGCGGCACGGTCGAGATCAACCCGCGCCAGGCCATGACGCGCGACGCCTCCATCCTCGGCATGACGCTCTTCAACATTTCGCCGCAGGAGTTTGTGAGCATCCACGCGGCGCTCGGCGCGGGGCTCGAAGCGGGGACGCTGCGCCCGGTGGTCGGGCGCGAGTTGCCGCTCGCGGAGGCTGCGCGCGCGCACGAGGAGGTCTTGAAGCCCGGCGCTTACGGCAAGATTGTTCTGCTCCCGTGAACACGCAGGCGTAAGCCCGCCCTCGCATTCGGGCTTACGTCTTCCAACAACCCGCCCCACGACGGTGGCGAAGCCCTCCCTCACAGACGGGCTTCCGGCCATGCACCTCGACGTGTGGACTCTATGAAACTGACCTGTCCTCACTGCGGAAAGAAGAACATAAACGAGACTGCGGCCGCGTGCCCTTCGTGCGGCGAGAGTGTCGTCGGCAGCAAGTCCGCGCGGCGAGCGCGCGAGTACGACGGCTACGCGGTCGGGAGGCGTGTGCTCAGTCTCGCGCCCGCGTGGCTGCTTCTGATTGCCGCGGCCTTCGTGCTCGCGCTGCTCCTCTTCAGTTGGATGAGCCGGCGCGGCGGCGCCCGTGGGGAGGAGGCTTTCAGGAACGAGGCGACGAACCAGCAGTCGGCGACGCCGGAGGCCGCGCGCGGGGCCGCCTCGCCGCCGACGCCGACGCCGGAGGCCGCCGACGCCGAAGGCCGCGCCGCGCCGGGTGCGACTCACGGCGCGACGGGCGACGCGGGCGACGCGGCGTTTGAGGCCGGTTCGTACTCGGTGCAGGTCGGCGCGTTCGCGGAACTCTCGCAGGCGAACGAGCAGGTGTCGCGGCTGAGGGCGGCGGGCTTCGACGCGCGCGTGGTCGAGTCGGGCGGGGCGACGCGCTTCCGCTTCCAGGTGCGCAGCGGGCGTTATGCTGCGCGCGAGGAGGCCGCGCGGCTCGCCTCCGACCTGCGCGCGCGCGGCGTCGCGGGCGAGACCGTCATCATCGATCCGGAGGTTGAAGTGAGCCCGCGCGATTAAAAATCGCGGCTTGAGAGTGTCGGGATAAAGGTTAACCACAGAGACACAGAGGCACAGCTAATTGGATTTAGCTGTGCCTCTGTGTCTCTGTGGTTTGTTGCTTTTTATTATGCGACGAAGACGCGCTTGCCGTTCTGCTGCGGGTTGAGGGCGCGGGCGGGCGAGGTGAGCGCGCCGTAGGTCTCGGCGATGATCTTCTCGGCTCCGTCGGCGTTGACCGGCTTCGAGAAGAAGTACCCTTGGCCATTCTCGCACCCGAGCTTCTGGAGAATCACCAACTGCTCGTTGGTCTCGACGCCCTCGGCCACCACGTCCATGCCGAGGTTCTGCGCGAGCACGACGATGGTGCGGACGATCTCCGTGTTCTCGTTGTTCTCGGACATGCGCGTGACGAACGAGCGGTCGATCTTGAGCGTGTCGATGGGGAAGCGGTGGAGGTAAGAGAGCGACGAGTAGCCCGTGCCGAAGTCGTCGATGGCGAGCTTGACGCCGAGGCTCCGGAGCTGCCGGAGCATGTCGGTCGCCGTGTCCACGTTCTCCATGACCACCGACTCGGTGATTTCGAGCTTGACCGACTGCGGCTTGACTCGCGTCTCCTGGAGGATCATGGCGAAGGTGCTGATGAGAGACTCCTGTGTGAACTGCTTGCTCGACAGGTTGACCGTGATGAAGAGCGGCT
The DNA here is from genome assembly GCA_040510435.1 of Pyrinomonadaceae bacterium. GTDB lineage: Bacteria > Acidobacteriota > Blastocatellia > Pyrinomonadales > Pyrinomonadaceae > QHXN01. The sequence continues at coordinate 14,653 of JBEVJD010000338.1, read as the reverse complement.
GTTCGAGCGGGAACATCATCTGCCAGCCGTGCATCTGGCGGCACGCCTCGCGCATGACCCACTCGCCGAGCGGGACGATCATGCCCGTCTCTTCGGCCACGGGGATGAAGTCCATCGGCGAGATAAAGCCGCGCTCCGGGTGCTGCCACCGCACCAGCGCCTCGAAGCCGCGCAGGCGGAAGTTTTCGAGCGCAACGATGGGCTGGTAGTGGAGGACGAACTCCTCGCGCTCCAGGGCGCGTCGCATGTCGGTCTCCATCTGGAGAAGGTTGATGGCGCGCGCGTGCATCGCCTTGTCGAAGATTTCGTAGCGCGCCTTGCCCGCCGACTTGGCGCGGTACATCGCGGTGTCGGCGTCGCGCAGGATGTCCTCGGCGCGCTCGTAGCCCGTGGACGAGGGCGCGATGCCCATGCTGACGGTCGTAAAGACCTCGCGCCCGCTCAGCGTGAAGGGGACTGACAGCTCCTTCTGGATGCGCTCGGCGACCTGGACGGACTCGCTCTCGTCGGTGATGTCTTCGACGAGCACGGTGAACTCGTCGCCGCCCAATCGGGCGACGGTGTCGCCGGGGCGCAGGTTCTTCTTCAGCCGGTCGGCGATGCCGACGAGGAGCTGGTCGCCGATGGTGTGCCCGAGCGAGTCGTTGATGACCTTGAAGCGGTCGAGGTCGAGGTAGAGGACGGCGAACTTCGTCTGCGTGTTGCGGCGCGAGCGGGCGATGGCGAGCTTGAGGTGATCCATGAAGAGCGCGCGGTTCGGCAGCCCCGTCAGCGCGTCGTGGAAGGCGTCGTGGTGTAGCTGCTGCTCGGCCAGCTTGCGGTCGGTGATGTCCTGAATCTGGAAGATGAGGTGGACGCTCTTCGAGTACTGGTCGCGCACGAGCGAGACGCTCCAGTGCACCCAGACCTCGTGCCCCGACTTGTGTATGTAGCGCTTCTCCATCTGCGACGCCTGCACCTTGCCCTTGAGCGTCTGCCCGATGTTAGAGAGCGCGGTCGGCAGGTCGTCCGGGTGCGTGACGGAGAGGAAGTCGGTGAGCAGCAACTCCTCCTCGGTGTAGCCGAGTATCTGACACAAGCTCCGGTTGACCTGAAGCCAGCGCCCCTCGGTCGAGACTAAGGCCATGCCGATGGCCGCGTAGTCGAAGGCCGAGCGGAAGCGGTCGGCCTCGGACACCTTGTGCTGCGGGGCCTCGACGGCCGACGCCTCGCGCCCGTCGCCGTAGAGCTTCGCGCGCAGCGCCGTCGCCACGATGCAAGCGAGCGCGCCGGCCGCAACCGAGATTTCCACCCCCGCGAAGCGCACGCCGAAGGCCGCGGCGGACGCCCCCGCCAGCGCCGCGGCGTTGCCGACGACCTGCCAGAAGAAGAGCCGCGCGCCGTCCCGCCACGCCGAAAGGTTCATGCGGTACGACCCGCCGAAGGCCGTCATCGCGGCGTTGAAGAACGAGAGCACGAGCACGGCCGCGCACGCGCCGTTGAGCGTGGAGGGCGCGGGCAAACCTTCGGTCAGCCCCGAGAGCGGGCCGGCCGTCAGCCTGAGCGTCCAGACGGTGAGCGTCGCGGCGGCCGCGGCCGAACCCGCGCGGAAGCCTACCGCCCACCAGCCGCGCGCCCCCGGTAACGCGCAGCAGAACGCGACCAGCGCCGCCAGCAGCACGCCGACCTCGCCCTCGAAGAGCAGCATCGAGAGGAAGACGAAGCCCTCGGCGAAGGGGAAGTGCCAGCCCTCTGCCGTCGGCGCGTCGTAGCGCGCAGAGACCTGCACGGCCAGCAGCGCGAGCAGCACGACGGGGAAGCCGAGCTGCCCGAACGGCAGCCCGAAGACGGCCAACAGCAGCGCGACCCCGCCGACGGCGACGACCGCGTTGACGAACTGCTGTGGGAAACGCTGCCCTTCGTTGATCTCTATGTTCATGTCCGTAAAGAGGGAATTCCCGTCTGTTCTTTTGAGAGGGGGTCTCTGCCGTCGGCCGCGCGGGGGACTGCACGGCTGCCTCCGTCAGAAGTCAAAAATGATGCCAGAAGGTGGCCGGGTGCTTCTCCTTAAATTACTAAGCAAAAAGCCGTTTAGGTCTGGCGCGACCACGCGTGGCGGGTCAGTCTTCGGTCAGTGTGACGGGTAAGGGGCGAGCAATCTGACGGCTGTCTCTTTGGCTTCGGTTCAGACGGCTGACGTGGCGTGAGTCGGCGGCAAGTCGCCGCGGAGAATCTGCATGAGTGTAAAACACCCGAAAACAATCCTAACACACGGGCTGAGGCTTTGAGGAGTGTTTTTTTCGGACAATCCTACAGCCTGCTGGTCACCTTCCAGGCGTAGTAGAGCCCGAACATGACGCTGGCGGCTCCGGCGAGCAGGCGGACGGGGGTGTCTATGCGTCGGAAGCGCCGGGCGGTGAGGACGAAGGGCAGCCCGACGAGCATGCTCATCAACAACATCCCGCCGATTGAGCCCGCGCCGAAGATGAGCAGGTAGGCGAACCCCAGGAGCTTCGACCCGCCGCGCATGACTTCGGCCAGCACGAAGAGCGTCAGCGCGGCCGACCCCGCCAGCCCGTGCACCGCCCCGACCGCCACGGGGCGCCAGCCCCAAAGCCCTCGGTGCCACGCGTGCGAGACGGCGTGCGCGTCGGCGGCGGCGTGCGCGTCCTGGCGGCCGTGGAAGTGCAGGTGCGTGTGCGTCCGCCCGTCGTGCGCGTGCTCGTGGACGTGCACGTCTCGGCGGCGCCGCAGCACGAGGTAGAGGATGCGCGTGCCGAGCAGCACGATCATCAGCGCTACCAAGAGTTCGAGCGCGGTCGCGACGCCTTCGGGTATCTGGACGCGCAGCGCAATGAGCACGGCGCCCGCGACGAAGAGCGAAGCGGTGTGACCCAACCCCCACAGCCCCCCGACGGCGGCCGAGCGCCAGATCGAGCGGTGCTCGCTGACGATGGTCGAGACGGCGACGAGGTGGTCGGCCTCTGTCGCGTGCTTGAGCCCGAGCACAAAGCCGAGGCCGAGAAGGGGGAGGGCGGAGTCCATAGCCCCATCTTATACCCTGTCTCAACCCAAAGTAAGTACGGTCGGTGTCGGCCGCAGACTCCGAGACTGAAATCTCTCAAACTGACATGCGGCCGGGTTCAGCCTGACCGGCCGCCTGAACCGTCTGCGCCTGCCTGAAATTTCAGAAATCGTAATTTCCCGTCGAAAGCAGAAATCCGGGCGGGCGCACACTCGGGCACGACCGTTGCCGAAGCGGGGGCGTGCGGGCGGCACTCTCTTCCCACCGCCTTCGGCGACGAGTTCAACATCATGCTCGAAAACGCGACGGACACACGCGAGGTCTTCGCCATCGCGCAGCTCATCCGGAAGGAGCTGGCGCTGCCCTCCAACCTCGGCGGGCGCGAGGTCTTCGAGAAGGCGATGCACGCGCGAGCCGTCAAGCTCCTGCACGCGAAGACGGACTTGCGGCGCGCGCTCGAACGGAGGGAGTTCGCCGTCTACTACCAGCCCATCGTCGCGCTCGGGACGGGCGAGACGATGGGCTTCGAGGCACTGCTGCGCTGGCGACACCCGGCGCGCGGCTTCATCGCGCCCGACGAGTTCATCCCAGTCGCGGAGGGGACGGGGCTCATCCTCCCCATCGGGCGCTGGGCGCTCGAAGAGGCGTGCCGGCAGATGCGCGAGTGGCAGACGCAGTTCCCGGGCGCGGCCGCGATGTACGTGAGCGTCAACCTCTCCGGGCGCCAGTCCGCCAACCCCGAGTTGTGCGAGCAGATCGAGAAGGCTTTGGCGACGACGGGGCTCAGACCCGAAAGTCTGAAGCTCGAAATCACCGAGTCGGTCTTGGCGGAGGAGGTCAAGCAGACCGACGAGACGCTGCGGCAGTTGCGCTCGCTCGGCGTCGAGTCGAGCATAGACGATTTCGGCACCGGCTACTCTTCGCCCTCGCGCCTCCGCCGCTTCCCCTCGATGACGCTCAAGATCGACCGCTACTTCATCAACCGGATGGGCGGCGCGGACGGGAACGCGGAAGGCGTCCGCGCCACACTCCTGCTCGCGCGCGCCCTCGGCATGCGCGTCGTCGCCGAGGGCGTCGAGACCGAGGCGCAACGCGCGCAACTCCGCGCGCTCTCCTGCGACTACGCACAGGGCTACCTCTTCTCGAAGGCCGTCAACGCCGCCGCCGTCGGCCGCATGCTCTCCGAAGCCTCGCCCCAATCCCTCCGCGCCGCCAACTCCAGAGGGCTCGCCGGCCTCCGCCTGCTCGTCGCGTAATAAGGCAAAAAAGGTTTTGGGTTTTAGGTTTTGGGTGCTGGGTGAAGACAGCTTCTTTCCCAGCACCCGAAACTTAAAACCCAAAACCCTTCTTATCCAACGGCCGGTGGGCGCGGCGGGGTGTTTTGGGGTCGGGGCCCCGCCGCGCCCGTCCGCGGGTCAGGCGGTCGGCTCGGGGGAACTCGTGACGACGGCGGCGGCTCTGGCCGCGGCGTGGTTAGCAGGCGCGGCCGTCGGCTGCGCGGGCTTGGGAGCGGGCGGCTTGGGCTGTGCTGCGGCGGCGTCGGCCGTGCGCGGCGCCTCGGCCTTCGTGGCTTTGACGGCCTCGGGCTTGGGCTGAGGCTGCATGCGGCAGCTACCTTCGAAGATGGCTCCCTCTTCGATGATGAGGGCGGGCGTTTGGATGTTGCCGCGCACGCGCGCGGAGCGGCCGAACTCGATGCGGCCGGTGGCGATGATGTCGCCGTTGACGGTGCCGTTAATCTTGGCGGAGGCGACCTCGATGTTCGCCTCGACCACGCCGCCCGCGCTCACGATGAGCGAGCCCTTCTCCGAGCGCACGCGCCCCGAAAAGCGGCCGTCAATGCGGAGCATGCCCTTGAACTCGGCGTCGCCGCTGACGACCGTGCCCCCGCCGACGAAGCCGCTGACGACGCCCTCGCGCAGGTCGCGCGCGAGCGCTTCCGACTCGGTGACCGCGCGCGGCGTGGACGGCGTGGGGACGGAGGCCGGCTGCGCGGGCTGCTCGTAGGCGTGCGCCGCGGGCTGGGACTGATAGGCTTGGGCGGGCGGGGCCTGCGGCGACTGCGTCGGGGCGGGCTCGGGCTGCGTGGGCCTGGGTTCGTTGGACTCTACTTTAGGGGAACGTCCCATTCTCAACATCTAAATTATTCCTCCATCCAAAGGGGTCGTAACGTGCGCGCCGCGGGCGCGCGGGCGTCCGTTGCGCGTGCGTAGAGCTACGCGGCGCGGCGCGCGCGTGCGCCGTAAAGGCGTCGGTTCGGTTTGAGTTAAGAGAGCTTCAATCGAGGCAAGATCACTCGGGAAGAGCACGTCAATGATATGCCCCGCGCGCCCGCGCTGCGTTGCGATGAGATTATCTTTCGGTTGCGGCGAAAGGCGGGTTATGATTCCCGCGACCCGAAATTTAAAGAAGAAGGCGGTGTTTACGACTTGAGCGTCATCGAGACGGAGCGGCTCAACTTGCGCGAGATGTCGGAGGCGGACGCTGGCGTAGTGCTCGAAATCTTAAACGACCCCGGCTTCATCCGCTTCGTCGGAGACCGCGGCGTGCGGACGGTGGAGGGCGCCGCGCGTTACATCAGCGAGCGTTTCGCCGAGAGCTACAGGCAAAACGGCTTCGGCCTCTGGCTGGTCGAGACGAAGGATGAGAAGGTGCCTGTCGGAATCTGCGGGCTGGTGAAGAGAGATTCGTTGCCCGGCGTGGACATCGGCTACGCCTTCCTGCCGCCGTTCCGCTCGAAGGGCTACGCGTCCGAGGCGGGTTCGGCCGTGCTGCGTCACGCGCGCGACGTGCTCGGCCTCGGACGCCTCTACGCCATCGTGAACCCGGACAACGCCGTCTCCATCCGCGTGCTCGAAAAACTCGGCATGAAGTTCGAGCGCATGGTCAGGCTCACGGGCGAAGAGTCGGAGATCAGTCTCTTCGCAACCGACCTTTGAGCACGCGCCCGTTGTTCACGCCGCGAACCCTTCGACGCTTATGCCGGAAGTCAAAATTTTCAGGGGGCGCGAGTTGTTCGACGCCGGCCTCGTCGATCAGGTCGTCGAGTTCGACAAGCGGAACATGCGCCGCGTCTGGGAGCGCGCCGGCATGGAGTACCCCGAGGAGAACCGGCGCAAAGGTTTGCAGCGCAACCCGACGTTCGTCATCGCCTTCGACGGCCCGGAGATTGTTGGCTACGTCGAATACCTTCGGAGCTGGAACGACCCGCGCTACATCTACATCGGCTCGTTGCAGGTTGACGAGAGACACCGCCGCGAGGGGCTCATCCTCCGGCTGCTCGACGAGTTCAGAAACCTCGTCGCCGGGGAAGACTTCCTCGGTTTCGAGGCGAGCGTGCAGAAGGCCAACACGCAGGCCGTCAAACTCTACCGCAGGCTCGGCTTCAGGCTCGAACCGAACCCGCACAACGAACTTTCGTGGCTGGCGAGGGCCGGCCGGGAACTGCTTACTGACTCGCCCGTCGTCCCGCTCCTCGACCGTTGGCGCGAGAGACGGCGCCGCCGCGACGCGGCCTCGACAATTCAAACATCACGCCGGAGCCTCTGACGCATGCGACTGAAGAAGCGAAAGTCCCTGCTCGTCTCGTTCACACTCCTGCTGCTCTTCGTCAACTTCCAGCCCGCGGGCGCGCGCGCGAAGTTCGTGACGACGCGGGGCAGGGAGTTCGTCGCGCCCGACGGGCGGCCGCTCTTTCTGAAGGGCATCAACCTCGGCAACTGGCTGCTGCCCGAGGGCTACATGTTCAAGTTCAAGACGGCCGGCTCGCCGCGGCTCATCTCGACGGTCGTCAACCAGCTCGTCGGCGAGGACGAGTCGCGCCGCTTCTGGAAGGCGTACCGCGACAACTACGTCACGGCCGAGGACATCCGCTTCATCAAACAGTCCGGCTTCAACTCCGTCCGCGTGCCGTTCAGCTACCGCCTGTTCGTCACCGAGGGCGACCCCGTGCGGCTCGAAGGCGTCGGCTACGAGATGCTCGACCGCGTCGTCGGCTGGTGCCGGCGCGAAGGGCTCTGGGTCGTGCTCGACATGCACGGCGCGCCCGGCGGCCAGACCGGCGACAACATAGACGACAGTTGGGGCTACCCCTTCCTCTTCGAGAGCGCCGAGGCGCAAGACCTCACCATCAGAATCTGGCAGAAGCTCGCCGCGCGCTACCGCGACGAGCCCGCGGTCGTCGGCTACGACCTGCTCAACGAGCCCATCGCGCACTACTTCGACGCGGCGCACTTCAATCCGAAGCTCGAACCGCTCTACCGCCGAATCGTCGCGGGCATCAGGGCGGTCGATAAAAATCACATCATCTTCCTCGGCGGCGCGCAGTGGGACTCGAACTTCAAGGTCTTCGGCCCGCCGTTCGACGACAAACTCGCTTACACCTTTCACAAGTACTGGATGGAGGTGAAGCAGGAGGCCGTGCAGGAGTACGTCGACTTCTCCGCGAAGTACAACGTGCCGCTCTACATGGGCGAGTCGGGCGAGAACACGGACGAGTGGGTCGCGTCGTTCCGCGAGCTGCTTGAGCGCAACCGCATCGGCTGGTGCTTCTGGCCTTACAAGAAGCTCGACGCGACCTCGTGCGTCGTCTCCGTCAACCGGCCGGCCGACTGGGACGCGGTCGCGGCCTTCGCCGACCACCCGCGCACGACCTTCGAAGACGTGAGGAAGAACCGCCCGCCGAAGGAGAAGATTGACCGCGCGCTCGCCGAATACCTTGAGGGCATCAAGCTCAGGAACTGCAAGGTTAACGAGGGCTATTTGAAGGCGCTTGGGCTGCGCTGAGGCTGTCACAATTTTGTCCCCGCGCGATTAGAATGGCTAATGCGCGCGATTGAAATATATACGGCTGGACATAACAACTTTGACACACGCGGCCCGTACGATACTTATGGCGGGGCGAAAGGGTTCCCCGCAAAGTGTTATCGATAACGAGTTGTTCAAGGAGAAAGTTATGTCAACCAAAATCGAGTTTCGCCGTTTAGCAAGCGAGTTGCTATCAATCTATCTGAAGCACCAGAGTTGGAAGGCGTACGACGGGCTGTTCATGCCCGTGTCGTTCGAGACGGAGAGTCCCGTAGCGCCCGGCGGCGTCGAGGCGAGCGCGCGCCGTCTGAGGCGTTCGCTGCGGCGGTTGGCGGGCGTCGAGCTGTCTGCGTCGGAGGCGCGCGCCGTGTGGCCGAGCGTGCTCGAACACAAGTGGTATCTGGGCGAGCGACTGGGGCGCGACGTGGGCCTGCGCGTCGCGGCGGTGGACTATTTCGAGAACGTCCGGCCGACCCCGCGCCGCGCGCCGGCACACGCGCGTAACGGCGGCCTCCCGCCGCGCCTGCCGATGATGATGCCCCTCGGGCAGAGGTCTTAGGGCGACTGTCTAACGCTGGACGAAGTTAACCGCAGAGACACGGAGGCGCGGCTTGTAGACGTAAGTCATCAAGCCGCGCCTCCGTGTCTCTGTGGTTAATACTTTCTTGTTGACATCCGGCTGAAGAGGCCGGGCGCGCCCGAAAAAAGTTCTTGTGCGCGGCGTCGCGCAAGTGCTAAGTTCGATGTGGCTCTCGCCGGGCCGGTCATCCCGACCAGCCCGCTTCTCCATCAGCAAGGCCGCCCGGCCGCTTACCTTTAGCTCTTCACGCCGCACCGGCCACGCCGCGCAAGCGTCCCCGTCAGAACAAGCTGGAACGAGCCCTTCCATCCTCTTCCCAAGGAGGTTGCCCCAATGCAGCCCCAGCTCCTTTCGATTCTGGAGAGCATCGAGCACGAAGGCACGCGCGAGTTCGTCCGCGGCGTCTTCGAAGACCTCAGACGACTCCTCGGCTACCTCGACGGCGTGAAGGAGGCTGTCGGCGGCGGCACGCGCGACGAGGCGCACTTCATCTTCGAGGTCGTGCGCTGCGAGGCGCTGGCGACGGCCGGCGGCCTCGACTACTTCTGCGCCTGCCTCGACACGCCCGACGCCCTCTCGGAGGAGTTGGAGCGGACGAGCTTCGCCGTCCGCCACGAGCTGCGCGCCGTCTTCGAACGCCTCCTGCCCGGCGCGCAGGCCGCCGCACAGGCCGCCGAGGCGCGCTCGCTCCTCGCCGACGCGCACGACCTTCTGCGCAACTGCTTCGAGCAGTCCACGGTCTCGCTCGCGCGCGCGTTCCGCGCCGAAGTGGACGCCGCCGACATCTTCGAGGACATCCGCGCCAAGCGCGACAACTCTCTGCGCCTCTACGAAGACCTCGACGCACTGCTGCGTAGCGCGCGCTACGCCGAGTGGCACGTCGGGGCGGAGGCGCTCGTCAACTTCTCCGAACGGCTCGAACTCTTCCGCGCCGAGAGCATGTGCCACCTGATGCAGAAGGATCAGGAGACCTGCCGGGGCTTCGTGGACGGCCTCACCCTGCCAATGCTCAGCGACCGCAGGTCTCTGCGTCTCTACCTCCACCGCTTCACCTGCTACCTCGAAATTCTCCTCAAGCACGTCTCGATGCGCGCAGTCCTCGCGGAGACTTCGCTCAGCGCCGCCGCGTGACAGTGCGACCGGAGGAGGGACAGTTCGCCACGTAGGAACGCGGAGGCGAGGTGCCGGTTTGAAGATTTCAAACCGGCACCCCGCCTCCGCGTCTCTCCACCTCTCCGCAGCGAACTGCCTCTAACAGTGACAGTCAACGGCCACGACCAAGCAGTCCGCGTAACGCCGCAACAGCCCCTTTACCTCGGCCGCCCACCCGGCCGCGCCCTTCCTCTCGCAGTCGAGCCACGCGCCTTCCGGCGTGACGACCGCGTAGGGAATCAGCCCCCCCGGCACCTCCGGCGCCGCGCGGATGTTGTCCTCGTCCTTCAACACATCGAGGCCGTACCGTTCCTGAAACTCCCTCGGCGTCAGGTTGTACTCGGGCTCCGCGCTGAACAACTGCCCGTCGTAACGCCCGCCGATTACATACCCGTCGCACTTCGCAAGTGACTCGCCCGACGAGTACACCCCATCCGGCGCGAAGTAAGGCCCCATCAACTCGCGCACCCTCCCCGGCACGTCCGCCTCCCCGCGCCCGACCAACACGAAAGTCAAAAAGTGGCTCACGGCCGTCCCCCTCACGCGCGCTTATAAAAGCATTGGGGGCAGCTTTGCGGCTGCCCCCAAGATTCTCTTAACGATGAGCCGAGCAGGACTCGAACCTGCGACCCGCTGGTTAAAAGCCAGCTGCTCTACCAACTGAGCTATCGGCCCGCGCGTGGGTGATTATAGTGACCGGCTTTCGATTATTCAAACTCACTCCGCCGGGGCGTCGGGCGGCTGTTCCTGGTGGTGCCGCATGAGTGCGCGGAGGGTGGCGGAATCCTGGTCGGTGAGGTCGAAGAATTCGACGCCGAAGCCCACGTCGCGGAGGTAGTAGAGGACTTCCCCGTGCACCTCCCACCAGTCGCGTTCGGGCAGGGGGATGCGGACGTAGATGGTCTTGCCGAAGAGCGGCTGGATGGCCCCGGTCTGGAGCAGGCAGCCGCCGCGGCTCAAAGAGGTGATTTTGCCGTGGTGCTCGTAGTGCGGCGTCAACCCCCACTCGACGGGGAGTTCCGTCGCCACGCGCACGACTTTTCTGCGCCCTTGCTTCAACGTTGGACGCGGCCTCACTTTCAGGGTTCGAGCCAGCGCGCGAGCGCCGAGTCGCGGACGAGGATGGTCTGGCTGCGCTCGGGGCCCGTCGAGACCAGTCCGACGGGGACGCCTATCTGCGTGGAGATGAAATCGACGTAGTCGCGCGCGGCCGCGGGGAGCTTCTCAAGCTCCGTGACGCCCTCGGTCGAGGTGCGCCAGCCGGGCAGCGTCTCGTAGACGGGCTCGACCTCGCGCAGCTCCTGCGAGACGGCCGGGAAGGACTCGCAGGACTGGCCGTTGCGCCGATAGCCGACGCAGACCTTGATCTCGTCGAGCGCATCGAGGATGTCGAGCTTGGTGAGCGCGACCGTGTCGAAGCCGTTGATCTCGGCGGCGTAGCGCGTGGCGAAGGCGTCGAACCAGCCGCAGCGGCGCGGGCGCCCCGTGGAGACGCCGTACTCGTGGCCGCGCTCGCGGATGAGCTGGCCGATCTCCTCCTCGCCCCCGAGCATCTCGGTCGGGAAGGGGCCTTCGCCGACGCGCGTCGAGTAGGTGCGGACGATGCCGAGCACACCGTTGATCTTCTGCGGCGCCAGCCCGAGCCCCGCGCAGACGCCGCCCGAGGTCGTGCTCGAAGAGGTGACGAACGGGTAGGTGCCGTGGTCAACGTCGAGGAGCGTAGCCTGCGCGCCCTCGACGAGGACGCTCTGTCCCTCGCGGACGGCGCGGTTGATGAAGTGGGTGGTGTCGGTGACGAACGCCTGCATGCGCTCGGCGAGCGGCGCGATCTCTTTGAAGACCTCGTCGGGCTTAAGCTCCGTGCCGCGGTACTCGCGGATGATGAGGTTGGCATCGGCGATGTTGCGCTCGATGCGCGATCGGAGCACTTCGGGGTTCATCGCGTCGGCGACGCGGATGCCGCGCCGGCCAGCCTTGTCCTCGTAGGCGGGGCCGATGCCGCGCAGCGTGGTGCCGACCTTCTCGTTGCCGAGGCGCTCCTCGCTCGTGTGGTCGAGGGCGCGGTGATAGGGAAGTATCAGGTGCGCGCGCGTGCTGACCTTGACGCGGTCGGGCGTGACGGAGAGACCCTGCGCCGTGAGGCGGTCGGCCTCGTTGAAGAAGGCGATGGGGTCGATGACCATCCCGTTGCCGAGCACGCAGGTCTTGCCCGGGTGGATGATGCCGGAGGGGATGAGGTGCAAGGCGTAAGACTTGTCGCCGACCTTCACCGAGTGGCCGGCGTTGTGGCCGCCCTGGTAGCGCGCGACCACGTCGAAGCGCTCGGCCATCAGGTCTACGATCTTGCCCTTGCCCTCGTCGCCCCACTGAGCGCCAATGACTACGATAACTTTTGACATAAGAAAAGGGTGTGGGGTTCTGGGTGTTGGGTTTTGGGTGAAGACAAGCGGCTCTGACCAGCACCCAAAACCTAGAACCCAGCACCCGCCTTAGCTAGCTCTTTCCAACTTGATCGGCTTCTCGATGAAGTAGAAGCTGCACGTGCCGCGCACCTCCGCGAGGTCGCGTTGGTCGATGGGGAAGAGGCGGCACTGCGAGGGGCGGTCTTCGTAGATGCCGCAGGTCGTCGTGCCGTCGCCGTGCTTCTTGAGGAAGGGGCACTTGAAGAGTATCTCGCAGCACGCGCCGCAGCGGTTGCAGTCGCCGCGCCGCAGGGAGAGAGACTCGATGACTTCGTCCTTCTTGAAGCGGATGCGGACGAAGCGGCGGAGCTTGCCGTGCGCCTGACGCGCGCGGAACTTGGCGTCCGCGACGGCCTGCGTGCGCTTCGCGGCGAGCCGCTCCTCGAAGGTGCGGCGCTGCCGTGCGGCGCGGCTGGCTGTAGTGGGTCTCATCACTCGCGGCTGACTGGTGCGCTCGACTCCTCGGCGCGCGCGGGGCTTTCCGCGGCGCCGAACGCGCGCGTGCGGCGCGGACTTTCCCATCCGGGGAAGTCCCGCGCCGCCGCGGCTTTGAAGGTCAGGCGCTGGCCGCGCCGCTCTGGACGTGCTTGTCGATCATGCGCGAGATGGCCTCCTTCGAGGTCGCGCCGACGACGCGCTCTTCTTCCTTGCCGTTCTTGAAGAGGATGAGCGTCGGGATGCCCTTGATGCCGTAGCGCTGCGAGACCTGCGGGTTGTCGTCCACGTTGAGCTTGACGACCGCGGCGGTCTCCGCGAAGTTCTGCGCGACGGCCTCGACCGTCGGCGCCAGCATCCGGCAGGGCGCGCACCAGGGGGCCCAGAAGTCGACGAGCACCGGCTTGTCCGACCTGAGCACGTCCGATTCGAAGTTGTTGTCGGTCACGTCCTTGACGTATTCACTCATGATTTCAAATCTCCTTCGACTGCTTTTAACTGTCGCTGACTAAATCGCCGCGTCCTACAGGTCGAACAGCGCGTGGTAGAGCCTGACGTACTTGCGCGCCGCCGCGCCCCACGAGTTGTCCACCCGCATCCCGTTCAACTGTATCCGGCGCCACGCGTCCTTCCGCGTGTACCAGTAGAGCGCCTCGCGCACCTTGTCGAGGAGCGCCTGCGCGTTGTAGGGGCCGAACTTGAAGCCCGTGCCCGTGCCCGCCTCGGGGTCGAACTGCTCGACCGTGTCGTCCAGGCCCCCGGTCGCACGCACCACGGGCACCGTGCCGTAGCGCATCGAGTACATCTGGTTCAGGCCGCACGGCTCGAAGAGCGACGGCATCAGGAAGATGTCAGCGCCCGCCTCAATCTGGTGCGCCAGCGGCTCGCTAAAACCCCGGTAGATGGCGACGCGGTTCGGGGCCCTGTCCTTGAGCAACTGGAAGAAGCTCTCGTACTCGTGCTCGCCTGACCCCAGCGAGATGAAGAACGCGCCGTCTTCGAGCATCTGCCAGGCCATCTGCTTGACGAGGTCGAAACCCTTCTGCGTGACGAGCCGCGAGATGGAGGCGACGATGGGCCTGTCCAACTCTTCGGGCAACCCGAAGCGGCGCAGCAGTTCGGCCTTGCATTCGAGCTTGCCCGCAAGGTCTTCCGCCGAATAGTGCGCCGGCAGGTGCAGGTCGGTCGCGGGATCCCACACGTCGTAGTCCACGCCGTTGGTGATGCCGACTAAACGGTCGCGCCGCTGCCGCATCAGCCAGTCGAGCCCGTGCCCCTGCTCGGGTCCCTGTATCTCGAAGGCGTAGCGCGGGCTCACGGTCGAGATGGCGTCGCAGGTCATCAGCCCGGCCTTCAAAGACGAGGCCACGCCGTTCGACATGAAGACGTTCGACTCGTCGCCGCCGCGGAAGCCGAGCCGGTACAAATCGTTCGGGTCGAACAGCCCCTGGTAGGCGAGATTGTGGATCGACATCAGCGTCCGCGTGTTCGCCAAAAACCCGCCATAGCGCCGCGACGCCCAGAGCCAGGTGGCCGCAAACCCGCACGGCCAGTCGTTGCCGTGCAAAACGTCGGGCGCGATCCCCAGGCGGCCGAGCAGCGAGAGCGCCGCGCGGCTGAAGAAGGCGAAGCGGTTGTGGTCGTCGCCGAAGCCGTAGACCTTTCCGCGCGCGAAGAACTCCGGGGCGTCCACAAGGAAGGCCGGCGCGCCCGCCGCATAAGAGAGGTAGACCGAGACCGTGCGGCGCCCGCCGAGCCAATCCACTTCGAGGTTGTCAAAGACCCTTTCCCGCAGCAGCCCGCGGTCGGTCGTGTCGTAGAGCGGGTGGATGAGGCACGCGTCCACGCCCTGGCCGACGAGCGCCTTCGGGAGCGCGCCGGCCACGTCTCCGAGCCCGCCAGTCTTGGCGAAAGGTACGGCCTCAGACGATAGAAACGCGACGCGCACTTATCCCTTAACCACACCGCACCCCACCGAGAGGCGCGAGTCCTTATAAACAAACTTAACTGCTAAATCAGGGGATAATATCGCGAAGCCGCGTCGGGTTTGTCAAGAAAGGGGTGTTGGGTGTTGGGTTTTAGGTTTTGGGGAAGATTTGCTGTTTTTACCAAAAACCAAAAACCAACACCCAAAACCCCATTATTGACAAAAACCACGCGGCGTCGCGCGATTATCCCCGGATATAGCAGGTAAGTTTGTTTATTAGGAAGAGC
>JBEVJD010000337.1:0-6079 GCA_040510435.1 Pyrinomonadaceae bacterium | reverse complement strand
ACGGCGCGGCCCACACCTTCCAGGAGACGGTTTCACACAGATGCCCAAAGAGATGATTGTCAGCGTCAACGGGCGCGAGAAGAAGATCGCCATCGTCGAGAACGGGCGCGTCACCGAGTTCTACATCGAGCGCGGGGAGAGTAGCCAGGGGATCGTCGGCAACATTTACAAGGGGCGCGTCATGCGCGTCCTGCCCGGCATGCAGTCGGCCTTCGTCGACATCGGGTTGGAGCGCGACGCCTTCCTCTACGTCTCGGACTTCTTCGACGAGGAGGAGGAGTTCGAGCGCATCGTCGTCGATAAGAAGAAGTCCGAAGGCGCCGACGACGAGGCCGCCCAGCGCGCCGCGGTCGAGCGCATCGAGCGCTCCCGCGTCGAGCGCGAGCGCGCCGCCGAGCAGGCGCAGGCCGAGGCCGAGCCCGAAGGCGAGGGCGACGAGGAGGAGCCGGCGCTGGCCGCCGCCCCCGCGGGGATTGAAGAACTGACGGCCGACGAGGAGGAAGAGGTAGCCGCCGCGGCCGAGGCGCAGCCGCAGTCGCAGCCGCAGCCGTCGCAAGCCACCGAAGAGGCGGGCGGGCGCTCGCGCCGCCGCAAGCGCCGCCGCGGCGAGCGCGGCGAGGCCGAGCCGGCCGCCAGCACGGGCGAAGTCCCGCCGGGCGCCTCCATCCCCGCGGACGAGTTCGCGGGCGAAGACCTCTCGACGCCCTTCGTCGCGGGCGCCGACTCGTTCGAGCGCATCGTTGACGAGGAGGAGTCGGCCGCCGAGTTCGGCTCGGCCTTCAAGGACGCGCGCCTCCAAGAGCGTCTGACCGACCAGACGCGCGCTGTCGAGTTCGACATGGAGCCGACGACCACGGCCGAGGTCGGCTCGCTGCTCGGCGGCGCCTCGTCGTCGGGCGGCTTCGAGCGCATCGCCGACGACGACGAAGACGCGGAAGAGACGCACGCGCGCCTGCACACAGTCCAGCCCGAGGTCGCGGCCTCTGTCGCCGACTTCGTCGAGGACGAGGCGGGCGCCGACGCCTTCGCCGGCACGCAGTCGTTCGAGCGCGTGGACGATGACGCGGAGGCTCCGGCCCCGGCCGCTTCGAAGAAGGGCTCGAAGAAGGCCGCCTCGAAGAAGGGCTCGAAAAAGTCGGCCGCGGCTCAGGCCGTGGAGGACACGGACACGCCGGCCGAAGGTGGCGAGACCCCGGCCGCTTCCAGGAAGGGTTCGAAGAAGTCGGCCGCGAAGGGCGCTTCGAAGTCCTCCGCGAAGGGCGCTTCGAAGTCGGCCGCGAAGGGCAGTAAGAAGTCGAGCAAGAAGTCTCTCGCCGAAGGCGGGGGCGAAGAGACGGACGCCGAGGCGAGCGTCACGCAGCGCCCGCCCCGCGGCGAGTTCGCGCGCCGCGGCGGGCGGCGCCGCCGCAAACCGGGCGGAGCCCCCGGCAGCGAGAATGAGAACGGCGACGGTAACGGCCACGGCCACGACGACGCCGCGGAGGTCTCCGCGCCGGACGACAACGGCGGCGCCGAGGTCGTCGTCGAGGCGGCGCCCGCGCCGCAGCCCCCCGCCCCGCAAGCCGAGTCGCGTCCCGAGCGTCCCGAGCGTCCTGAGCGCCGCGAGCGCACCGAGCGCGGCGGACGCGGGCGCGAGCGCAGCGGCGGCGACCGCGGTGGTGACCGCGGTGGTGACCGTGGCAGTGACCGTGGCGGCGAACGCGGCGGTGATCGTGGACGTGAAGGCCGCGGCGGCGAGAGCCGCGCGGGCGGTCGTGAGGGCGGCCGTGAGGGCGGGCGCGACAGCCGCAGTGAAGGCCGCAGTGAAGGCGGGCGCGAGGGCGGTCGCAGCGAAGGCGGCCGTGACGCCGGTCGTGACCCGCGCCCTGCGCCGCGCGAGGCCAGCGGCGGCGGAGGCGGCGGACGCGGACGACGCGAGCGCCAGCCGATGATCACAGACCTCCTCCGCGAGGGTCAGGAGATCATCGTCCAGATTGCCAAGGAGCCCATCGCCGCGAAGGGCGCGCGCATCACCTCGCACATCGCGCTCCCGGGTCGCTTCCTCGTCTACATGCCGACCATCGAGCACGTCGGCGTCTCGCGCAAGATCGAGTCCGACTCCGAGCGCCAGCGCCTGCGTAAGCTCATCCAGTCAATCGTCAAGGAGGAGGACGTGCCCTCGGGCGGCTTCATCGTCCGCACCGCGGGCGTGGGCATCTCCGAGCAAGACCTGCGCGACGACGCGCGCTACCTCATTCGCACCTGGCGCGACATCCGCAAGAACGCCGAGAAGGCCAAGGCCCCGTCGCTCGCGCACAAAGACCTTGACCTCGTCCAGCGCCTGCTGCGCGACCAGCTCTCCGACGACTTCACGGCCATCCGCGTCGATTCGGAGGAGGAGTACCTCGAAGTCGTCGAGTTCATCAACCGCATCCAGCCGCGGCTCGTCAACCGCGTCAAGCTCCACACGCGCGACGAGCCGATCCTCGAAACCTACGGCGTGCAGGCCGAGATCGACAAGGCCATCAAGCCGCGCGTCTGGCTGAAGTCGGGCGGCTACCTCGTCATTAACCAGACCGAGGCGCTCGTCGCCATCGACGTGAACACAGGCAAGTTCGTCGGCCGCGGCGGCACGCGACTGGAAGACACCATCACGCGCACCAACATGGAGGCGGTCGAAGAGATCGCGCGCCAGGTCAGACTCCGCGACCTCGGCGGCATCCTCGTCCTCGACCTCATCGACATGGAGGAGCGGCGCAACCGCGCGCGCGTGCTGCAAGCCCTGCAAGACGCCCTGCGCCATGACAAGTCGCCGACGAAGGTGCTCTCGTACAACGACTTCGGCCTCGTCATCATGACGCGCAAGCGCGTCAAGCAGTCGCTGGAGCGCACGCTCTGCTCGCCCTGCCCGTACTGCACGGGCGCGGGGCTCGTGAAGTCTGCGCAGACGATCTGCTACGAGATACTCGAAGAGGCGCGCAGCCTCGCCCGCGCCAACGCCGGCGAGCGTTTCAAGCAGACCACCCTCCGCGTCAACCCCGAAGTCGCGCGCGCCCTGCGCTCCACCGAGCGCGACGTGCTCACCGAGATCGAAGCCTACCTCGGCCCCATCGACATAGACGCCGACGAACACGTCCACCAGGAGCAGTTCGACTTCGCGTTCATCTAAGAAGACGTGAACCGTAAACCGTAAACCGTGACAAGAGAAAAATCGTTCTTCACTTGTCACGGTTTACGGTTTACGGTTCACGAGTTTTATGGGAAAGCTCCGCACATTCTGGAAGGGACTCATCGCGGGCGGCGCGGCGGGGGCGGGCGTGGCGGCGCTGGCGGCCGTCAACGCGACCGTGGCGCGCGAGGCGCCCGAGCCGGAGACGGGCGCGGTGGGCGGCGAGGCGGGCACGTACCAGTGGAAGCACGGGCAGATTTTTTACCGGTACGCGGGTGAGGAGGACGCGCCGGCCGTCCTCTTCGTCCACGGCATCGGCGCGGGCGCGCGCTCGTTCATGTGGCGGCGCAACTTCCTGCCGCTCGCGCGCGACTTCCGCGTCTACGCCCTCGACCTGCTCGGCTTCGGCTACTCCGAGAAGCCGCCCAACGCGCCCTACTCCGCAGACCTCTACGTCGAGCTGATTTCGGACTTCCTGCGCGAGGTCGTGGGGCGGCCCGCCGGCATCGTCGCGCACACACTCTCGTCGGCCTTCGCCGTGCGCGCCGCCGACGAGCGGCCGGAACTCGCGCGCTCGCTCGTGCTGGTCTCGCCCACGGGCGCGGATCACTTGAGCGCGCGGCCGGGGATGACGGGCGCGGCCTTCTACGGGCTGCTCCACTCGCCCGTGCTCGGCACCTCGTTCTACAACGCCGTGACAAGCGAGCGCGGCGTCCGCGACTACGCGCGCAACCAGCTCTTCTACGAGCGCCGCTTCGCCACGCCGCGCCTCGTCGCGCACTACTACGCCGTCAGCCACCTCCCCGGCGCGCAGTACGCCGCCACCGCTTTTCTCTCCGGCTACCTCAACACCGACATCCGCGAGCCCTTCGCGCGCCTGCGCCACCCCGCCACGCTCGCGTGGGGCAAGCAGGACACGACCAACCCTATCGAGCAGGCCGGCCAACTCCTCTCGCTCAACCCGCGCGCCCGCCTCGAAGTCTTCGACCGCTGCCGCATGATGCCGCAGGAGGAGCACGCCGAGCGCTTCAACGCCCTGCTGCGCGACACCTTCCGCGACCGGCTGACTTCTTAATTTCTGCTACGAGTAGATGTTCATCGGGCGGGTGAGCAGTTCGACGGGGTCTTCGACGTTGAGTGCTTCGCGGACGTAGTAGGCTTCGCCGGCGGCGACGTTGATGAGGGAGCCGGCGTAGCGCCAGCGGCTCTCCAGTTGTTTGAGGAAGCCCTCTTCGCTGATGCGCGTGATGGGCTCTTTGGAGTCCGGGTCGTAGAACTGCGAGCGATGGGCGAGGATGGCGCGGAGCTTGTCCTCAACGAACTCGGAAACGTCCACGACGAACGAGGGCGCGACGAGGCGCGAGTAGGCCGCGTGCGCGAGCGCGGGCATGTGGACGGCTCCCTGCTCCGCCGCCTCGTCGTAGCGGCGCATCGAGGCGAGCCGCGCCGCCTCGCGCGCGAGCCGGGCGGTCGCGGCGTGGTCGGGGTGCGGGTCGTCCCAGTGCGCGGTGAGGACGACCTTCGGCCTGTAAGTGCGGATGACGCGGACGAGCGCGGTGCGCGCCTCGTCGGTGACGAAGACGTGGCCGTCGGGCTGCTCTAAGTTGACGCGCACGTCGAGGCGCATGATGCGTGCGGCCTCGCGCGCCTCCTCGAAGCGCTGCTCGGGCGTGCCGCGCGTGCCCATCTCGCCGCGCGTCGCGTCCACCACGCCCGTCCGGCGCCCCAGCGACTTGAGCTTCAGGAGCGTGCCCGCGCACGTCAACTCCGCGTCGTCCGGGTGCGAGAAGACGGCCAGCACGTCCAACTCAATCGGCTCGGGCTCGCCGTACACGACCTCACTCATAACGCCCTCACTCCCCCTTGAAGTCGAAGCGGCAGCGGACGCCCTGCTCGCGCCCCGTGTCGTAGATCATCGAGACGTTGGTGACGTTGAACTCCCAGTGGAAGTTGCGGCGGCAGAGGTAGCGGACGACCTCGGCCAACTTGTCCGGGTCGATGTCGCCCTGGGCGAGCGTGACGTGCGGCGCCCACTCGTCGGGGTGGTAGTAGTGCGCGACGGCGCCGGGCACGGTCTGCCGGACGCCCTGCCAGATTTCGCGGTGGAGTTCGGAGAGCGCGGGGCTGCGCACGACGCTGATGTAGAGGATGGGGCTGGCGACGGTGAAGATGCCGAGGCCCGCGGTGCGGACGCGGAAGGGGCGCGTGCGCGCGGCCAGCTCGTGCAGGAAAGACTCGCACGCCGACTCGTCGTACTGTTCGGCGACCTGGAAGGAGAAGTGCGGGTAGGGCGTGACGTACATGCCGCGCACGTCGAACTTCTGCCCCAGCTCCTCCCAGATGGCCTCGACCCGTGCGTAGTGCTGGTCGTCCAGCAGCGTGACCACGCCCTGCATTAAAAAGTGCCCTTCTCAACCGACGGCTCGTTAAAAGCTCTCGGGAGAGATGTAGCGCAGAGTGCAGGCAAAAGGCAAGAGGGGAGAGGCAGTAGTCAGTAGTCAGTAGGCTCCGCTCCATCATGTTGAGGATGAGAACCGCAGGGTTCGAGCGACGAAGATTCTTCTACTGGCTACTGACTACTGGCTACTGACTACTCGCTTTTGCCTTCCAGCGGGCGGTTTGGTAGGCTTTCTGCGCTTCTCCTGAAAGGCTTGAGACTTTATGAAGCTGACGGTGCTCGGCTCGGGCACGTCTGTGCCGCACCCGCGTCGTTCTTCGTCCGCGCACTGGGTCGAGGCCCGGGGCGGGACGCTCCTGCTCGACTGTAGCGGGCCGGCCGTGCACCGCATGGCGGAGGAGGGCTGCGACTGGGCCGGGCTCGACGCGGTCTGGGTCAGCCACTTCCACCTCGACCACGTCGGCGGGCTCGCGCCCTTCCTCTTCGGCACGAAGTACGCGGCGCAGACCCGCGAGCGCCGCAAGCCGTTTTTC
>JBEVJD010000336.1:0-12647 GCA_040510435.1 Pyrinomonadaceae bacterium | reverse complement strand
CCGCGGGTCTCCTGTTTCTTGACAGCGGTTTCTTACAACCCCCCCGCGCGCGCACGGCCGGGGGTGCTTATTACTTTGATGAGCGTCACCGCTAAGCCCCCACCCGCTCGCTACCGCCCGCGGTTCTGTCTAGAAAGGTATCGCGTCGTCTTCGATGTCGCCGCCGCCGCCGCTGTCCGCGGGGGGACGCCCGCCGCCGCCGCCGCGCGAGCCGCCGCCGCCGCCCGAAGGCGCGCCGCCGCCGCCGCCCTGCTGCGGGCGCACGGGGATGCCCTCGACACCGCCGCCGCCGCCCGGGCCGTCGATGAACTGCACCTCAGAGGCATTGACCTCGAGCGACTGGCGCGGCTTGCCCTCGCGGTCAGTCCACTCCTCTACGTGGAGGCGGCCTTCGATGTAGACCTTGCGCCCCTTCGTCAGGTAGCGCGAGATGTTCTCGGCCTGCTTGCCCCAGGCCGACACGCGGAACCACGTGGTGATGTCCTGCTGCTCGCCGGCCTTGTCCCGCCGCCGCTCATTGGTCGCCACCGAGAACTTGCAGACCGCCGTGCCCTGAGGCGTGTAGGAGAGTTCAGGGTCGCGCCCCAGGTTACCGATAAGGATGATCTTGTTATAGGACATGTCTCGCTCCTCGCTTCTAACGCCGCCGCGGGCACACGCCCTCGCGTAGCGTTGCAGACCTGGCACATCGTATCACACGCAACAGGAGACGTGTAAAGCGCGCTGTGCCGCGGGGTGGCCGGCCGGACGCGGCGGGCCGCTGATGTTCTCTAAAGTGACCGCGCGTGGCGGGGCGCGGCGGCCTGAGTTGTTTACTACTCGCGCCGCTCCACGTCAACGCTCAGGAAGTCGTGCGCCAGCTCGGCGTCGGGGAAGACGGCGCGCGCCTCGCGCAGAAGCTCTTCCGGCCCGGTCTGGTTGCCGGGGAAGTAGCGCGGGCTGATGTGCGTCAGGACGAGTTTTCGCACCGCCGCCTCTTTCGCCACGCGCCCGGCCATCGCGGCGGTCGAGTGCGTCGAGCGCACGGCGAGCCCTTCGTCGGCCTCGGCGAAAGTGGCCTCGTGGATGAGGAGGTCTGCGTCGCGCGCCAGCTCGACCGCCGAGCGGCAGTAGATGGTGTCGGTGCAGTAGACGACGGCGCGCCCCTTCAAGTCCGGGCCGCAGAAGTCCGCCCCCGCGAAGGTGCGGCCGTCGGGCAACGTCACGCTCTCGCCGCGCTTGAGTTTTCCGTAGAGCGGCCCCGGCGGGATGCCCTCCGCGCGCGCTCGCTCCACATCGAAGTGGCCGGGTCTGTCCTTCTCGTTCACGCGGTAGCCGAAGGCGGGCAGGCGGTGCTTGAGCGGCGCGCAGACGACCGTGTACTCCTCGTCCTCGAAGATCGGCCCTTCCTTCACTTCGTTGACTTCGAGCGGGTACGAAGTATGTAACTGCGTGCGCCGGCTCACCTCGCGGACGTACTCCTCGATGCCGCGCGGGCCGTAGACCGAGACGCCGCGCGCGTGCCCCGCCATGCCGCACGTGGCGAGCAGCCCCATCAACCCGTAGACGTGGTCGCCGTGCATGTGCGTGATGAAGACGCGCGTGACCTGGCTGATGTTGAGGTCGCTGCGCAGCAACTGGTGCTGCGTCCCCTCGCCGCAGTCGAAGAGCCAGACCTCGCCGCGCTGCGGCAGCCGCAGCGCCACGCACGACACGTTGCGCGCGCGCGTCGGCACCCCCGCGCTCGTCCCTAGAAAAGTGATCCGCAAACTCAATACCTCGATTCAGTAGACAGTAGGCAGTAGGCAGTTGAAGACCGTTCGGGAGCCCCGGAGAGGCTCAATTCGAAAGCTCCGGAGAAGCTCAATTCGTAAGCCCCGGAAAAGCTCAATTCGTAAGCCCCGGAGGGGCTTGATGTTTATAGCCCCGTTGTTCTAATGAACCGCGAGCCCCGTCAGGGGCGACATATACATGCCGCTCCTCCGGAGCTTGTCAAAATTATTGTTGACGTTGTCTATAAACATCCCGCCCCTCCGGGGCTTACTGACTACTGACTACTGTCTACTGTCTACTTCTTCCTGCTCACGTATTCATTCTCTTTGACCCAGAAGCGCCAGGGCTTGAGCGCGTCTTCGGCGGCGTAGGCGACGCCGATGCGCGGGCCGGTGGCGACCTCGGCGGGGCGGTAAGTCTGCCCCGTCTCTTCGAGCCAGACCCGGCCAGACGTGGTCAGGTCTTCGCCGTCGAAGGTCAGGTCAATCCCGAGCGCGCGGCAGAGCTTGCCGGGGCCGCTCGTCAGTTCGCGCTCTTTCGGGACGGGCCGCCGCTCTATCATCAGCCCGATTCCCTCCTCGGGCTCAACGGCGCGGACGAGCACGGCGTGCGGCCGCCCCTCGGGGCCCGTGACGACGTTGAACTGGTGGTGCATGCCGTAGACGAAGAAGACGTAGGCCGCGCCCCCGGCGGCGTACATCGTTTCCGTCCGGCGCGTGCGCCGGCCGCCGTACGAGTGCGCCGCGCGATCCTCGACGCCCAGATACGCCTCCACCTCGACGACGCGCGCCGACACGCGCGCGCCCGCCGCGCCCGGGACGACGAGCCGCTTGCCGAGCAGTTCGCGCGCCACGCGCAACGTGTCCGCGCGCGTGTAGAAGTCGCGTCCGAGTCTGTTGGCGCGAAGCAAGCTTGAGAGTCGTCCTCCGATGCACCCGGCCGGTACCGACCGGCTATCCCCTACTCGAACTGTTTGCGAAACTCTTCGAACTGGCGGCGCATCTCCGACAGCTCGCCGCTCAGGCGTTCGACCTCGGCTTCGAGCCGCGCCACGCGCTCCGCATCGCCCGCGCGCGAGCGCGGCGGGACGGAGGCGGGCTGGGCTTCGGCCTCGTCCTCGACGGCGGGCTGTCCCGACAGCAGGTGCGCGTAGCGCGCCTCCTTGCGGCCGGCCTGGCGCGGGAGTTTGGCGACTAACGGTTCGTCCCTCTGCGACATCTCGTCGAGCGTCGCCTCGACCTCGCGCAGGTCTGCGAACTCGTGGAGGCGGCCTGTCCGGCCGCGCACCTCGCCGACGGTCTGCGGCCCGCGCAGCATCAGCACGCAGAGCGCGGCCAGCTCCGGCGCCGAGAGCGAGAGCACCTCGCGCATCATGTGCTTGTACTTCGGCACCCGGCTCTCCGCGCCGTAGAAGATGTAGACCAGATTCTTCAGGCGCAGAGTGTCCACCGCCTCCGAGACCTGCCGCTCGTCGTAATGCACGACGGGGTCGCGGTTGGAAATCTGGTTGCACGCGTTCACCAGCGCGTTCATCGTCAGCGGGTAGTAGTCGGGCGTCGTCACCTGCTTCTCGACGAGCGAGCCCAGCACGCGCACCTCCGCCTCGGTCAAAAATGTCTCCACGTTTGTCGCACGCCTCCGCTTCGAATCCGGCGCCGGCCAGAATTTCATTGACACGCCGCGGCGGTCAAGTGTACACGTCCCGAGCGCTTCAGCGTAACCGGACGCCGCGCGGCCGCGCCGTCCCGCTGCGCTCCACTATGTCACGTACCAAGGAGACCTTAATGGCGGAGACCAAACAGCCCTCGTGGGGGCATCTCGAAAAGCGTTTCGGCGGGAAGGCGCAGGAGAACCCGCGCAAGCTGCTGGCGCTCGACGGCGGCGGCATCCGCGGCGTGCTCACCCTTCAGGTGCTCATCCGCATGGAAGAGCTGCTGCGCGAGCGCAGCGGGCAGGGCGACAACTTCCGCCTCTGTAACTTCTTCGACTACATCGGCGGCACGAGCACCGGCGCCATCATCGCCGCCGGCCTCGCCATCGGCATGTCGGCCAGGGAGTTGTCCGACTTCTACATCGCCACGGGGCCGAAGATGTTCGAGAAGGCTTTCATCCTCAACCGGCTGAAGAACCTTTACAAGAGCGAGCCGCTGACCGAGGAGCTGAAGAAGACCTACGGCCCGAACACCAACCTCAGCTCGAACAAGCTGAAGAGCCTGCTGCTCGTCGTCACGCGCAACGTCTCGACCGACTCGCCGTGGCCCATCAGCTCGAACCCCTTAGCCATTTACAACGACCGGTCGCGCAAGGACTGCAACCTCCAGATTCCGCTCTGGCAGCTCGTGCGCGCCTCGACGGCCGCGCCCGTCTTCTTCCCGCCCGAAGTCCTCCAGTGGGACCCGAAGGACGCCTCGACCGCCTTCCTCTTCGAGGACGGCGGGCTCACCCCCTACAACAACCCCGCCTTCCTCATCGCGCGGATGGCGACGCAGGAGCCGTACCGGCTGAACTGGAAGACGGGCGAGAACCGGCTGCTCGTCATGTCGGTCGGCACGGGCTCGGCGCCGAAGTCGAGCACGGACATGGGGGCCAAGAACGCCTTCTCGAATCTGGCGAACTTCCCCGGCGCGCTGATGTACGGCGCGCAGGTGGATCAGGACATCAACTGCCGCGCCGTCGGCCGCTGCATCCACGGCGCGCCCATCGACAGCGAGTTGGGCGACCTCATCCCGCGCCGCGACGTGGGCGGCGAGAGCAAACCCGTCCCGCTCTCCGAAGACCTCGGCCGCGCCTTCCTCTACGCGCGCTACAACGCCGAGCTGTCGAAGGAGTGGCTCGAAGAGCACGGGCTCGGCCGTGTAGACCCGGCCAACGTCTCCAAGCTCGACTCGGTCGAGTACATCCCCGAACTCGTCCGCGTCGGCAAGGCGCTCGCCAAGGATGTCAAGCTCGAACACTTCGCCCTCGAACGCTTCGGCCAGTTCTACTAAACCCCGTCCCTTCACCCAAAGGAGCATCCATGCGAGCCTTCATCGTCCGCCCCTTCGGCGTTAAGCAGGAGATCAACTTCGACGCGGTCGAGGCGAAGCTGATCGACCCCGTGCTGACGCGCCTCGGCGTCACCGGCCGCACCACCGGCGATATCGTCAGCCAGGGCAACATCCGCGAGGACATGTTCCGGCTGCTCCTCACCGCCGACCTCGTCGTCGCCGACCTCTCCATCCATAATCCCAACGCCTTCTACGAGCTTGGCGTCCGCCACGCGCTGCGCGACCGCCACACCTTCCTCCTGCGCGCGAACGTGGACGCCTACCCTTTCGACCTCCAGACCGACCGCTACTTCACCTACAACCAGAACGCGCCCGGCGAGAGCGTCGATGCGCTCTACAAGGCGCTGCGCGACACCCTCGACTCGAACAAGCCGAACAGTCCGGTCTTCGCGCTCCTGCCGAAGATGAGGGAGCAAGACCCCTCGCACTTCCTGGTCGTGCCGCTCGGCTTCAACGAGGAGGTCGAGCGCGCCGCGGCCGAGAGACAGCTCGGCGACCTCGGGCTGCTGGCGGCCGAAGTGCGCAACCTCGGCTTCGAGTGGGGGATCGAGGGGCTGCGCGCGGTCGGGCACGCGGAGTACGCCCTCAAGGACTTCACGGGCGCCAAGAACACCTGGGAGGCCGTCCGCCGCACCAACCGGGACTACGACCTCGAAGCCAACCTCCTGCTCGGCACCATCTACGAGAAGCTGGGCAAGGTGACCGACTCGACGCAGGCGCTCGACCGCGCCCTCTCGGTCGAAGAGATTCCGAAGAACAAAAAGGCCGAGGCTTATGCCCTCAAGGGGCGCAACGCCAAGACCCTCTGGCGCGAGGAGTGGAAGGACGAGCCCGACCCCGCCGCGAGGAAGACGAAGGCGCTGCAATCCGGCCGCCTGACGGAGTCGTTCGAGAACTACCGGCGCGCCTACGAGGAAGACCTCAACCACTTCTACTCGGGGCTCAACGCGCTGGCGATGCTGAAGGTGCAGACGGAGCTGGCCGCGGCGCTGCCCGACGTGTGGGCCGAGCGCTTCGACACTGACGAAGAGGCGGAGCGGGAGTTGACCAGGCTCAAGACGCTTGGCGGGAAACTCGCCGCTTACGTCGAACTCGCGCTGGACACGACGCTGGCGCGCCTCAAGCGCGAGGGCGACAGGGACGCGTGGGCCGAGGTGAGCGTCGCCGACCTCCGCTGCCTCACCCTGAACAAGCCGCAGCGGGTCGTCGCGGCTTACCGCGACGCGCTGGCCGGCGCGAATGACTTGGTCGTCTACTCCGCGAGCAGTCAACTCGCCCTCTACCACGAACTCGGCGTGCTCTCGGCCAACGTGGAGGAGGCCATCAAGATCACCGGCCCGCCGAAGCACAAGGCCGACGAGCGCGAGCGCGTCCTCATCTTCACCGGGCACATGATCGACGCCCCGGGACGCGAGCAGCAGCGTTTCCCCGCCGACAAGGAGGACGCGGCGCGGCAGAAGATTAAGGAGGCCGTCGAGGCCGAGCTGAAGTCCGACGACGGCGTCGCCTTCGGCATCGCAGGGGGCGCGAGCGGCGGCGACATCCTCTTCCACGAGGTCTGCGAGGAGCTGGGCGTCAAGACGTGGCTCTACCTCGCGCTCGAACCCGGACTCTACGTCAAAGCCTCGGTGCGCAAGGCCGGGGGTAACTGGGTCGAGCGGTTCCGGCGGCTCCACAAGCGCCTCGAAGCGCAAGAGGCGGTGCGCGTGCTGAGCGGGCTGGCCGACGAGCCGGCGGACGAGGCCGAATATCTCCCCGCCTGGCTGCGCTCGAAGAAGGATTACAACATCTGGCAGCGCAACAACCTCTGGATGCTGCACAACGCTCTGGCGGCGGGCGGCGACCACTGCGTCACGCTGATCGCGCTCTGGGACGAGGCGCCCACGGGCGACGGCCCCGGCGGCACCAGCGACCTCGTCGCCAAGGTGGAGCGGCGCGGCGCCAAGACCGTCGTCATCCCCACGAAGGCGACCTTCGGCCTCTAGCCCCGCGCGCGGCGGCGCTACTTCTTCGCCTTCGCGGCGGCGAGGTCGGTGGCGTCGAGCGCCTTGACGGATTCGAGGATCGTCTCGGCGGCGCCGACGAAGAAGTCGCGGGTGAGGGTGTCGAAGTCGTCCGAGGGCTTGTGATAGTCCTTGTGGTCTTCGACGCCGAAGTAGAGGAAGGGGATGCCGGCCTGGTGGAAGGCGAACTGGTCTGACTGGCTCGTCCAGTCGTCCTTGCCCTGGTCGGGGCGGTCGTGGCCGAGCAGGAGCTTGACGGGCGCGGTGGCCGCGACGCGTTCGAGGGCGGGGCGCAGCGCGGGCGTGTGGTGTGTGCCCGCGGCGTACAGCTCGCCGCGCTCGCTGTGGCCGACCATGTCGAGGTTGATGTCGAGCGCCACGTCGCGCTTCTCCACGCGGAGTTTCTTAACCAGCGCGCGCGCGCCGAGGAGCCCCTGCTCCTCCGCGTCGAGCGCGGCGAAGACGATTGAGTGCGCGGGCCGCGCCGCCCCGCCGAAGTACGTCGCCAGTTGCAGCAGCACCGCGACGCCCGAGGCGTTGTCGTCCGCGCCGTTGTAGACCTGCCCGTCTTTCACGCCGAGGTGGTCGTAGTGCGCCGTGACGACGATGAGGCGCTCGGGGTACTTCGTCCCCTTCACGTAGCCGACGAGGTTCACGCCCGTGCCGCCCTTCGAAGGCAGGTCGAACGACTGCTCGAAGGACGGCCAGAGCGGCGCGAGCCCCGCGTCGTTGAAGCGCCGTGCGACGTATGCGCGCGCCAGAGCGCCGCCCGGCTTCCCCGCCCCGCGCCCCTCCATCGCGTCGGCCGAAAGAGCCCGCACGTCTTCGAGCAGACGCGCGGCGTCAATCGCCTTCGGCTCGGCGGGACTGGCCGTCCCGGTCTTCGTCCCGACTTCCTTCGCCGCCTGCTGCGCTGGGAGCGTCGCCCCACACGAAGACAGCAGCACGAGTGACAGCAGAATCTTTCTCATCCGATCAATCCTTAAAAAAACGTGAACCGTAAACCATGACGAGAGCGTGAACCGTGAACCGTGACAAGTAAGAACTGTCTTTTATCTTGTCACGGTTCACGGTTTACGTCTCTACTTCTCACCCGCCGCCGACGACGAAGGCGGCCCAGTAGAAGGGGTGCGCGTGGCGTTCGCTGCGGAGGAGTTTGAGTGCGGCTTCGCGCAGCGCGGCGGCGGGCGGGCGCGCTGCCTCGTCGGGTCGCCCGCGCAAACGCCGGTGGAACTCAAGCCATGCCGATGACGCCCTCGCCCGCCGCCGCGCGCCCGCGCGCCGTCTCGCAGGCCGAGAGCACGACGAGGTCTGCGCGCAGGTCGAGCGACATGATCTACCAAGCCTCCAGCAGTCCGTCCTCGCCGCCGCCGCCCTGCTCGAAGATGGCGAGCGCGCGGCGGAAGAATTCGAGCGCGAGCGGGTAGTTGTCCCGCGCGTCGTAGACGAGGCCGATGCCGAGCAGGCTGTCGCCGACGCCGACCTTGTCATCAATCGCCTCGCGCAACTCCAGAGTCTGCCGGTAGAGCCTGAGCGACTCGACGAGGTTGTGCTGCTCGACGTGGATGCCCGCCATGTTGTAGAGCGTGCGCGCAATGTCGCGCTTGTCGCCCAACTGCTCTTTCAGAGCGAGGGTGAGACAGACGAGGGCGGGCAATAACCGCTTCATGCCCCGAGTCTGCCTCATCCCGCCCCGGTTTTCCAAATAAGAGAGTAGGCAGTAGGCACATGGCAGTAAGCAGTAGGCGGCAGGCAGTTGAAAGCCCCGGAGGGGCGGGATGTTTATAGCCCCGGCGTGCTAATGAACCCCGAGCCCCGTGAGGGGCGACATCTACATGCCGCTCCTCCGGAGCTTTCGAGATTATTAATGCCGGTGTCTATAAACATCCCGCCCCTCCGGGGCTCCGCAAACATGCCGACACCTGCGGGGCTCCTCAAACATCACGCCCCTCCGGGGCTCCGCAACCGGCCTTCAACTGCCTACTGCCATCTGCCTACTGCCTACTCCCCTTCCGTGAGCCAGTCGGCCGTGAGCCGTTCGATGGCCAGTTCCTTGTGCTTGGCCTCGACCTCGATCCAGGGGACGCGGCGGTAGGCGGCGGGCATCGTGGAGATGAGGTCGCTGTGGTGCCGGTCGCAGAAGGAGGTGCGGCCATTCGAGATGTGTGCGAGCTGCCACTCGGGGCGGGCCCACGTCGAGCGCGCCGCCTCGACCATCTCGGCGACGCTCGGGTGATCGTAACTGTCCAGCCCCTCGTGCACGACGTGGTGGTGCGCGTCGAAGACCATCGGCACGGACGCGCGGCGGCACACCTCAAGAATCTCGGTGGCCGAGTAGATGTACTCGTCGTTCTCGAACGCGATGCGCGCGCGCACGGCCTCGGGCAGCAGGTCAATCTGTTCGACCAAGCGGTCAGACCTCCCGCCCTTCCCGCCGTGAATCTCGATGAGCGCCCACGCCGAGCGCGGCTGGCCGAGCATGTCCATGACGCGCGCGTGCGATTCGAGAATCTTGACGCTGTTGGCGACCGTCTGCGGCGAGTCGGAGCTGAGCACGACGAACTGGTCGGGGTGGAGCACGAGCCTGATTCCGAGTTCGATGGCGCGCGCGCCCGTTCGCTTCAACTCCCCCGCGAACTCTTCGAGCACGTCCGACCCGGCCTCGTCGTCGGCGAAGGGAAAGAGCCCCGAGGTCATGCGGTACAGGCTCAAGCCTCGCGCCGTGCAGAAGTCGAGCGCCCGGTTCAGGCGCGCGAGGTTCGCCGCGTAGAGGTCGCGCAGCATGCGCTTCTGTTCGTCTTCAGGGAACTGCAACAGGCGCTTGCGCGTGACGGTCTTGTACCTCACCTCGTCCGACTGCGTGATGCAGACGAGCCCGAGCCGCGGGGTCGCCATCTTCTCTGTTTTTGGTGTCATCCGACTCCTATACGTTCCGCCGTCTGCTGCCGGATTTTAGGGGCCGCCTCTGTCCGCGCCGTGTCGAAAAGTTAAAATTTATCCCCGAAACGTGCACGCCGCCCTCCCCGTTTCGCCTGCGTCGAGATTCGGGGTATCATTGGCGGTTCGCCCCACCTCCCGAGAGTTCACCGTGGGCGGGCGGCTGTATTTCAGACATGAACCAGGAAGCAATCATCGTCCGCGGCGCGCGCGTCAACAACCTGAAGAACGTCTCGTTCACCATCCCCGTCGAGAAGCTGACGGTCGTCACCGGCGTCTCGGGCTCCGGCAAGTCTTCGCTCGCCTTCGACACGATTTATGCGGAAGGTCAGCGGCGCTACGTCGAGTCGCTGTCGGCCTACGCGCGCCAGTTCCTTGAGCGGATGGACAAGCCGGACGTGGACGAAGTCTTAGGCATCCCACCGGCCATCGCCATCCGGCAGAAGAACTCGACGCGCAACCCGCGCTCGACCGTGGGCACGCAGACGGAGGTCTACGACTACCTGCGCCTCCTGTACGCGCGCGTCGGCATCACCTACTGCCGCGTCTGCGGGCGCGAGGTGCACAAGGACTCGCCCGAGTCGTCCGCGCAGGAGGTTCTGGAAACGCTGCCCGAGGGCGCGCGCTTCTACGTCCTCTTCCCCGCCGAGGCCGGCCTGCGCGGCGAGGAGAATGGTCAGGCCAAGTCGGCCTCGAAGACTAAGAAGAAGAAGACGGCGAAACAGGCGTCCAACGGCGCGCTCGAACGGCGCGCGGTGACGGCGCACGTGATGAGCCTCATGCAGCGCGGCTTCACGCGACTGTTTGTCGAAGGCGAGACCGTCGAGCTGCGCTCGCCCGACGACTACACGCGGCCCGACTTCGAGGGCGTCCACGTCCTTGTCGACCGCCTCGTCGCGCGCCCGGACGTGCGCGAGCGTCTGGTGGACTCGTTCGAGACCTGCTTCGTCGAGGGGCACGGCACCGCGCTCGTCCAGTCCGTCGGCGGGGCGGCTGAAGATGCGCCGCGCACGCTCCGTTTCAACGAGCGCTTTGAGTGCAAGTACGACGGCACGCTCTACGCGCAGCCCGAGCCGCGCCTGTTCAGCTTCAACAACCCCTACGGCGCGTGCCCGACCTGCCAGGGCTTCGGCAACACCATCGGCCTGGACACCGACCTCGTCATCCCCAACCCCGCGCTCTCGCTCGCCGAGGGCGCCGTCGAGCCTTGGACGAAGCCGCAGTACGAGTGGGCGCGCACGGAGCTGAAGCGCTTCTGCAAGCAGGAGAAAATTCCCTTCGACGTGCCCTTTCAGGAACTCACGAAGCAGCAGCAGCGCGCCGTCATCGACGGCCGCGGGGGCTTCAGCGGCGTGCGCGGCTTCTTCGAGTGGCTGGAGACGAAGAAGTACAAGCTGCACGTCCGCGTCTTCCTCGCCAAGTATCGCGGCTACACGCGCTGCCCCGACTGCGGCGGCGGGCGTCTGCGGCAGGAGGCGCGCGACGTGAAAGTCGGCGGCCGGACGCTGCCCGAGGTCTGCTCGCTCTCCATCAAAGACGCCGCCGTCTTCTTCGACTCGCTTGAGCTGTCGCCCGAGCAGTCGGCCATCGCCGACAAGGTTCTCTTCGAAGTCCGGCGGCGCCTGAAGTTCCTCGTGGACGTGGGGCTCGACTACCTGACGCTCGACCGCCTCGCCTCGACGCTCTCGGGCGGCGAGTCGCAGCGCATACAGCTCGCCACCAACCTCGGCTCGTCGCTCGTCGGCGCGCTCTACGTGCTGGACGAGCCTTCGATTGGTCTGCACCCGCGCGACTCGGAGCGGCTCATCAACCTCCTGCACAACCTGCGCGACATCGGCAACACCGTGCTCGTCGTCGAGCACGACGAGGAGATGATGCGCGCCGCCGACCACATCCTCGACATCGGCCCGGCCGCGGGCGAGCTGGGCGGCAAGATCATCTACGAGGGCGACTTCGCCGGCCTCTTGAAATCCGGCGCCACGCTCACGGGCAAGTACCTGCGCGGCGAGGTCGAGATCAAGGAGCCGAAGCAGCGCCGCCCCGCGAAGAAGAAAAAAATCTCCGTGCGCGGCGCGTCCGAGCACAACCTGAAGGGCGTGGACGTGGACATCCCGCTTGAGATGCTCGTCTGCGTGACGGGCGTCTCGGGCTCGGGCAAATCGACGCTCGTCCACGACGTAATCTACGCGGGGATGAAGAAGCAGCGCGGCGAGTGGCAGGGGCAGGTCGGGAGTTTCCGCGAGCTTGCGGGCGGGACGCACGTGGACGACGTGATCCTGGTTGACCAGTCGCCCATCGGGCGGACGCCGCGCTCGAACCCGGTCACCTACATCAAGGTCTACGACGCCATCCGCGAGGTCTTCTCGCAGACGCGCGACGCGCAGGCGAAGGGACTCGACCCCTCGCACTTCTCCTTCAACGTCCCCGGCGGGCGCTGCGACGTGTGCGAGGGCGACGGCACGGTGACGGTCGAGATGCAGTTCCTCGCCGACGTGGAGCTGGTCTGCGAGGAGTGCAAGGGCACGCGCTTCAAACCGCAGGTCTTGGACGTGCGCTACCGCGGCAAGGGCATCAACGACGTGCTCAGCATGACGGTGCGCGAGGCGATGAACTTCTTCCGCGACACCTCGAAGATCGCCAACCGCCTCCGCGTCCTCGACGACGTTGGCCTAGGCTACCTCCGGCTCGGCCAGTCGGCGACTACTCTGTCCGGCGGCGAGGCGCAGCGCGTCAAGCTCGCCTCCTACCTGTCGAAGCGGACGGGCGCGAAGACCTTATACATTTTCGACGAGCCGACGACCGGCCTCCACTTCGAGGACATCAACAAGCTGCTCTCGGCCTTCCGCACGCTGGTCGAGGCCGGCGGCTCGCTCCTCGTCATCGAGCACAACCTCGACGTAATCAAGAC
>JBEVJD010000335.1:0-13047 GCA_040510435.1 Pyrinomonadaceae bacterium | reverse complement strand
AATCATGTGCCAAAGCCTGCTTCCGCCCCTAAGAATGATGTTGCGGGACGGTGTAATGCCCTTGTGAGGTGTCGCGGGGGCGTTGCGGGGCGTCGGAAGTGAGTTGCGAGGGTTTACAAGGCAGTTGTGAAGGGTCGCTGGGGCGTTGCGAGCCGCCGCAAGGCAGTTGTGTGGACGCGCAACTGAGTTGTGAGGCCGTACAACTGAATTGTGTGGACGCACAACTGCCTTGTGGGGCCGTACAGAGACGTTGTGCGGCCATACGGGAGCGTTGTATGGCTGCGCGGGGGCGTTATGGGGACGGCGAAGTTTGTTGTTGCAAATTATTTGGAACGGAAATATTATGCGGGCCGCCTCGCGGACACTTCTCTATTTCTCACGTAAAGGAGCAGCAAAATGGCCAAACAGTCGAGACGCATGTCGCCCTCGCAAATCGCGGAGGACGAGGAGACTTTCGCGGCTTTGAAGGCAGTCTCCAATTACGCGCCGGCAAACTCCGCCTACACGGTCGCGGCCGTCGAGCAGGCTTATGAGGAGTTGCAGGCCGCGCGGACGGTGGAGGTGCAGGCGGACGCGGCGGCGAAGGCCGCGAGCGACAATGTCGTCGAGAAGCAGGCGAACTTTCACAACCTGATTATCGGCGTGAGGGATCAGGTGACGGCGCAGTTCGGCAGGAACTCTGACCAGGCGCAGTCCGTCGGACGCAAGAAGCCTTCCGAGTATAAGTCGCCGCAGCGCAGGTCGAAGAAGGGCACGGGGGAGGACGCGGGAAACGATTAGGGGACAAACGGCAGTTCAGATAGGCGAGGCATGTGAAAGGGGGAGCGAAACCCGCTCCCCCTTTCACGCGTGCGGCCCTTCAGACCGTAGCGTGCGACCCTTCAGACCGTAGCTTCTCGGGAGTCGTCCGCCGTCAGCGACCGGCGCTCTCGGAGAGTGAGCGCGCCGACTGTATCAGGTTGACGAACTCTGTGCGGCGGCCGGTCAGATCAGCGCCAGTCGAAGCGCGCGCCAGCTCGGCCGCGGCGGCGTAAGAGGACTGTCCCTTGTAGCGCGAGTCGCGCAGGAGCAGGCCGAACTCGGCGACCGCGGCGGCGAACTTGAAGTTGTCGGAGGCGTTGCGGTAGCTCGCCTGCCGGTCGGGGACGCCGACGCTGAGCGGGCGGCTCACGTCGCCCTCGGGCTCCTTGTAGCGGAGCTTGACGGTCAGAAGCTCGTGCGCGCCCGCGCCCTGCGGCACTTCCGCCGGCCGGCTGTACTTCAATTCGTCCACGCCCGGGTTCTCAATCTTCTGCCCCGCGGGGACGACCTCGTAGAGCGCCGTCACCGTGTGGCCGGCGCCAATCTCGCCCGCGTCCTTCGTGTCGTCGTTGAAGTCGCGGTCGGCGAGCAGGCGATTCTCGTAGCCGATGAGGCGGTAGCCGGCGACGAGCCGCGGGTTGAACTCGACCTGAATCTTCACGTCCTTCGCGATGGTGGCGAGCGTGCCCGCGACCTGCTCGCCGAGCGCCTTGCGCGCCTCGGCCTCGGTGTCGATGTAGGCGTAGTTGCCGTTGCCCTTGTCGGCCAGCTTCTCCATCATCGAGTCGTTGAGGTTGCCCGTGCCGAAGCCGAGCACGGAGAGGAAGACGCCGCCGCGCCGCTTCTCTTCGATGAGATTGACGAGTTCCGCGTCGCTCGTCAGGCCGACGTTGAAGTCGCCGTCCGTGGCGAGGACGACGCGGTTCGTGCCGCCGCGGATGAAGTTCTCTTCGGCGACGCGGTAGGCGAGCCGGAGCCCCGAGCCGCCGTTGGTCGAGCCGCCCGCCTGAAGGCGCTCGACGGCCGAGATGATCTCGCCGCGCTGGTCGCCGGTCGTCGAGGGCAGCACGAGCCCGCTCGCCCCCGCGTAGACGACGACCGCCACGCGGTCGCGCGAAGTCAACTGACCGGCGAGCGTGCGCAGAGACGACTTGACGAGCGGGAGCTTGTTCGCCGCGGCCATCGAGCCCGACACGTCCACGAGGAAGACGAGGTTGGCGGGCGGCAAATCTTCCGTCGAAATCTTTTTGCCCTGGAGGCCGATGTGGACGAGCTTGTGCTGCGTGTTCCAGGGGCACTCGGCGACCTCGGCCGTGACGGAGAAAGGCGTCTGGCCGTCGGGCTGCGGGTACTCGTAGGAGAAATAGTTGACCAACTCCTCGATGCGAACGGCGTCGCGCGGCGGCAGTTGGCCGTCGTTGAGGAAGCGGCGCGTGTTGCTGTAGGAGGCCGTGTCAACGTCGATGGAGAAGGTCGAGAGCGGCGCGCGCGCGGCTTCGAGGAAGGGGTTCTCGTCAATCTTCGCGTACGCCTCGCCGGCCGCCCTGTCCTCCTGCCGCGGCTCATAGTAGCCCCGTGCCTCCATTTTGCCGGCCGTGCCGCTGGAGTTCGCGTTCGCCGCCATCTCCCCGGTCGCCGGCACAGGCTGAGGGGCCGCGAGTTGCCCCTGGCGCGCGCCGACATTCCCCGCGGTCTGGCCGCCGTCCCGGCTACCGGTGCTGCAAGCCGACGCGAGCAGCGCCGCGAGGAGCAACAGGGAGAGTGGACGCGCCCCGCGCGCCGTCCGTCGTTCTTCGTGCTTCATATGATTCCTCCGTCCAGAGAGAGTTTCCTTAAGCCCGATTTCGGCCGCTGTCAACGTCTGAACGAGAGCCCCGATATGAACTTGCAGGGGAAAGAAGAAGTAGGCAGATGGGAGTAGGCAGATGGGAGTAGGCAGTTAAGAGCCCCGGAGGGGCGACATGTTTATAGCTCATAAGAGCCCCGGAGGGGCGACATGTTTATAGCTCAGGGCTGAAATTAAGCCTCAAAGCTCCGGAGGAGCGGCATGTACATGTCGCCCCTGACGGGGCTCGGAGGTGATTAAAGAACTGGGGCTATAAACATGCCGCCCCTCCGGGGCTCCGAACTGCCTACTGCCTACTGCCTACTGCCTACTGCCTACTGCCTACTGACTTCTGACTCCTGACTCCTGACTCCTGACTACTTCTTTTCCACGACGACCGGAGACGCCTGCGAGATGTCGTAGCTGATGCGCTGCTCGGTGAGGCGCGCGGCGAAGGCCGACTCGGCGGAGACGTTGACGCGCGCGTAGTAGGTCGAGGAGGGACTGCGGGGCGCGGGGCAGTCCCGCACGGGCAGCTCGACTTTGGCCTCGGCGCGGCCGGGCGACGAGGCGAAGGGCTGGCGCACCTCGACGGGTTCGCCCGCGCAGTAGCGCCCCGGCGCGTCGGGGCTGAAGAAGTAGGCCCAGACCCACACGCTCGCCGGGGCCGGCCGCGCCGGGTCGCGTTCGAGCGCGAGCGTCACGTACCCCTTCTTCGCCGCGAGGTCGAGCGTCGCGAGCTGCGTCTTGAAGGCGACGGGGGCGTTCCCGCGCGCGTCCGTGTAGGACGAGGACGAGGGCGGCGTCGTCACCACCCCGGCGCCCGTCACGGGCGGCGCGGGCGCGGCCGTCGGAGGCGGAGGCGGCGGAGGGAGCGGCGCGTAACGCCGCGAATAGTACTGCGTGAGCAGAATCGCGCCCACGAGCGCGACGGCGAAGGCGAGCAGGGCGGCAATTTTCTTCATCTTCGTTCCCTTCTTCTAACCCGCTTTGTATACGCGCGCGCCGGGCTCGCGGTTCAGGGGAGTGGGCGGGAGACAGCAGGCAGTAGGTGGATGGCAGTAGGCAGTCAGCCGACTGCGTAAGTCATTTTGTTGTCCTGCGTCAAGCGGCCGGAGCAAAATCAAGAACGCTCTCAAGTTTAAGGCTCTTAACTGCCATCTGCCTACTGCCTAACTGTTTCCCGCCTACCGCCTACTAATCTTTCCGCCGCGAGGGCGAGACCCATGATGAGGTAGAAGACCATGACCACCTCGGAGTCGCCGAAGTTGTAGTGCACGAGCCCCGCGGCGAGGAAGCCGACGAGCCCGCCCAGAGCCCCCAGCGCCAGCCCGCGTACGACCCAGTCGCCCTCCAGCCCCCCGCGCGCCAGCCGCCAGAGCATCCGCCCGTAGACGAAGAGCCACGCCGCCCACACCAGCAGCGCCGGCAGGCCCCGCTCGAAGGCTATCTGCAACGGCGTCGAGTGCAGGTGCCCCCACGGCTGCCGCCCCTGGTCGAACATGTCCCACTCGCGCCAGCGCCGCTTGAGCGAATCCATCCCGACGCCGACGAGCAGGTGGCGCGGACTGCTCGCCAAGACCTCCGCGCCCTCGCGCCAGACGAGCAGACGCCAAGAGGTCGAGCCCTCCTTCGTGTCGATGAAGCCGACCTGCCGCTTCTGCTGCAAGACGAAGAGCCCCGCGAGCGCGAGCGGCAGCGCGAGCGCCGCCGTCCAGAGCAGCGTCCGGCGGCTTGTCCCGACGAGCGCAATCGTGAACGCCGACGCGAGCAGCCCCGCCCACGACGCGCGCGTCACCGTCAGAATCAGCGCGGCCACCATCCCCGCCAGCGCGACGCCCAACAGCAACCCCTTCAAGCTCAGCTTACGCCGCAAGCTGAGCAGCATCCCCAGCGCCAGCGAGGCGACGAGCTGCAAGACCTCCGCGTAGGTCTGGTACTGTCCGTAGAACCCGCTCGCGCGCTCGTCGCGCCCCTTCGACCACGCCGTGATGCCGAGCCGCGCCTCGGCCGTCGCCCCCGGCGGCAGCCCCGCGCGCGCGACGTTCCCCGTCGGCATCGCCTCCGCGCGGTAGACGCGCACGCAGGACGCGCCCTCGTCCCAGCGGCACGCGACCTTCCCGTCGGGGAAGCGGTAGGCGCGCTCGCGCCCCCGCGCCCCCTCCGTTTCTATCCGGGTCACAACGTCCGCGGGGCTCCGCACCTCCGCCCCGTCCACCGAAAGTATCGTGTCGCCCTCGACGAAGCCCGTCGCGCGCAGAGGACTGTCGGCCGCGAGCGAATGCAACTTCACGCCGCGGCCCCGCGCGTAAGTAGAGAACGTGTGGACGAGCCCGAGCGCGCACGAGACGACCAGCGTGAGCGCGAGCGCGCGCAGCACGCGCGTGCTCCGAACGTTCTGCGCCACGACGTAGACGACGGTGAACAGACTCGCCGCGCGCAGTTTGCCGATGGAGACCTCGGGGTTGTAGGAGGTGAGCGCGGTCACGAAGGTGAGGACGAAGAAGCCGAACAGCCACGGGTCTACCGGCGTGCGGAAGAGCGCGGGGCGCGGCCTGATGCACAGTCGCACGACCCAGAAGAGCATCGCCAGCAGCCACGCCGTCTGCGTCCCCGCAATCGAGTGCGGCGCGGCCGCCGCGTACAGGAAGAGGCAGGCCACGGTCGCGCGCTCAAGCCAGACCGGAAACGAAGAGGGGGAGAGGGAGAGAAGGGGCGACGGGGGGACATGAGGCGTGGCGGTGCCTTCAGCCCCCGTCGCCCCCGCCCCCCGTCGCCCCTTCTCCCCTTCTCTCATCTCCCTAATACGCCTCGCCGCGCAGAAGCACCGGGAGCGTGCGGAGCATGATCTTGAGGTCGAGCCAGAGCGACCAGTTCTCGATGTAGAAGAGGTCGAGCCTGACCATCTCGTCGAACGAGAGACGGTTGCGACCCGACACCTGCCAGAGCCCCGTCATCCCCGGCTTCATGTCGAGCCGCTTGCGGTGCCAGAGCGCATACGCCTCCACCTCGTAAGGAATCGGGGGTCGCGGCCCCACCAGACTCATGTCGCCGCGCAGGACGTTCAAGAGTTGCGGCAGCTCGTCCAAACTCGTGCGGCGGAGCCAGCGTCCCGTGCGCGTCACGCGCGGGTCGTCGTGGAGTTTGTAGACGGGGCGCAGGTCGTCGCCGAGGTTCGTCTCGGGGCGCCCCTCGATGTACTGGCGCTGGAACTCGCGGTGGATGCGGTCGTCGGCGCCCGTCCGCATCGTGCGGAACTTGAGGAAGAGAAAGATGCGCCCGTCCATCCCGACGCGCTCCTGCCTGTAGAGCACCGGCCCCTTCGAGTCGAGCTTGATGAGCACGGCCATCAAGACCCACAGCGGCGAGAGCAGCACGAGCGCGAACGCGGCGGCGACGATGTCGAAGGCGCGCTTGACGAGGCGCGCGCCCTGCCCCAGCGGCTCGCGGAAGAGCGTGATGACGGGCAGCACGCCGATCTGGTCAACCTCCGTCTTACGCGGCAGGCAGTTGAAGAGCGACGGGGCGACGCGGAACTCGACGCCGCGCCGACGCCCCACGCGCATCATCACCTCGAAGAGCATGTCGCCCGAGAGCGTCGTGTCTGTGATGATGACCTCGTTGGCCCCCGTTTCGCGTATCGCCTCGGGCAAACCGCTCAGGTCTGCGACGACGGGCACGCCCTCGAACTCTGCATCTAAAGGGCCTGTGCCCGTCTCGACCACGCCGATGACCCTGTAGCCCAGCTCGCGCCGCGCACGCATCTCGCGCACGCAGAGCGCGGCCTCCACGCCGCGCCCGACGACGAGCGTCGGGATGAGGTTTATCTCGCGGCGGCGGACGGCGCTCTGCGCGGCGCGCGTGGCGAGGCGCAGGATTGTGTAGGCCGCGAGCGCGAGCGCGAAGTCGAGGACGAAGACGGCGCGCGCGTAGGAGAAGGCGCGGAACTCGAACCCGCCGCGGTAGAGGAACGCCCACGCCACGATGAGCAGCGACCCGACGGCCGCCGCGCGGAAGACGCGCACGCACTCGTCGAGGTACGAGAACTCTCCGCGCAAACGATAGAGGTCGTAATAAACGTTCGACACGAGCCGCACCGCGACGACGAACCACAGCAGCGCCGCGTAGGGCTCGAAGCGCGGCTCCCACACGAACCCGCGCGCGAAGCTGAAATCCACGAGCAGGCTCCCGCCCTCGCGCAGCGCGTAGGCGGCGCAGAAACAGGCGACGGCCACCGCGGCGTCCGCCAACACCAGCGCCGCCTTCACCGCGGGCACGACCCACCCCGGCGCGCGCGCCGCCGCCCGCGGCACCTTCGCCACCGCCGCCCTACTCCCTGTCCGTTCAGCCCTCATAAGTGATGAGTGATGAGTGATGAGTGATGAGTGCTAAGAGAAGAACAAGGGGCCTTGTATTCTCTTATCACTTATCACTCATCACTCATCACTAATTCAGCTACCTCTGCGCGAACGCCCGTCCGGCGGCGCGGGGTCGTGTCGCCTTTCTTCCCGACGCGCAGGCTCTCAAGGTCTTCGCGCGTGCCGATGCGCTTGAGGCGGCCTTCGCGGACGAGCTGTTCGTCCACGGCCGCCCAGCGCCCCGCGTAGACGGTCGCGGCGGGCACGCCGAGCGCGGCGGCCTCGCGGTTCATCGTCCCGCCCGCGCTCACCACGAGGTCTGCGGCTGCGACGAGGTTCGCGCCGTCGAGCGCTTCGCGCGGGGCGAAGAGGTTGTCCGACGCGTGGCGCGCCACAAGCTCTTCGCGCTGCGCGGCCGTGCGCGCGAGCAGGACGACCTTGACGCCCGGCCGCGCGACGAGCGAAGCGAGCAGTTCGCCGAACAGCTCGTTCTCGAAGCGGTGGTAGAGCGCTTCGCGCGCGGGGGGTCGGACGACGACCAGCGTGTCCCGACTCACGTCAATCCCGAACTTCTCCGTCAACAACCCGCCGAACTCCGGGTCGGGCTTGAAGTCCGCGAGATAAACGTCCTCTTTTATCCCACGGTAACGCCGAACCTTGCGCCCGCCCGCGCCGAAGCGTTTGAGCGCCTCTTCCGGAAACGCCTCGGGCACGACCACGCGCGACGCCAGACGGAACGCGAGGTGGTTCGCCGGCTGATGCTCGTAGTCCATCAGCGTCACCGCGCGCAGACCCGACGCGCGCGCCGCCAACACCTGCGAGTAAGAGTTGTGACTGACGGCGAGCCCGAATCCTTTCCAGCGCGCCCAGCGCTTCAGAGCCCACGCGCGCCCCAGGAGGTTCCCGGCCTTCCCCGACAGGCGCCCGCCGCCGTGCCCGCCCAAAACCTCGGGCCGCAGACCCGCGGCCTCGGCCAGTTCGACCGTCTGCGCGAACTCCCTCGCCGTCACCCTGACCTCGTGCCCGCGCGCCACGAACTCCCCCGCCAGAGCGCTGAAGAAGGGCACGTGCGGCGAGTTCGCAAGGTCGATCCAGAGGAGCATGGGGGAGTAGTCAGTAGTCAGTAGTCAGTAGTCAGTAGCCAGTAGAAAACCCTTC
This sequence comes from Pyrinomonadaceae bacterium, assembly GCA_040510435.1. GTDB lineage: Bacteria > Acidobacteriota > Blastocatellia > Pyrinomonadales > Pyrinomonadaceae > QHXN01. Next base: position 4,905 of record JBEVJD010000335.1, on the reverse strand, counting down.
GTCGCTCGAACCCTCCGGCTGTCATCATCAACGACCGCGGCGCGGAGCGCTACTGACTATTGACTACTGGCTACTGACTACTCGTTACCGTCCACTTCCAGAATCCGCGCCAATCCGTAGGCCATCCACGCCTGCGACCAGCGCATGTAGGGCGTGCGCACGGTGCGGAGGCGTCGCTTCTGGTAGTAGAAGAAGCCGCGCGGGTCGCGCAGCTCGCGCAGCGCCCAGGCGGCGACGCGGTGCGCGAGTTCTGCGGCGTCCGGCTCCCTGTCTCGCAGTTCCGCGAGCGCGACGAGGGCGGCGCCGGCCGAGTGCGCGTCGGCCGGGTGCGCCGTGCGATGGTAGTATTTCGGCCAGCCGTCCGCAAGAAAGAAGCCCTCGCGCCAGAAGCGGTAGCCACTCGCGATGGCGCCCTCAATCTCCGCGCGCGTCTTCTCGTCCGTCGAGAGCTGCGGCGCGCAGTCGCGCAGTATGCGTGTTAATGAAGTCAGCACGAAGGCCGTGTGGAAGTTGTCGGCCCAACTCTGGTACGAGTCCGCGCCGTAGGCCCAAGACCCGTCGTCGCGCTGGCGGCGCACGACGTAGCGCGCCGAGCGCAGCGCGTAGTCCGGCCAGAGCTTCGGCCCCGTGACGGCGCCCGCGGCCCCCAGCGCCTCGCCCGCGAGCAGGGAGGCGTTGAAGACGCGCGTGCGGTCGAGCGGCGTGTAGCTGAAGCAGACCTCTTCGTCCGACTCGTCGGAGCGTTTGAGGTCTTTGAGGATGAAGCGGCAGGCGTTGGTCGCCGCCGTCAGGTAAGGCCAGACGCCTCCGGAGACGGTGCCCTCCTCGCCGGGCGTGTCGAGGTCGCGGGTCGCCTCGACGAGCGCGCGGACGGCGAAGGCCGTCGGCACGACGGTCGGCGTGCCGCGCGGCGCGTAGAAGGCGCGACCCTGCCAGTCGAAGTTGTAGCCCCACGCCGCGCCGCCCGTCTCCTCGCGCGCGGCGAGCAGGTCTTCGAGGAGCGCGCGCGCCTCGCGCTCGTACTCTTCCCGGCCCGTCGCGCGGAAGCGCGAGAGCGCCGCGAGCGCGAAGAGGGCCGTGCCCTTCGCGTTCTTTCCCGCGGGGACGAGCGCGAGCGGGCGCAGGTTGAAGGGCGAGCGTTTGAAGGCTTGTGTCCAGGCGAGCCGCGCGAGGCGCGAATGCTTGAGGGGCGTGGCGCGGAAGAGGCGGCTGTTGAGCGCGTCGAAGGGGTCGTGCCCCGCGTGGCCGCGCGCGCGGCACCACGCGCGCAAATCTTCGTAGGCACGCTCAAGCTCTAACGGCATCGCCGCCAAGATACAACACGGCGGCGCGCGCGTGCGAACGCGTCGTTCAGCGCGGCTCGTCCGGCGCGGGCTCGGCGGCGGCGGCGTCCGCCTCCGGTTCCGGCTCGTGTAAGAAGACCTCGACCTTCACGCCTTTGAACTTGGAGGGCAGCGGGAAGGGCTTCCGGTCGCGCAAGTCTTCGAGGTGGAGGGTCACATCCGGCTTCAGTTCGGCGGCCTCGGCCGGGTCGAGCAGTTCGGCGGCGAGCAGGCGCGTGAGCGCGTCCGCGTAGCCGCCGACGACCTCGTCGCGCACGGCCGCGAGCGCGCGCCGGCACTGGCGCTCTTCATTACAGATGACCTCGTGGGAGGGCTTCGCCTTAAGCTTCAAATCCTCTTCGGTCGTCCCCAGCAGTTCGGCGACGTACTCGACGCGGAGATCGTCGCGCTGAGTCCAGACCGGGCCATTCGAACAGCCGCGCCAGGATGTGCGGTGGTAGTAGACCGTGTGGCGGCCGGGCGCAACCACGACCGCGCCGCGCGTATCGGTCGTCGTCAGGTCGTAGAAGGAGACGGGCGGGAACCCTTCGGGCGCGGGCTCTCCGCCGCACCCGCAGCCGCCGTTGGAGCCGCCGCCGTAGCCGCGGTCGCTCTCGTAGTCGTAGACGTAGACGACGGCGTTGATCTTCAGCCCTGCCAGCAGTCGCGCGGCGAAGCCCGGGGCGCGCATCTCCGCGAGCATGTTGCCGACGGCGAGCCAGTTGGCGGGCGGGCTCCCGTCCGTGAAGAGCGAGAGGAGCGTTTGCTGGTTCTGCCGCGGCTCGCGCGCGAGCAGGATGATGACCTCGACGGGCGAATAGTAGTAGAGCGCGAGAAGGGTCTCGGCCGGGACTTCCGCGTCGAGGCGTATGAGGGCGTCGAGCGCCGCCTGACGCACGAGCGCATCCTCCAGCCCGCCCGCGGCGAGCGCGGGGTCTGAGAGCAGCTCGACCAGCAGCGGCGTCTGCTCCTTCAGCCCATGCGCCCCCGTGAGGTAAGCGCCCCACGCGCGCTCGCGGTGGCCCTGCGACTTCAGCAGGCGCCCGGCCTCGGCCGTGGGTAAGGAGGCCGGCGGCTCGACGCGCGCCTCCTGACCGCGGACGTTCGCGTTCGTCAGTAGAAAAAGTACGACGCAGAGCAGCAGCTTCCTCATGGCTCGTCCTTTCGCGCGTGCGGCCGCCGCACGTCGGCGCGCGTTCGTGTCTTACGACTTAAGAGACACGAATGCGCGCCGCACGGTTGGCGGCGCGCGCGAAAATTTTCGTGGGGGCTTGTCGCTACTCCTCGTCGCGGAAGCCGAGGCGCTCGCGGACGGCGTAGATGGACTTGGCCTGCGACTCGTGGTAGGTGCGCACGAGCATCTCGGCCAGCAGCCCCATGAGGATGAACTGAATGCCGACGGCGAACGTAACGATGGAGACGCTGAAGAGCGGATTGCGGATGAAGGACTCGCCGCCGAGCTTGCGGATGAGCGCCCACACGAAGGCGACCGTCGAGATGGTGAACGCGCCAAAGCCGAACATGCCGAAGACGTAGATGGGCTTCGTGTGGTACGAGGCCATGAACTTGATGGTCATCAGGTCGAGCATCACCTTGAAGGTGCGCGACAACCCGTACTTCGACTGACCCATCGTGCGCGGGTGGTGGCGGACGGGAATCTCCGTGACGCGCGCGCCGACCCAACTGGCGTAGATGGGGATGAAGCGGTGCATCTCGCCGTAGAGCCTGACCTCTTTGAGGAACTCGCGGCGGTAAGCCTTGAGCGAGCAGCCGTAGTCATGCAGGCGCACGCCGCCGATGAACGAGATGATGCGGTTGGCGATCATCGACGGAATCTTGCGCGAGACCATCTTGTCCTGCCGCTCCTTGCGCCAGCCCGAGACCACGTCGAAGCCCTCGTCGAGCTTGTCGAGCAGGCGCCCCACGTCGGCCGGGTCGTTCTGGAGGTCAGCGTCCATCGGGATCAGGACTTTGCCGCGCGCGGCGTCGATGCCGGCAGCCATCGCGGCCGTCTGCCCGTAGTTGCGCCTGAGCGCGACGACCCTCACGCGCGGGTCGCGCCGCGCGAGTTCGCGCAGGACTTCGAGGCTGCCGTCCGTGCTCCCATCGTCCACGTAGATGATCTCGGCCGTGCGCCCGAGTTGCGCCAGCGCCTCGTCGATCTTCAGGTGCAGCGGGCGCAGGTTCGGCTCCTCGTTGAGCACGGGCAGGAACAGCGAAATCTCCGGCGCCTCGCCCGGCTCCGCCAACGTCGCCGCCACGGTCACGTCCTCGGCCGGGCTGATGACGGTCTCTTCCTCGTCATAAATCTTCATAAAAATCCTTCGCGTGAACCGTCAACCGTCAACCGTGACAAGAAAAATACTGTCTTCTTCTCGTCACGGTTGACGGTTCACGGTTCACGGCCTTTAAACCACTCGACGAAGCGGCGGATGCCCTCCTCGATGGGCGTCTGCGGGTCGTAGCCGAGGAGGCGGCGCGCCTTCGTCACGTCGGCGTAGGTCTGCGGCACGTCGCCGGGCTGGGGCGGCTGGCGGTCTATGCGCGCCTTCCGCCCCAGCTCGCGTTCGAGCAGCGCGATCAGCTCGCTCAGGCTCACCGTGCGCGAGCCGCCGAGGTTGACGACCTCGTAGTCTGAAGCCTCGTAGTCCATCGCCGCGCGCACGCCCGCGACGATGTCTTCAACGAAGGTGTAGTCGCGCCGCGTCGTGCCGTCGCCGAAGACCGGGATCGGCTGCCCTTCGGAGATGAGCCGTGCGAACTTGTGGATGGCGAGGTCGGGCCGCTGGCGCGCGCCGTAGACGGTGAAGAAGCGCAGGGCTATGCAGCGCAGGCCGAACAGGTGCGAGTAGGTGTGGCACAGCAGCTCGCCCGCCGCCTTCGTCGCCGCGTAAGGGCTGATGGGTCGGTTGACGGGGTCGTCCTCGGCGAAGGGCACCTTCTCGTTCTCGCCGTAGACCGAGGACGAGGAGCCGAAGACGAACTGCCTCACGCCGTGGGCGCGCGCCAGCTCAAGGAGGTTGACGGTGCCGTTGATGTTCGTCTCGGTGTAGAGCACGGGCTCCGCCAGCGACGGCCGGACGCCCGCGCGCGCCGCGAGGTGGACGATTACGTCGAACCGCGTCTCTGCGAATACTTCGTCGAGCGCCGCGCGGTCGCGTATGTCGGCCGCGCGCAGCGCGAAGTCGGCGCGCCCGAGGTGCGGCTCGACGTTGCGGCGCTTCAGAGCGGGGTCGTAGAAGTCGTTGAAGTCGTCCACGACGACCACGCGCCACTGCCCTTCGGCGAGCAGACGCGCGACCAGGTGCGACCCGATGAACCCCGCCCCGCCCGTGACCAGAACGTTTCTCATAAAACAGGAGACAGTAGTCAGTAGACAGTAGTCAGTAGAAGACCTTTCGTTATTTCGAACCGTTCGGTTGTCATCGTCAGCGACCGTTAAGCGGAGCCTACTTGTTCAGTCCCACGGTGTGATGGTGTAGCCTGCTTACTATTACCCGCTAAGGAGGCACTGTGGGACAACTTCTACACGGCAGCGCCCGCACGACTGCGACACTGCGTCGAACGATACAGCATAGTCAAG